>CAZEJK010000075.1:0-22312 GCA_964512045.1 uncultured Thermoanaerobaculia bacterium
GGCAAGACCACCACCGCCGTCAATCTGGCCGCGTCGCTGGCGGTGCTCGAGCGGCGCGTGCTGCTCATTGATCTCGATCCCCAGGGCGCCGTGATGCTCTGCTTCGGTTTGAAGCCTTCTGACGTCTCCGCCGGGATGTTCGATGTCATCACACGTGGCGAGAGCATTCATCGATGCATCCATCGGGTGGGTCGCGTTGAGCTCGGAGTCGTTCCCGTCAACATCGGCTCGGACGAGGACGAGGAGGCCTACCTCCTGGCGGTTCGTCCCGAGACGTTGGTACGAGCTTTGGAGCTGGTGAAACCGCTGTACAACTACATCATCCTCGATACACCACCGTCGATCGGGCCGGTCGTCGGTGCTGCCATGGTGGCCGCCGACGCCCTCGTGATTCCGGTTCAGTGCGAGGAGCTTGCAATGCGGACGGTGGGCAAGCTGCTGCAGCTCGCTCGCAAGGTGCAGCGCCACCAAAACCCACGCCTGGCCCTGGAGGGAATCGTGCTCACCATGGCGGACTCCCGAACCTCGCTGACGACACGGGTGATGAACATCATGCGCCAGAGCTTCGGTTCGCTCCTGTTCAGGACTGTCGTTCCGCGGACCGTGGATCTGGCTCGCGTTCCGGTGGAAGGAGAGCCGCTTCTCTTCTCGCGGTTGAGCGCGCGGGGTGCGCAAGCCTACCTGGACCTCGCGGGAGAGGTGATCTCGCGCGAGCAGCGGAGGGTGAGCGCATGAGCACCCCGGTGCGTGTGTTGGTGGTCGACGACGCGGCGTTCATGCGCCGCTCGCTCAGGCGTCTGATTACTGCCGAGCCAGGTGTTGAGATCGTCGGTGAAGCTGCCGACGGCGCCGAGGCCGTGTCGCTGTTCCGTGAGCTCCGTCCGGATGTGGTGTGCCTGGACATCGACATGCCCAGGATGGACGGCATCACGGCCTTGAAGCACTTCATGTCGTGCCGGCCGACGCCGGTGATCATCGTGTCGAGCATGACCGATCGCGGCGACATACCGTTCGAGGCGCTCCGTCTCGGTGTGATCGACTTCTTTCCCAAACCGTCGTCGCTGGCCGGCGACCTGAGCGATCAGACCGAGCAGCTTCAGTACCTGGTGCACAATGCCCGTGCCGTGCGGCTCGAGAACCTGCGACGTGTGGCGATCGAGCCGCCGGAGTCCGCAGAGAGCTCGATCCAGACCTGCCGGGCGGTGCTGGCGATCGGCGGCACGCTCGGATCGGTGGGGGCGCTGATCCAGCTGCTCGGGATGCTGCCTCGCGACAGCCGTTCATCCCTCGGGATCGTCTTTCAGACCCCTCTGAACCCGGTGATCACCGAGTCGTTCGTCGCGTCGATGCGTTCTCTGCTCGGCTGGCATGCGGTCGTGCCAGAGCCGTCGGCGACCTTGGCCGCCGGTCGCGCCGTGTTCGTGCCGCCCGGTGAGCAGGTTCGGGTCACCGAGCGGATGATCGAGGTGGCGCCGCGTGACAGTGAGCTTACCGGCAGCGGTCTCGACTCGCTGTTCTCGGGGGTCGCAGAGCAGTTTGGCGCCCGCTCGGCGGTGATCCTTCTGGCGGGCGATCGGTCGGACGGTGCGGTCGGGCTGAGTCATGCTGCCGGGTGCGGTGCGCGCTGCTTCGTCCAGGACTCGACGTCTGCGCTGTTTCGCGGGTGGTCGCCGGAGATCGTGGATGGCGTCGAGCTCGTGACGTTGGCGGAGATCGCCACGACGATCAGCGGGCTCGCAAAGGACGGTGCACCGTGAGCTGGAGCCTCGCCGGACGTCTTCCCGACTTCGATCTCCCCCAGATCATGTCCGTTCTGGAGGTGAGCCGTGCAACCGGTAGGTTGACGGTGTCGAGCTCGCGCGGCGAGGGCGTGCTGAGGCTCGCAGACGGCTCGGTTGTGGCCGCTGAGAGCCCGTCGGCACGGGGGGAGCTGGCGTCCTTCGAGGTCTTGAGCTGGAGCGACGGCGAGTTTCAGTTCACAGCGGAGGAAGGACACTCGGTGCGGGAGATCGATCGCAGCAACCAGGGCCTGTGCCTGGAAGCGATGCGCCTGATCGATGAGAGCAGCTCGCCGGACACGGCGTTCGCTCCAACCCGGGAGAGCGCCGACGGGTTACCTGAGGGATCGAGGACGGTGCTTGCTGCGCTCGATCGTGCTGGCGCGACGGTAGAGACGGTGGCGCGCCAGGCCGGGACCTCACCGGTGGCGGCGCTCTACTGGCTCGAAGAGCTGGAACGGCAGGGTGCGGTCCGCCGGCTCGCTGACGGCGGGGAGATCCATCCCACGGCGGACGACAATGCTGCGATCCGCATGCTGCTGGTGGACGACTCGCGCCTGATGCAGAAGGTGCTGCGGCGGATGTACGAGTCCGATGGCGACATCGAGGTCGTCGGCGTGGCCGAGAACGGCGAGGAAGCGCTGGCCCTCCTTCCGGAGCTGAAGCCTGATGTGATCTCTCTGGACCTGTATATGCCGGTCATGGACGGCGTGACGACGTTGAAGCGGATCATGCTCAGCCAGCCGACGCCGACAGTGATCGTCACATCGGCGAACGCGGACGAGCTCGATCTGACGTTCGAGTCGATCCTCCGTTTTGGAGCCATCGACTTCATCACCAAGCCGTCGAAGTCGCGCGGACAGATGGATGATCAGACGACAAAGATCCTCGAACGGATCCGCAAGGCGTCGCGGGTAAACCTCCGCGGGGTTCGGATGGTTCAGCCCGCCCCGCAAGGACCCCACAAACGGGCGCACCGGGGCCGGTGTCGAGGCCTGGTGGCGGCCGTGGGTGGAACAGGCGGCTGCCTGTCGTACCTGCAGCTGCTCACGAGCCTGCCGACGGATCTCCCGTTTGGGGTGGTGGGCCAGCTGTCGTTCCCGCGCGATTTCACACGGGGACTCGTCAGCTACCTCAGGAAGTCGGCTCGGGTCGAGGTCCAGCTGGCTCAGGATGGGGTCGGGATCGAGGGTGGTGTGGCGTACCTCGCCAGCGATGCGGACCGGCTCCGAATCGAGTCCACCGACAGTGGCCCGGTGCTGCGCGTGGAGTCGACCGAGGAGCCGGTGCCACCGTCGTTGCTGTTTCGGGAGGCGGCAGCCAGCTTCGCGGAGTGCTCCATCGGCCTCGTGCTGTCCGGAACAGATCAGGGCGCGCTCCCTGGCCTCGGCGCGATCGCGGCCGCGGGCGGCGCCTGCTTGGGTCAGCTTCCGGAGTCGTGTGTCGATCCCGAGCCAGTGGAGGCTGCGCTCGAGATGGGTCTTGTGCAGAGAGTGGTGCTGCTTCCGCACATCTCTCATGAGCTGTCGCAGCTGTGGCTGTCGCGGCTGCGCTCGGGAACCGAGGAGGAGACATCGTGGCCACGAAAGACAGCGTAGACACCCAACTGAGCACCGTGTCGGTGGTGACGTTCCACCTCGGCAGCGAGCTGTGTGCGCTACCGATCACCGACGTTCACCAGATCATCCGAGACACGCCGATCACGCCGGTGCCGAACGTGAACCGGCATGTGGAGGGCGTGCTGAACCTCCGTGGGATCGTGGTGCCGATTATCGATCTCAAGCATCTGTTGGGGTTGGGTGTTCGAGAGATCTCGGAGAGGCACCGGCTGCTGATTATCGACTCGGAGGACCGGATGGTCGGGTTCTCTGTGGATGCAGTGGGCGGGGTGCTGGAGATCGACGAGGCGCGCTTGCAAGCCGCTCCGGAGGTCGTGTTGGCCAAGGTCAGTGGCCGGTATGTCATCGGGGTCGTCCAACACCAGGAAGACATCGTTATCGTTCTGGACAAGAGAGAGATATTGAGCACCCGCAACCATCAGAGCGTGGAGGCCAGTGCGGGCGTGGGCGGGCGCGTCGCGGCGCGTTCTTGAGAGATTCCTGAGGGAAACGTAAGGAGGACACCGTCATGAAATGGTTCGTCAATCTTCCACTTCGGATCAAAGTGCTGGCCGCCCTGCTGCTGGTCGGTCTGGTCCCGGCCATCACCCTCACCGTGATGGCCCGCGGCGCGGCGAGCGATGCGCTCATCGAGGAGGCCTCCACGGAGCTGGAGGCGGTTCGTGCCGGACGCGCGGCACAGCTGGAGAGCTTCTTCGAGGAACGCTCCAGCAACCTGAGGTTCGTGGCATCCACCGACCGTTCGGTGGCAGCCCTGCGCCGTTCGGCGCAGGCATTCCGGGCTGGCTCTGGAGGTGATCTTGGCCCCGGGGCACTGTCAGCTGTGACCGACCGCGGTTCCGAGGCCGCAGCGGCGTACCAGGACGCTGCGGCGTACCTGCGACCGTTCGCAGACGCCTACGGCTACTACGATGTGTTCCTGATCGATGACGCCGGGAACGTCGTGTTCTCGGTGGCGCGCGAGGATGACTTCGGCACCAACGTTGTGACGGGACGGTACTCGGACACCGGCCTCGCCGAGGCATTCCAGGGCGCCATGCGTGGAGGTGGCGGACAGGCCGTCCTCACCGATGTGGAGCGATATGCGCCGTCCAACGACGCGCCGGCGATGTTCGTCGGCTATCCGATCGTCGACGGTCAGCAGCGGATCGGCGTGGTCGCCGCACAGATTCCTTTGGGTCGCATGAACGAGATCATGGCGGAACGCGAAGGTCTCGGGGAGACCGGCGAGGTGTACCTGGTCGGGGCCGATGACCTCGTCATGCGGACCCCTTCGCGGTTCGTTGAGAACGCCGTGCTGCGTCAGAAGGCAGCTCACGAGACCGCTCGGCTCGCCGCCTCCGGTCAGACCGGTGTCACCGAGACCGAGGACTACCGAGGCCATGTCGTGCTGTCGGCGTATCAGCCGGTCGATGTGCTCGGAGTGAGCTACGGGCTGCTCGTCGAGCTGGACGAGGCCGAGCTGCTGCAGCCGGTGCGGGCGCTGACGCGCACTGCGATGATCGCCCTGGTGGTTGTGATCGCGGTGGTGGTGCTGGTCGGGTTCCTCCTCGGCGGTGTCGTCGCCAACCCGGTTGTTCACATCGCCAGCGTTATCCACGACATTGCGGTCAACCGAGATCTGACGCAGCAGGTGCCGGTGGAGACGGAGGACGAGGTCGGCGCCATGGCGCGCGAGCTGAACGGCCTGCTCGACATGCTGCGCCAGGCGTTCGGTCAGGTCACGGGGGCATCCGCGGCCGTGCAAGAGCACGCGATGGACGTGAACCAACGAGCCTCGGCGAACCGCGACCGTGCCAGCCGCGAGGTGGAGCAAGCCGCTGCGGTGGGAAAAACGGTGGAAGAGATGGGGGGTACCGCGGGTGAGGTGGCGAGCAAGGTCGGCAGCATGGACCAGACCGCTCACCAGACCACCGAGCAGATGGACGCGCTGGTGCAGCGGCTGGAGCAGGTGACCGAGCTCGTCGGCGGTCAGACCAAGGAGGTCGAGGGCGCCACCGATCGGGTGCGCGAGATGGGCGAGACGGCGGGCAAGGTGGTCGCCACGGCACGGCAGCAGGCCTCTGCTGTGGCCGAGGCCGTGACCGCGATGAACCAGATGGCGAAGGCGGTGGAGGAGATGGACCGTGCTGCCGAGCAGGCGACCGTCCACGGTCGCGACACGCTGACCGCGGCCGAGGAGGGCCGCAAGACTGTGGCCGCGACGGTGGAAGGTATGCATTCCATCGCCGAGTCGTCCGAGGAGATCGCCGAGATCATCTCGGTCATCACCGCGATCGCCGATCAGACGAACCTGCTGGCGCTGAACGCGTCCATCGAGGCTGCCCGTGCCGGTGAGCACGGCAAGGGCTTCGCCGTGGTCGCGGATGAGGTCGGGAAGCTCGCACAGCGCTCCGCCGAGGCCGCCAAGGAGATCACGCAGCTGATCAAGGACTCCACGACCCGGGTGACCGACGGTGCGAAGCTCGCCGACCAGTCGGCGGAGGCGCTCGAGCGGATTACTCTCGAGGGTGAAGGCAACGTGCGAGCGATCGAGGAGATCGCCGAGGCCACGCGCCAGATCGATCGCGGTACCTCCAACGTCATGCAGATGATGGAAAGCCTCAGTCAGCTGGCGGAGCAGATCACGTCCCTGGCCGGTGAGCAGGGTGGTCGGCGTGCTGCGGTGGAGGAAGCCCTGGCGACCTTGCTGCAACACGCTTCGGAGATCTCGGCATCGATGCACGAGGCGAGCCGCGTCGCGCGCGAGGTGGACGAGAAGTCGCACGCCTCGACCGAGCTCGCTGACGAGGTCGAGGAGCTCACCGGTCTGCAGGCGCAGCGTTCCGCACGACTGGTGGACGGCGCCCGAGAGTCGGAGACCACGGCGCGGCAGACGGCGGAGGGAGCAGGTGTGGTGGTGAGCGTGACCGAGCAGCTGCAGTCCCTGTCGCAGGAGCTTGCCGAGGTGATGGCGCAGTTCAAGACCGGTGAAGGTGACCAACGGAGCCGGATGTCGGCAAAGGTCCAGGGGTGAGCACCGTGGCGGCGCGGGTTCTTGTGGTGGACGACTCGGCGTTCATGCGCTCGCGAATCAAGCGGCTTCTCAGTGAGCGTGGCCTCGACGTGGCCGGAGAGGCACGTGACGGCAACGAGGCAGCGGCGCTGTACGCCGAGCTGAGACCGGATGCGGTGACCATGGACCTGACCATGCGAGGCGCCGACGGGCTCACCGGGAGCCGCTCGATTCTCGCTCGGGATCCATCGGCGAAGATCGTGCTGTTTTCGATCGTCGAGGACCCGGAGGTTGTCCAAGAGGCCTTATCCTGCGGGATCCGGGCGTTCGTCCACAAGAGCCGGCCGCAGGAGCTGGCGGACCGTTTGTGCGATCTGGTGGGCTGAGATGGGGGGTTCCAATCTCCACCGAGGTGCGGTGCTGGTCGTGGACGACTCGTCGTACGCGCGGTTGCGCCTGCGCCGGTTCCTGAGCTCCGAGGGATGGGACGCCGTCGTCGAGGCGGCGGACTGGACCGAGGCGCTGGAGCAGGCGCAGCTGCACAGACCGGCACTGATCCTGTTGGACCAAGTCATGCGCGGCAAAGCGGGAGTGGAGACCGCCCGGCTGCTGAGGCGATCGGATCCCACGGCGCGGATCGTGATGCTGACGGCCGTGCAGGACCCTGCGGTGAATGCGTTGGCGGAGGCGAACGGAGTCGAGGTCGTTCTGGGAAAGAACGATTGGGAGGCGCTGCGTGCGGTCCTCAACCAGTGAGAGAGCTCGGCGAGGCGGCATGAGGACCTCGTGGGCCTGGTGGCTTTCGAGCCTCGGGTTGCTCGCGGTGGCGTTCGGTATCACGTTCTCCACCAACGCTCCCGAGTGGGTGGTTCTTGGAGTCGGCATTGTCACCGGCGGAGCCGTAACGGCGGCCGTTGGGCATACGTTGGTGCTGGCGCCGCTCGATCGGGTCGCCGTGACCTGCCGGCGCCTCGGGGTCGGAAACCTGTCTGCCACTGTCCCGGAACAGGGCCCGGCTCCGCTTCGTGAGGTGGGACGGACGGTCAACTCGATGGCAGCGGACTTCCAGGAGGTGCTGCTCCTCGTTGCCCATGCGGCCCGTTCGATGCGCCAGGCGATCAACGGACAGGGTGAACGGCTCGAGCTCGACCGCAGTCTGACCGAGGTCGAGGCCATGATTACGGACTTTCGCTACTTTCGCGTCCGGCTCGATGGGGGCTGCATTACCGATACCGGGGTCTGTCGAGAGCGAGGCCCGCAGCTTTCTCGATCTGATGTAGTGACCGAGACAGACAGTGAGGGGGCACGACCATGAACACGCAACTCACCGCAGCACTCGAACGCCTTGGCGACGAGCTGTGGGAGCTCCAGAACTTGGCCCTTCGCCTGAGCGTGGAAGGTGGTGGCGACCGTCACCTCCGCACGGAGACTGCTCAGCAGCTGGCTACGCTCCAGAGCGAGCTCGAAGGCGTCAGCGCGCCTCGTCTCCACGCGGCGCTTGTCGAAGCGCAGGCGGTTGCGGAGAACGAGGAGCGGATCACGGTGTGCGCGGATCGGCTGTACGGCCTGATCGAAGGTATGGCCGGCGCTGCGCGTGGAGAGGGGAGCGCCGTTCTCGAAGCCGCTGTGGTCGCCTTCTTGGTGGCATGCGGTGTCGAGCTGCCAGAGGAAGGAGATGGTCTCCCACGCGAGTCGGAGGGGGACGGTCCGGATGAACGAGGTCGAGCGGAGGTCGGCGATCACACTGCAGCACCTTCGGCTGACCAGCTGATCGATGTGTACGGCGAGCTGGATGACGAGGATGCCCAGGAGTTCTGTGCCGAGTCGCGCGAGCACCTGGCGACGATGGAGACCAACCTCGTCGAGCTGGAGCGCACGGGCGATCCGGAGTGTGTGGCGGAGATCTTCCGCGCAGCACACTCCATCAAAGGCGGTGCTCAGTACCTCGGCCTGGAGGCGACCTCGACGGTGGCGCACCGGATGGAGACGCTCCTCGATCGGATTCGATCAGGTGCGCAGCAGCCGGATGGGGAGGTCATGGCAGTCCTTCTGGCGGCTTTGGACGTCTTGGCCGCATTGATCGAGGGAGCCAGCCGTAAGGAGGCGCCAGCACTGAACGCGGCCGCGATCGTGCGACGTCTGGAAAGGGCAGCGGCAGCGCGTTCCCAGCTCGGACCGTCGTCTGCTGAGCACCAGGAAGCCGAGGCGCATCCGACTGCGCCTGCGGTCGAAGTGGCGGAGGACGTCACGGAGGCGCCGTCTCTGCCCCCGCATGAGCTCTCAGACAGCGAGAGTGGGACGCGCGAGGTCGGTGACGAAGGAGTCGCCCACGGTTCGGAATGGGAGTCCGCAGCTCCGGGTGAGGACGATCGGAACGAAGGCGCCGATGCAGAGCTGTTCATCGCCGATTACCGCGAGAACATGGCTTCGGCGCGAGCCCTTCTCGAACGGCCGGAGCGGCTTGCAGCCGATCCGGAGCAGCTTGCCGTCGTGACCCGCAACCTGCATACCATCAAGGGAATCGCGGGTTTTGTGGGGTTGGCGGAGATGGAGCGGCTGGCGCACACTCTGGAGCAGCTGATCGCGCGCGCGCTGCGACACCGGTCCGATCTTCCTCACGACATCCGATTGGCGACCTCGGCAAGCCTCGATCTTCTCGACGAGGTCTTCTCTCAGTTCGTCGAGTACGGGTCGGTTACCGTTGAGGTGGACGACATCGTCTCGCGGGTCGGGGAGCTCGTAGAACGGGAAGGCCGGGTGATGGGATGGCACTCTGCGGACGCTGGCGCCGCGGCGGCCATCGCGTCCAGCGACCATCCGTACGCCGCTTCGTTTCGTGAGCTCATCGATGCGACCGGCGCCGAGGATCTGGGGCGCTGTGCCACTGCGTTGGGAGAGCTGGAGCAGGCCGGCTCTCTGCATGGCTACGACACCTTCGTTCGCGAGGTGGGCGACGTGCTGTCGGCAATCGGCGGAATGTCGGCCGTGACCATGCGAGAGCAGGTGGAACGGCTGGCACGGTTGGTGCCGAAGGACCTTGGGATCGAGTCGCTGGGCGATCAGGACCAGGTGGACGACAGGCCTTTCGACGAGCTTGTGGTGACGGTTCCGGGGATCGGTCCGAAGAAGGCGCTGCGGTTGCGGGAGGCGGGCATCAACAGCCGCGAAGCCGTGTGCGCAGCGGGTGTTGCCGGTCTGCTGTCGGTTCGGGGGATCAACGTCGAGCAAGCTCGGATGCTGCTGGATGTGTGTCAGCGCGCCGGCAACGGACCGGCGCCTGAGTCGGCTCTGACGAGCCTGGAAGCGGAGATCCTCGAGGACGATTACGATACCGAGCTGGTTCGAATCTATCTGGAGACAACGCGCGAGCGTATCTCGGAGGCTCTTGCGGCGTGGCACGAAGGGGAGCACGAGATCCTCTGTGGTCTGCTCGATGATCTGGACGCCGCAGCACGTTACATGGGCTACGAGCCGTTGGCCAACCGATTTGCACGGACTCGCGCCGCGGTGACGGAAGGCGCTGGCGAAGAGGTGACTCAAGCCCTACGTCAGGTCGAGACATTTCTCGATGTGGTGTGGGCGCGCCAGTCGGAGGTGGTGCGCGTTTCTGAGACGGATGCGGTGCAGGACGACTTCGACGAGCTGGAGCGGATCTTCGTCGACTCGGCGGCAGTCCATCTGCACGACCTGGCTCGGGATCTGCTGGTCTTCGTCGAGCAGATGGAGCCGGATCTGCTGTCCTCGATTCAGCACCACCTCGGCTGTCTCGAGTCGGCTGCGGTGAACATCGCGCGAGACGAGACCGCGGCCGTGGCAAAAGACGTCCGAGAACGGGTCGAGACGGTGTGGCTTGAAGGCGATGTTCTGACCGATGAGGTCGTCGAGCGCCTGCTGGATGGCGTGCGCGACCTGTACCGTCAGTGTGGCCTGGATGTGCCGGAGCTTCGGGCGCCGAGCCTCTCGGTGAAGTGCAGGGTTGATCCGGCGAAGGACGATCTCGACGCCCTGTTCGAGGAGCTGCATGCAGGCGATGCATTCGACCCGGGCTCCGAGCCTCGAGCTTCCGATGCTGCGGAGGTCAGGCCACCGCAGGAAGCCGCGGAGGCTCCACAGGCTCCTGGGCTGGATCGTGAGAGCCCCGGGGCTGGAGAACCGGACGATACGTCGACGGCATCCGCGACGGCCGAGGAGATCGTTGCCGGCGCACAGGAGGCGGAGCACATCGCCGAGGGCCGAGCTGGTACGGAGGCTCCAGGCCCCTTGGAGACCACCGAACGCGCGACCGGCGGTGATGGCGGCGGGGACGGCGACGGCGGATCGGGAGACCCCGGCGGTGCAGTTCGGGCGCTTGTGGATCCCCAGACGACCTTGCGAGTGGACACCAAGAAGATCGACGACCTGATGAACATGGCCGCTGAGCTCGTGGTGAACCGCTCGTCGATGATGGTCCTTGGCAGTACCGTCCGGGAAGTGATCACGCAGGTCATCGATTCCGGGAACCTGAGCAAGAACGAGGCCCGAGACCTGCGGATGGTGATCAACCGGTTCGAGGAGGCATCGACCGACCTCGGCCGGGTGAGCAACCAGCTCCAGGAAGGTGTCATGCGGATCCGGATGGTGCCAGTCAAGGCCCTGTTCAACCGTGTGCCGCGACTGGTTCGGGATCTGTCGGTGCGCGAAGGCCGAAAGGTGCGGTTGTCGCTCCACGGTGAGGAGACAGAGCTCGATAAGAGCGTCATCGAGCAGCTCGCTGATCCGCTCGTTCATCTGCTCCGCAACGCCATCGGACATGGGCTGGAAGCTCCCGAGGATCGAGTGGCGGCTGGGAAGAGCCCGGAAGGGCTCCTCGAGATCTCGGCGCGCCATGAGGGGAACATGGTGATCCTCGACGTGTTCGATGACGGACGCGGCATCTCGTTTGGCAGAGTTCGCCAGCGCCTGGTGGCATTGGGCATGTCCTCGGAGGCGGATGCCGAGCGTCTCGCAGACCGCGAGCTGCTCTCGGCGATCTTCCTGCCCGGTTTCTCGACATCGCAGCAGGTGGGCGAGGTGTCGGGTCGAGGCGTCGGATTGGACGTTGTCAAGCAGAACATCGAGAGCCTCGGCGGACAGATCGAGGTTGCCTCTCAGGAAGGTGTGAGCTGCAGGTTCTCGATCCGGATCCCTCTGACGATGGCGATCATGCAGGCGCTGCTCGTGCGCGTTGGACGCGAGGTGTACTCGATACCGGTGTCGGCCGTGATCCAGACGGTCAAGGTAACGGATGCGGACATCTCGACGGTGGAGCGACAGGAGGTGATCACGGTCCGTGATGCGGTGGTGCCTTTGGTTCATCTCGACGAGGTGTTCAGCTATGCGTACCACCTCGAGACCGACCAGATGAACGGCAACGGAACGGCTCATAACGGTGACGGCGACGAAGAGGCTGAACGGTATGTCGTGGTGCTTCAGGGTGAAGGCTCGGAGCTTGGAGTGGTCGTGGACAGTGTTGTCGGTGGTCAAGACATCGTGATCAAGAGCCTCGAGGACGAGCTGGTGGATGCGCGTGGCGTCGCCGGAGCCGCCATCCTGGGCGACGGCACCGTGACGCTCATTTTGGATGTCGCCGAGATCCAGAAGATGGCAGTGGATCCGGAGCATTACGAGCAGCAGAGGTACAGCTCGCGGTTGCGGGAGTTCGAGGCGTTTCTGCGGACCAACGGTAGTGGAGGCGGCTCGAGCCTCCTGACGAACTGATCGGAAGGTGAGGCCGGTGGCTGCTCGAGCGCTGATCGTCGATGACTCCGCCCTGGTCATTCACGAGCTGGCTCGGATCGTGACCGAAGAGCTCGGCTTCGAGGTGGTCGGAACGGCGGAGCACGGAGTGCAGGCCGTCGACATGGCGACGGCCCTGCGTCCGGACCTTGTGACCCTCGACGTGCGGATGCCGGTGATGAACGGTGTGACGGCGCTCAAGCACATCATGACCCGCCGGCCGGTTGCCACCGTGATGGTGTCGGGAGCGACCAACGAGGACAGCCATCTGGCGTTCGAGTGCTTGCGATGTGGTGCTCTCGACTTCGTGTGGAAGCCTTCCAGCGAGCTGGACGGCGGCGACCGTGAGGTGCAGAGAGCCCGAATCCGTGACCGGCTTCGCGGCGCGGCGGGGAGAGATGCCCCAGCGCCGCGGTACTGTCGACTCCGCCGTCAGGCGGTCAGTGTGCGGCCGAGTCTGCGTCCACCGGACACCGTGGGGCTGATTGCCGCAGGACGTACCGGGCTTGCACCGCTGATGGCTGTGGTCAACTCGATTCCAGCTGGTGTTGCGAGCTCGTGGATCGTGATCCTGGATCTCGCGCCTCGGGTGGTGATGTCGTTTGCAGAGTATCTCGGTCGGTTGACACCACTGTCTGTGACAACCGCGGAGCTGGGCCTGGAGATTCGGGCCGAGACGGTGTACCTGATGCCAACTGCGAGGTCGCTTCGGGTCCTTGGAGAGCGGGGTGCGATGCGCTTCGATGAAGAGATGTCGCAAGAGGGAGCTCGAGGTGTGGTCGACTCGTGGTCAGACGTGTGCCGTGGCCGGCGGCTGCGATCGGCACTCCTCTCGGGTGCAGGCCGAGATGTCGCAGAGCGTCTGGGCGACCTGGCGAGCTCCGACGTGGATGTGGTGGCCCAGTCTCCTCAGACCGCATTGCAGGCGGAAGGTCTGAAGCGGGCCGCGGACGCTCCCGGCGTTCGTGTCGTTGCTCCGTACGAGGTGGCCCAGGTCGTCAGGACCGAGCTGGTTCGAGGGCCCCGATGAACCGACCACCGGTCCGCGTCCTGGTCGTGGACGACTCGGCGTTCATCCGAGCGTCGGTCACCCGATTGCTCGAGATCGACCCGGATCTTGTCGTGGTCGGACATGCCGCGAACGGTGAGGAGGCGCTGTCCAGGACCGCGCAGCTCAAACCGGATGTGGTGACGCTCGACCTGCACATGCCAGTGATGGATGGACTGCAGGCTCTCGGTTACCTTGTCCGAGAGCACTCACAGCCGGTTGTCGTCCTGTCGACGTTGGCGGTTGAGGGGTCCTTCAACACCTTCCGATCGCTGGCCTTGGGGGCGGTGGACTTCGTCACCAAGCCAGTGGGAGGAGCGTACCTCGGATCACAGCGAGAGCTCGGCGAGGAGCTGCGGACGAAGGTGCGGATCGCTGCGGCAGTGCCGAGATCGAAGATCGGTACGCGTCAACATGGTCGGATCGCTCCAGGTGCGAAGGGCGCTTTGCATAGCGTCGATGAGGAGCCGTGTCGTTACGTTGTGGCTGTCGGCGGTTCCACCGGCGGCACCGTCGCACTGGAGGCGCTGCTCCGCAGTACGCCGGTCCATCTCCCGATGGCGATGGTGGTGGTCCAGCACATGCCGAAGGGGTTTTCACGTAGCTTTGCAGAGTACCTGGATTCGGCATGCGGTCTGACGGTCTGCGAGGCGGTGGACGGGATGACAGTGGGGTCCCACCACGTGTACCTGGCGCCAGGGGGTGAGCATCTGCGGATGCGCCGGAACCGGGGAAAGCTGGTGTTGAAGGTAGGAGACGCTCCAGCCGGGGAACGCGGTTACCGGCCTTCCATCGATCTCCTTCTGTACTCCGCGGCGTGTGCGCAGGGCGGCCGAGCGGTCGGAGTGCTCCTGTCGGGGCTAGGAACCGATGGAGTGCTCGGGTTGACGGCGCTGCGCCGGGTGGGCGGCTGCACCATGGTCCAGGATGAGAGCAGCTCGGTTGTGTACGGCATGGCAGCGCGTGCCGTCTCCGCAGGGGTGGTCGAAGCCGAGCTGCCGCCCGAGGACATGATCCACCGTGTCATGGACTGGTTTGGCAGGGACCGGTCGGGTCTCAATCCACGGTGGTTGCCGAGCGAGCAAGGAGGGGTTGCATGAGAGGTTTCGTTGTGTGCCTGATGGTGCTGGTGGCCGTTCCAGTGGGAGCCGGCGACGTCTCGTTCGACGCGTCGGTGGACCTGGTCTCGGCCTACGTATGGCGAGGTCTCGAGCTGGATGACAAGGCGTCTCTCCAGCCGTCGATCACGGTGGGGTGGGCCGCCTCCGAAACGACGACGGTCAGCCTCAACGGATGGTGGAACGTCGCCCTCGATGATCATGGCTCCGACACGTGGACGGATACACTGTTCGAGCAGGACTTCACCCTGGCACTCGAGCATGTTCTCGACGGTGACACGGTGGTAACCGCAGGCTATATCTACTACAGCAACCCCAGGTCCGACGTGGCGCCCGGTATCGAGGATTGGCAAACGCACGAGCTGTACCTCGGCGTGAGCTGGAACGCGATCCAGGCCACTCTGTATCGAGATGTCGACGCGGTGCAGGGGTTCTACCTCGATCTGTCGGCTTCGCACGACCTCGCTCTCGCGCGGAGCTGGAGCGTGACGCCAGGGATCCACCTGGGCTTCACATCTGGCATGGCGCCGAGCGCGGCCTCTCCAGACGAGGCCGCCTGGTACCTTTCCGACGGTCTGGTGGACGGCGCCGCGACGGTCTCCGTTTCATGGGACTTTGCACAGCGTGTCTCCTTGACTGGAACCGCAGGTTGGTCGATCCGGTTCGATGATCCTCCAACAGAGGACGATGCAACGTGGGTGGGTCTCGGCATGTCGGTCTGGTGGTGAAGATGAAGGCTGAGATGATGCGTGCAGCGGCGTTTCCCGGACTCGTGGATCGGCTCTACCAGCGGTCGCGCCGGTTGCGGTGGCGATGGATGGGGTGGCGGAAGGTGGTGTATCCGCTCGCAGCCTATGCCGGCGTGCTCCTCCTGTGGCAGACCATGTGTCTGGTCGGGGGCTGGTCTGATGAGGTGTTTCCTGGACCGGTGGCGACCTTTCGCGGGTTGATCGAGCTGGTCGCGGGTGGAACCCTCCTCCATCACGCTGTCGCCAGCCTGTTCCGAGTGACGCTTGGCTTCTACATCGCTGTGGTGAGCGCGGTGCCGATCGGCATCGGTCTTGGACGGTGGGCTGAAGGGCGCATGGCGTTCAACTCGCTGATCCAGTTTCTCCGTCCGATCTCGCCGTTGGCGTGGATCCCACTCGCCATGCTGTGGTTCGGGATCGGGGAGAAGCCAGCGGTCTTTCTGATCTTTCTGTCGTCGTTCTTCCCACTGCTCGTCTCGACGATGGTGGCAGTACAGCAGATTGACCAGACGTACTTCCGGGTTGCGGCGAACTTCGCATTCACTCGCGTGGAGACGGTGCGGAAGGTGATCGTCCCGGCGATTCTCCCATCCGTGCTGCCGGCGCTGCGGATCAGTCTCGGTATTGCCTGGCTGGTGGTGGTGGCCGCGGAGATGATCGCTGTCAAGTCGGGGCTCGGGTACCTGATTCTCGATTCGCGGAACGCGCTGCGGATGGACTACGTGCTCGACGCGATGATTGCCATCGGTGCGATCGGCGTCGTGCTCGATCGTCTCATGGGAATGCTGGGGAACCTGGGCGGGGTCGCCTGGGGCACGCAGCGCTGATCGTCGGTCAGACACCGGATCGTTGGGGGTGGCATGGGCGAGGTGATAGTCCGAAGTCTGTGCAAAGACTACGTCGAACGGCGACGAAGGCCGCGCGCTGTCAACGGGACGTCGGCCCGCAAGGGTGAGGCTCTGCGTGTGCTGGACCACGTGGATCTCAATGTGAACGATGGCCAGCTGGTGTGTATCCTCGGTCCCTCCGGTTGTGGGAAGTCGACGTTACTCAGGATTCTGGCGGGGTTCGAGGGGGCGAGCTCCGGCCTGGTCCGGATCGATGGCGATCCGGTGCGCGGGCCGAGCTCGAACAACATCTTCGTTTTCCAGCACAGCGGTCTGCTGCCGTGGATGACGGTATGGGACAACGTGGAGCTCGGTGTCCGTCGCCTGGATGACAGCGAGGAGCGTGAGCGACGGGTGCAGGAGTCGATCGATCTGGTGGAGCTCACGGGGTTCGAACGCAGCTATCCGCATCAGCTTTCCGGCGGCATGCAGCGGCGTGCAGAGCTCGCACGGGCGCTTGTGGTCAACCCAGAGATCCTCTTCATGGATGAACCGTTCTCCGGGCTCGACTTCCTCACTCGGTTGAAGCTCAGAGAAGAGATCATCAACATGCACCAGCTCCTCCAGAAGACGATACTGTTCATTACCCACGACATCGACGAGGCCTTGATCATGGGAGATCACCTGCTGGTGCTCAGTGAGCGCCCGTCCCGCGTCAAGCTCGATGTCTGTCTGGATTTTCCGCACCCGCGAGACTTCAACCGGAACCAGGAGCTGGCTGATCTCCGCAAGGAGCTGTACCGGGCCCTGGAGGTGCACTATGCCCTTTGAGGCTCTGCGCGAGCAGATTCCGGCATCGGTCAAGGTGCTGACCGTATCGTTGGTATGGCTCATCGGGATCTCGGCGGCGCACTGGGCGATGAACGCTGACCATCGTGGAGTCGATGTCGTGCGCATGGGCTACATGCCGGTGATCACCAACCTTGCGTGCCCCGTGCTCGATGCGGCGAGTCAGAAACGAGAGGACCTCAGGTTCGAGGCGCTCAAGTTCTCGTCGTTCGCGGAGATGGCGGAGGCCCTTCGCAACGGGCATATCGAGGCTGCGTTCATGATCGCTCCACTCGCAGTCGTGCTGCGTCAGCAAGGGGCGGACGTCAAGGTCGTCGCGATCGGGAACCGCCATGAGAGCACGCTCGTGGTGCGTGCTGACCTTCATGCGACATCGATCCGCGATCTGGCCGGCCGGACGGTGGCGGTGCCGATGCGCTACTCAGGCCACAACCTCGCTTTGCGCAGGATGGCCAGGGACGCCGGCCTCGACCCTGCAGCGTTGCGGATTGTCGAGATGAACCCGCCGGACATGGCCGCCGCCTTGGCGACAGGCGCCCTCGATGCGTACTTCGTTGGAGAGCCGTTCGCTGCACAGACGGTGCGCAGCGGTGCGAGTCGCGTGATGAACTACGTGGAGGAGATCTGGCCAGGGTTCATCTGCAACCTCGTCGTGGTTCGCGCCGAGCTGACGCTCCAGGAGCCGGAGACGGTCGAGCTGCTCGTGAACGGGATTGTCCGTGCCGGTCTGTGGGCGAGGTCCCATCCGGACGAGGCGGCGGTGTTGGCGGCACGCTACTGGAACCAGCCGGTGGAGCTTGTGGAGTACACCCTGGCGAACCCTGAGGGTCGGTTCGTATACGACCGGTATCTACCCGTTGAACAGGAGCTGGCCGAGATCGCAGAGGAGATGGTTGCGTGCCAGCTGACCGACTCGGCCGACGTTGGCGGACTTGTGGACGATACGTTCGCTCGTGCCGCTCCGACAGACGGCGTCGACTCACTCGACGACGTCCTGACGTGGTAGAAGAGGATCCAAGATGGACCGGCCTCCCGATACAGGCGACCTGACCTCGCATCGTTCCGAGGATGGGCTTGACACGTTGCCGCATGAGAACCCACATCCCGTCGTGGCGTGTCGGTCGGACGGGAGCGTGATCTATCTCAACCCCGCCGCTCGGCAGCTTCTCCAAGAGCTGGATGCCGAACGTGTCGAGGCGCTGCTCGGCGATGGCCACGCGACGCGAACGCAGAGGAGCTTCGAGTGTCGGAAGGTCATCGAGCGCGTGGAGGTTCCGTTGGGGGGCAGGACGTTCTCCTGGTGGTACCGACCGGTACCATCGCGCGAGCAGGTGCTGGTGTACGGAGTCGAGATCACGCAGCGACGGGAGGTCGAGGCGCAGTACGTCCATGACATCTCCCATGATCGGCTGACGGGCCTGTACAGCACAGTGGCCCTCCATGCCCACTTGCGCGGCCTTCTGGACTCCGGAGCTCGCCGGTTTGCGCTCGTCATCATGGACTGCGATCGCCTTCACCTGGTGAACGCGAGCCTCGGGTACCGTGCCGGCGACCAGCTGATCGTCGAGATCGGCGATCGGCTTTCCGCGGTCTTGCACAGCGATGGGTTCGTCGTCCGGCTTGGCGGCGACGAGTTCGCTGTGGTCATCGATGGTGTCGACAGTACGAAACAGCTCAGAGAGCGCCTCGTGGCGGTGCAACGAGCTCTTCACGAGCCGTTCTCGGTGGCCGGCTCGTGCGTCTACCCATCTCTCAGTATCGGTGCGGTGCTGTCAACTACCGAGCACAGCAGCGGCGAAGAGCTCTTGCGCGACGCCGATACGGCGCTCGGACGCGCCAAGGGAGTGGGTGGTGGGCGCATCGAGGTGTTCGCTGCACGGATGCGCGCATGGGCAGCCTCTGTGCATCAGCTCGAGTCAGACCTGCGCCTCGCGATCGAGCGGGATGAGCTGGAGCTGTTCTATCAGCCGATAATCGACGTGAAAGAGGGTACCGCAACAGGGGGCGAGGCGCTGCTGCGATGGCGCCGTCCGTCAGGCAAGCTCGCAGCGGCGGGTGAGTTCATCCAGGTTGCCGAGGAAAGCGATCTCATCTTCCCGATCAGCAACTGGGTCTTGGAGTCGGCGTGCCAACGGCTTGAGCTTTGGAGCATGCAGTCGTCTGCGATGCATGATGCGGTCATCAACGTGAACCTGTCTGCACGACAGTTTCTGGACCCGGATCTGGTGGGCGCGGTGGCGAGGTTGCTGCGTGGCCACAGGGTGAACCCCACCAGGTTGACGCTGGAGATCACAGAAAGCACTCTCCTGAGCGATCCCGTCACCGTCGGACGGGCGATCGGTCAGTTGCGAGATCTGGGCCTGAGGATCTGTATCGACGATTTCGGGACCGGGTACTCCTCGTTGAGCTACCTGAGCCAGTTCAAGTTCGACATGCTCAAGATCGATCGGACCTTCGTTCGCAGGATCGACCAGGACAGCTCGAAGAACGAGATCGTCAAGGCCGTCATCGGTCTTTCGAACAGCCTGGGGATGACGGTGGTGGCGGAGGGCGTGGAGCGGGAGAGTGAGCTCGAGATTCTCAGACAGCTGGGCTGTGAGCATGTACAGGGGTTCCTGTTTGCTCGCCCGATGGTGGTGGCAGACTTCGAACGGTACTACGCGAGCTCGGCGTTGTGCGAGCGATCGGAGAGCGAAGGCATCCCTGAGCAAAGCGTGGGATGCGTCGGAGAGGGGTGAAGGGTGGCAGCGTCTCGGGGCCTGAGCCGGCAGATGACGTTCTACATGGTGTTTCTGGCCACCGTGTTCACCACTCTGGCGGTTGAGATCAGCGTGTTGCTGTACGGTCCGCGAATCTCCGGAGCGTTGCAGATGGCGGCGAGACCGGGCCATGAGGTCGATGTGGCATCGGTCGTGGATCTCATCGCGCTCAAGGTTCTCGTGATGCTGGCGATCCTGTTGGTCGCCATCATTCTGGTGATGACCCTGTTTATCAAGCGCGTCACGATACCTCTGTCGAAGCTCACGCAGGCGGCGACGGCGATTACTCAGGGAGATCTTTCGGTCACCGCGCCGGTGGAGACGCAGGATGAGCTGGCGCTACTGGGACGGCACATCAACGAGCTGGCGGCAAACTACCAGGAGCTCTTGCTGCTCGTCGACGATCTGACCCGCAGGGCTCAGGTGCTCAGTCAAACCTCGGTGTTGGAAGGCGGCAAGCACCCGCCACCGGCGATGCAGGAGGTCATCGACGAGCTGCGTGACATCGTGATGGACTTTGCAGCTGCGTACTACGGCGCGGAGGATGCGTGAGCTGGTTGATGCTTCCGGCCGGAGTGGTCATCTCCATCTTGGCGATGTTCTCAGGTCTCGGTGGAGGAGTGTTGTGGGTTCCGTGGCTGATCGCTGTCATGGGGGTCGAGCCGCGCACTGCGGTGCTGTGTGCGCTGCTGATCCAGTGTGCCGGTCAGCTTTCGGGGACCGTCGCGAACATGCGTCAGCGGAGAATCGCGTGGCCGTTGGTGGTGCAACAGGCGACAGTGGCAGTCCCGACGGCCGTGGCGGGTGCGGTCGTCGGTCGGGCTGTCGATGCCGATTGGCTCGAGGTTGTGTTAGGGCTGCTGACGTTTGCCATCGCGTACATCTTCTTGCGCGGCGACGACCTGTTCGAGATGGGCCGGGACACGCCAGATCTTGAAGCGGGGAGGAGCGTGCGGTGGATCTCTGCGGCCGGTGGTGTGCTCACCGGTTTGGTGTCGGTCGGCGTGGGGGATCTGCTCGTTCCTGCGTTCAACAAGAGATGCCAGTTGACGATGGCCAGAGCGGTGGCATCGGGCATCGCATTGATGCTGATGCTCTCGACGGTGGCCGCGGTGACTCACGTGGTGCTGGGGGGAGAGGTTCCTGTTGCGTTGGTTGTGCCCGGGGTCGTCGGTGTGGTGATCGGCGCACCGATCGGCACTGGACTGCACCGCAAGGTGAGCGAGCTCCGGTTCAAGGAGGTGTTCGTTCTCCTCCTCGTGTTCCTTGCATCCCATGTGACGTTCAACGCGTTCTGAGGGTAGCGCGACGCAACGGGACTCTACTCGGCCGGTTCGGATGGGCTGTCAGAGAGGACGTCGCCGGACGGATCTCCGCCGCTGTCGACGCGAACGTGAAAGAACGCGGTGGCCAGGACAAGCTCGAAGTCTTCCAGGTTCTTCTTGGTGGTGTCAGTGGCGCTGGTGGTTGCAAAACGGACCACAGCTGCCAGGGGACGTTCGCTGAGGCTTGCGGTCAAGTGCTCGACGGGCTGTCCTGTGAAGGTGGTAAGGAGCTCCTGCAGCCTGCTGATCGCGGTGTGCTCCGCCTCGGCGTCGTCGCCGATGAGGAGCAGCACGAGGCGTGATGGAGCACCGCAGGAGTACAAGCACGCGAGTCCGGCCGACTCATGATCGGAGATCCATTGCAGCTCTGCCCGCCAGATGCCGGGCAGTGGGACGCGGTAGCTGCCAACAACAACGAGATCCTTGGCTGGCGCCAGAAGTGAAGACGATACGGAGTCGGTTGAGTGGGAGCTCTTGTGGAGGATCCAGCCGTTTGGTGTCAGGAGCGTACGGGAGAACTGCATCGCTCGAGTGTAACGCGGAAAGCCGTGACGCGCCGTCGGGTTCGAGCAAAGGTGGAAGAGTCAACCTCCCAGCTCTGGCCAGAAGCTAGATTGCGACGCGATATCATTATTAACGAGGGACTTGCGGGTTGTCAACGTGGTTTGCTACAGTCTTTCTGTCGGTCAGCACGGCCGACGACACGAAGGAGGGTATCGCCGATGAAGCGAGGGATTTTCTGTGCGGTGAGTATCGCAGTGGTCATGATGGGTGCGACGGCGTTGATCGCCCAAGAGCACGAGTACGTGGGGCATGACAAGTGCAAGATGTGTCACAAGGTGCAGCACGGATCGTGGATGGAGACGACCCACGCGAAGGCCACCGAAGCTGCCAAGAATGCAACCGATCGCGAGTACTCCGCAGAGTGCCTGAGCTGCCACGCCACCAACAACACCGAGGATCTTCCCGGTGTGCAGTGCGAGGCGTGCCACGGCCCTGGCTCCGACTACAAGAAGATGAGCATCATGAAGGACCGCGAGAAGTCCGTTGCGAACGGTCTGATCATTCCGACTCAGGAGCTGTGCGACACATGCCATGTCGGCGATGACCACGCTCCCGCTGTCAACTACGAAGAGAATGTGGACAACAAGGACGCCATCCACGAGTTCAAGAACGAGTAGCAGTCGGGTTCCTGGCTTCCAGGTTGACTATACAGCGCAGGGCGTGGCCCTGCGCTATTCGTTTTTGGGAGGGTCGTTCACTCGCAGTGGCGGCGACGCTCCAGAACCGTCCGGGACTCCGGTCCAGTCAGCGCCAGCCGGAAAGGAGATCTCCGGTCTCCGGTGAAGACACGGCGCGCATCGATTGAGGCCTGCTCGTCGACACAACGTTAAGGTCTCGCGCGGAAATAGCTTCGGCCCGCCCTTACTCACGAAATCCTCAACGTCGGCAAGGCTACGCCTGCGGTTTCGTTCGATCGGGCGAACCAAA
>CAZEJK010000076.1:0-22307 GCA_964512045.1 uncultured Thermoanaerobaculia bacterium
GAAGAGGATGAAGAGCTGCTCGAGCAGAAACTGCTGAATGTCGACGATGTGGAGGCACTGAAAACGATTGTGCCTGTTGCCGACGCCGTCGTGCCGGTAATCGAACGGGAATACGAGGCGGTCTACCAGACACAAACGGCTGATATCAGACTGACCGGCACGGTACCCGATTTTTTCCGGTTAATGAACCTGCAAATCCGTAAGGGCGGTTATTTTTCGAACATGGATAATAATGCCTATCAACGGGTCTGCATCCTGGGCTGCGATATCGCCCGCGAGCTGTTCTTGGTGGAGGGCGACTCGGCGGGGGGCTCGGCCAAGCAGGCCAGGGACCGCGAGTTCCAGGCAGTGATGCCACTGCGAGGGAAGATCCTCAACACCTGGGAGGTCGATTCAGCAGAGGTCCTGGCCTCGCAGGAGATCCACGATATCTCCATCGCCATCGGTGTCGAACCAGGGACCGACCAGCTGGATGGCCTGCGGTACGACAAGATCTGCATTCTGGCCGATGCCGACTCGGACGGGCTGCACATCGCAACATTGCTGTGCGCACTGTTCGTGCGTCACTTTCCGGCACTGGTGAAGGGTGGCCACGTGTATGTGGCAATGCCGCCGCTGTACCGGATCGATGTCGGCAAGGAGGTGTTCTATGCCCTTGACGACGATGAGAAGCAGGGAATCGTAGACCGGATCGTTGCCGAGAAACGACGGGGCACGATCAACGTGCAACGGTTCAAAGGGCTCGGCGAGATGAACCCCCTCCAGCTCCGCGAGACTGCGATGGCGCCGGACACCCGACGCCTCGTGCAGCTCACCCTGACCGACGGCGACAGCACGGAGTCGTTGATGGATATGTTGCTGGCCAAGAAACGGACTGCCGACAGACGGAAGTGGCTGGAGGTGAAAGGTGATCGCGCAGATGTGGTGTGAGCGAGGTGCCGTTGATGAGTGAGCAGTTGGACTTCGTTTTCGAGAACGTCGAGCAGCGCGGCGTGGCCTCGTTTGCCGAGAAGGCGTACCTCGACTACTCGATGTACGTCATTCTCGATCGCGCGCTGCCGAGCCTGGCGGACGGTCTCAAGCCGGTCCAGCGCCGGATCTTGTACGCGATGTCGGAGCTGGGGCTGAAGGCCACATCCAAGTTCAAGAAGTCGGCGCGCACCATCGGTGATGTCCTCGGCAAGTACCATCCGCACGGCGATAGCGCCTGCTATGAGGCGATGGTGCTGATGGCACAGGATTTCTCCACGCGCTACGCGCTCGTGGACGGGCAGGGGAACTGGGGCTCGGTCGACGATCCCAAGTCGTTTGCGGCGATGCGCTACACGGAGGCTCGGCTGGCGCGGTACTCGGAGGTGCTGCTCTCCGAGCTCGCGCAGGGTACCGTGGACTGGACACCGAACTTCGATGGAACCATGGAGGAGCCCGCGGTGCTGCCCGCGCGGCTACCGAACGTGCTCCTCAACGGCGCCAGCGGCATTGCGGTCGGCATGGCCACCGACATCCCGCCACACAACCTGCGCGAGGTGACAGCAGCGTGCGTGTATCTCCTGGAGCACCCGAAAGCAACCGTCGAGGAGCTGTGCGAGCTGGTTCCCGGCCCGGACTTTCCGTCGGCATCCGAGATTGTCACGCCCCTCGACGAGCTACAACGGATCTACGCCACCGGTACCGGGACAATCCGCAACCGGGCCGTCTACCACCGTGAGAACGGGGACATCGTGGTGACGGCGCTCCCGTACCACGCCTCGGGCTCGAAGATCCTGGAGCAGGTTGCGACGCAGATGCGCAACAAGAAGCTGCCGATGGTCGTCGATCTGCGCGACGAGTCCGATCACGAGAACCCGACGCGTCTGGTGATTGTCCCGCGCTCGAACCGCGTCGATGCGGACGCGCTGATGGCGCACCTGTTTGCAACCACTGACCTGGAGCGGACCCAACGGGTCAACCTGAACATGATCGGTATCGACGGCAAGCCACAGGTCAAGGGGCTTGTCGCGGTCCTCGGCGAGTGGCTCGAGTTCCGCACGGCGACGGTGCGGCGGCGGCTGGAGTTTCGGCGCGATCGGCTCCGGCGACGGTTGCATATCGTCGAGGGTTTGCTGGCGGCGTACCTCAATCTCGACGAGGTGATCCGGATCATCCGCACCGAGGACGAGCCGAAGCCGGTGCTGATGCGCCGGTTCGATCTCAGCGACGTGCAGGCGGAGGCGATCCTCGAGACCAAGCTGCGCCATCTGGCCAAGCTCGAGGAGATGAAGATCCGCGGCGAGCTGGACGATCTGGCGCGAGAGCTCGCCGAGCTGGAGGATACCCTCGGCTCGAAACGGCGTTTGCGAACGCTGATCCGGACCGAGCTCGAGGCGGACGCCGACACGTATGGCGACGCGCGACGCTCTCGGATCGTCGAGCGCTCGGAGGCGCAGGCGTTTCGCGAGGACCAGCTGGTGCCGTCCGAGCAGATCACCGTCGTGCTCTCCGCTGGGGGCTGGGTCCGAGCTGCCAAAGGCCACGACGTGGATCCGTCGACGTTGCCGTACAAGTCCGGCGACCGGTTTCTGTCGGCTGCACCCGGGCGCTCGAGCCAGTCGGCGTGCTTCCTGGACTCCACGGGCAGAAGCTACTCGGTGGCAGCCCACACCCTGCCTTCGGCGCGTGGTTACGGCGAGCCGTTGACCGGTCGGGTGAGCCCGCCACCTGGCGCTTCGTTCGTGGCGGCGGTGATGGGCGAGCCCGAGGATCGCGTGCTCTTGGCGACCGATGCCGGCTACGGCTTCGTGACGCGTGCGGGGGAGCTCGTGGCGAAGAACCGGGCCGGCAAGGTTGTGCTGACCGTGCCGAAGGGAGCACGGGTGCTGCCGCCCGTCCCGGTGGTGGACGTGGACAGCGACCTGCTGGTGGCGGTCTCTCACCAAGGCAGGATGCTCATGTTCCCGGTGGCAGATCTTCCCGAGCTGGCGCGAGGGAAAGGCAACAAGATCGTCCAGATTCCACCGAAGAAGCTCGCCGATCGCAGCGAGTATCTCGCGCACTTGGCGGTGGTGCCGATAGACGGGGCGCTGTTGGTGCATGCCGGCAAGCGTTTTATGCGTCTGCGCGCCTCGGAGCTGGAGGCCTACCGCGGTCGGCGGGGGTTGCGCGGTCAGCCGCTGCCGCGCGGTTTTCGCAACGTGGATCGGCTGGAGCTGGAGCTGGAGCTGAGCGAGCCGGAGGTCGAGGAGCCCGAGCGTGCCGGTTGATCCGGGCCTGCGAGATCGACTTCTCAACGACCTGGACAGCTCGCGCGGAGTGCTCCACGCAACTGCAGTCTGGGCGGCGCCAGACGGGGCTCGGGTCACCATCCGCCCGAACCAGTGGGCGCCGGAAAGCCCAACAGACCGGTGGGTTCTCGACGCCGTGCGCGCGTGGGCGGAGGTGGTGGTAACGACCGGCGCGAACCTTCGTGCCGAGCCGGAGCTGGAGATTGCCGTGCGCGACCTGGCACTGAAAGGTTGGCGCAACGAGCAGCTGGGGCGGGTCCAGCGTCCGGCTCGGGTCGTACTGACCCGAGGCGCCGACCTGCCCGTCGACCACGCCGTCGTGACGGCTCCAGGTCCCGTGCTCATCGCGACCCGGCCGGAGGCGGTGGAGCGTGTTCGCGATGCGGTGCCCGCTGCGGAGGTGGTGGCCGACACGCGGATGGGAGTCCGTAAGGTCGTCGAGCTGCTCAATCGTCGTGCCTGGTCGCGGATCTCCATCGAGGCGGGACCGTCAAGCTCGTGGGAGCTGTATGAGGCGCCGACGATGGTGCACCATCTGCTGCTGTCGACCTTCTGGGGTACGCTCGACCCAAGGGCTCGGGCAGACGCTCTGGATGTCCGTGCTGTGCGTCTCGAGGAGCGATGGTGCTCGGAGCTCCGAGAGCCGAGCGGTCGCTGGACGGTGGCGTTGTACGACGTGCGGTGACGTGTAGCGTGCGGCCGGGAGTCGGTTGCGACGCGGTCACCGTCGTCGGTGCGGACGCAGGCGCTCGCCGGTTGCGTTGGCGATCGGGGATTCGTAAGCTCGGGACGCATCAGGAGGATCGGATGGATCGGCTTCGCGCGGCATTGTTCGTGGACTTCGACAACGTGTTCCTCGGGCTCCGGAGCCAGGATCCGGCGGCTGCGGACCGCTTCGCCACCGACCCGGGCAGGTGGGTGCGCTGGCTCTGTGCAGCGTACCGGCCGGATCCTGCTGCAGTAGATCGCGTGATGCTCATGCGGATCTGCTATCTGAACCCGCGGTCGTTCGGGTCGTTTCGACCGTACTTCACCAGTGCGGCGTTTCGGGTGGTGGACTGCCCGCCGCTGACCTACAGCGGCAAGACCAGCGCAGATGTGTACATGGTGATGGATATTCTCGACGCCCTCGGCCACGAGACCAGGTTTGACGAGTTCGTGATCCTCTCGGGAGATGCCGACTTCACTCCGGTGCTACTGCGGCTCCGGGCGCACGACCGACGGACCATGATCCTCCAGACCGGACCCACCGCCGAGGCACTTCTCGCTTCAGCGGACTGTGTCATCGATACCGACAGGTTCGTCGAGGACGCTCTCGGTATGTCCTACACCGCTCCGATGCCACGTCCGGAGCAGCGTGCCGTCGCATCCGACACCCAGCTCGAGGAGGTGGCTGCGGAGCTGTACAGGGTGGCGAGCATCGAGGGTCCGATCCCGGCGGCGGAGCTCGCCCGGCGCGTGCTCGTCCCGTTGCCCGAGTTCCGTGCCAGCGAGGTGCGGTGGTTCGGGTTCGGCTCGCTGCGCTCGTTGACCACGCACCTGGTGGACCTGCGGGACGACCTCGAGCTGGTGGAGCACGACGAGACGTGGGAGGTTGCTGTCCGCAAGCTGGGGGGTGGCGCGCCGGGAGATGCGACCGACGTTCCGTCTGGCATTGCTGATGAGGAGCGACAGGAGCTGAAGCAGAAGGTCCAGCGCGCAGTGGAACGACTGGTGTCGAACGCAGCCTCGCCGGTTCCGATGGCGTTTGCCGCCCAGAGGGTCGTGGATGAGGTGGGCGATATCGTGCTGTCCAGCCGCTGGCTGGGGGCGGGCACGTTCAAGGAGCTGCTCCGCGGCATGGATGAGCTGAGCGTCGTGCTGTCTCCGGTGAGAGCGGGTCTTCTGTACGACCCGACGCAGCATGCGCCCCCGGAGGAGGTGGAGCACGACCGGTCGTGGATCTGGTCGCCGGAGCTCGCCGAGCTGGCGAGCAAGATCTCGCGAGTCACCGGAGCTCCCCGTTTGACGCCGGATGAGTACGCGGCGCTCTTTCGGGCCATCTCGGACGAGGTGGCAGCCCACGGATTCCAGCTGAACGCGACGTCGAAGGCAGCGCGCGACCGCTGCGCGGAGCGGGGCTGGACCGTGTCACGGCCGAGCGCCTCCTTCGTGCTGCGCGGTCTCCAGTACGCAGGTCATCGTTTCGGTACCGTGGAAGGAGACAGGGCGGAGGAGCTCGCCCAGCTGTTCCGGCGCAACGTGGTCACCCTGTGCGACAACGCGCAGCTCGAGCTCGACGAACGGGACCTGGAGCTTCTCGATACCTGGATCACCGCGTCTCCGAGCGAGGCCACTCCCGATCAGTGAAGTCCGAATTCGTGGCGCTCGCGACGCATCCGTTGAGCGACTTGAGATCCGCATCTTCGAAGATCCGAGGCATCCGCCGGGGACCGGATGGTCGGGATCCGGCTGTCGGGGCGGGGGCCAGGACCGGGACCGGGCTCGAGCGTCGTCGATCGTGGAAAGAACACATCAGCTGTGGTCCCAGGCTGTGTGTGGACAGATCTGTCCAGTGTACACTTTCCGCGAGGAGGTGCCGTGAGCCCTGTCTCCATGAGCCCCGACTGTCGGATCCCGAACCCGGAGCAGGTGTTGGACTGCCTGGATGAGGGGGTCCTGGCGATGGACTCGAGCTGCGAGGTGATGGCGTTCAACCGGGCGGCGCGCTCGATCCTCGAGCTGCGTGAGGACCGTGAGCACTGCAAGAGCTGCCTCGAGCTCGTCAAGAGCAACCTGTGCTACCCCGGCTCGCCGCTGCGCGCCTCGATCGAGCAGCGCGAGCCCCTGGATGCCAGTGAGATGGAGTTCGTGACGCGCCACGGCAACCGCAAGAGCCTGCGCCTGCACACCCGCTTCTTCCCTGATGAAGGGGGAGGGGTGGTGATCATCCGGGACGTCACCGAGGAACGGCGCCTGCGGCACGACCTCCAGCGGCGGTTCAGTCTCGAGGGGATCGTCGGCAAGAGCTCGGCGATGCAGCGAGTCTTCGACCTCATCGAGCAGGTGGCAGACTCGACGGCTGCCGTCCTCGTCCAGGGCGAGACCGGCACGGGTAAGGAGCTGGTGGGCCGCGCCATCCACCAGCAGAGCCCCCGTCGCGGAGGACCGTTCGTGGCGGTGAACTGCTCCTCACTGTCCGAAGGAGTGCTGGAGAGCGAGCTGTTCGGACACGTGCGCGGTGCGTTCACTGGCGCCGAGCGGTCGAAGGCCGGTCGCTTCGAGCTCGCGTCGGGAGGAACGATCTTCCTCGATGAGATCGCCGACGTGTCGCCGGCAATCCAGGTCAAGCTGCTGCGCGTCCTCCAGGAGCGTGTTGTCGAGCGCGTGGGTGAGGCACGGCCGATTCCCGTGGATATCCGTGTCATCTCCGCCACCAACCGTCTGCTCAAGCAGCAGGTGGAGAGCGGCCAGTTCCGGCCGGATCTGTACTACCGCCTGTGTGTGATGCCGATCGAGATCCCACCGCTACGCCGCCGACGCGACGACATCCCGCTGCTCGTGCGGCACTTCGTTGACCGGGTGCGCGGCGAAAGCGGACGGCTGGTGGAAGGCGTGAGCCCCGACGCCATGGCGCTGCTGCTCGACTACGACTGGCCCGGTAATGTCCGTGAGCTGGAGAACTTCATCGAGTACGCCTTCATCAAGGTGAGATCCGGCACGATCGAGCCGAACCACCTTCCTCCCGAGGTCCGTGCGACGGCGGCGCGTCCCGCGATCGCTGGCGCTGGCAGCGAGGGTTCGAGGCGACCACGCGCTCGGACGGACCTGACGCCTGAGCGGGTCGGCGAGGTGCTGACATCGTGCGGCTGGAACATCGCCAAGGCCGCCCGTCGGCTGCAGGTGAGCCGGACCACGTTGTACCAGCGGATCGCCGAGTACGGCTTGAGCGAGCCGGAGGTCCACCCACCACGCTAGCGTGAGCGGCGGGGGCCGCAACCAAAGTCATGCTCCGACGGCGCCGATCCTGCGCCGCCTGGCAGTTCGGTGCTCGGTGTTGACGTTGAGGTTCCCCATCCACCCAGTCTCCCTCGCAGGAGTGACGGGACCACAGCCCGGATCCGGATCGGGACCCGGGCCCGACCCAGGTCCCGCCCGCCGGATCCCGCGATAGTGCTCCGCTGTCCGAAGGTGCGCCGGCTTGAGTTGCCAATGGAGCCGTGCCTCTCGGCTCGATCGGGGCAGACGATCAATTGTTCAGTTGTTAACTGAACGCTACTGTTCAGTGTACAGATGCAGCGGGATCGCCGGTGGTGCGTCGCGACCCGAGGTTTCACTCGTAAATATATTGCTCACAGTAACATAGCGGCTCTTGAGATGTAGGCTCAAGAAGCTTGACGTTGGCACATCCTGTGCTGTTGAGCACCGCGACCGGCCCACCGGTCGCACGCAGGAGGTGCTGATGCGTTGGATGGACGTCCCAGCTCGAGCTCTGATCGCAGCCGTCGTGGTTGGTGCGGTGACCAGCTCCGTCGGTGCGACCACAGCGGACCACTCGACCTACGAGGTCCTGCAGCAGGAGTTCCAGAGCGCGCCGGAGGTGACGGAGGCGTGCCTCACCTGTCATGTGCACGCGGCGGATCAGGTGATGGATACGATCCACTGGACGTGGGTCTGTCCGAAGTCTGTTGGGAGTGGCCATGAGGTCGGCAAGGCGCACGTTATCAATAACTTCTGTATCGCAGTGCAGTCCAATGAGGCCCGATGCACCAGCTGTCACGCTGGCTACGGGTGGCGCGACGAGTCGTTCGACTTCTCCGACAGGAGCAAGGTGGACTGTCTCATCTGCCACGACACCACAGGGACCTACAAGAAGTTCCCAACCGGCGCGGGTCATCCGACCTACCAGCGGGCGACGTTCGGCGGGAAGGAGTGGCTACCGCCGGACCTGAACACGGTTGCGCAGAACGTGGGCTCACCGTCGCGCGAGAACTGCGGAAGCTGTCACTTCTACGGCGGCGGCGGTGAAGGCGTCAAGCACGCGGATCTCGACACCTCGCTGTACACCGCGAGCCGCGAGCTCGACGTACATATGGCCGCCGATGGCGAGGACTTCTCCTGCCAGACGTGTCACACAACCAAGAGCCATAACGTGGCCGGCCGCTGCTATGCCTCGCCAGCTGTGGATCAGCGCACGTTCCAGTTTCCGCAGGAGCCTGGCGACACGTCACACATCTACTGCCAGTCGTGCCACGGCAACGCTCCTCACGACGACGCAGTGGTCAACAATCATCTGGACACGGTGGCCTGCCAGAGCTGCCACATACCGCGGGCCTCGCGAGGCAAGGCATCGAAGTACTGGTGGGACTGGTCCGAGGCAGGGAAGCTGGATGACAACGGCGCGCCGTTCAGGGTCACGGACGAAGAGGGGCGGGTGATCTACGACACCAAGAAGGGTGCGTTCCGCTGGGAGAAGGACGTGGTGCCGGAGTACTACTGGTTCAACGGCACGGCGACCAACACTCTGCTCCATCACTCCATCGACGACAGCGAGGTCGTTCAGATCAACTCGATCGGCGGGGCGCCTGGCGATCCTTCCAGTCGGATCTGGCCGTTCAAGGTGCACCGCGGCCGACAGCCGTACGATCCGGTCAACTCGACGCTGGTGGTGCCCCACCTGTACGGCCCGAAGGGCTCCGGGGCGTTCTGGGCGGACCTCGACTGGGATACGGCGATCCGCACCGGCATGGAGTCCGTTGCTCAGCCGTACTCCGGGAGGTACGCCTTCGTCGAGACCGAGATGTACTGGCCGATTACGCATCAGGTGGCGCCGGCTGATATGGCGGTGTCCTGCGAGGAGTGCCACTCCGAGAGCAGCCGGCTCGCGTCACTGGAAGGCATCTACATGCCGGGTCACCACCGCTCTGGAGCGCTCGATCTGATCGGCTGGTCGGTCAGCGGGCTGGCCCTCATCGGTGTGGTGATCCATGGAGGCCTGCGTGCGGCGCTGCCACGGCTTCGCCGGCGGAGGTCGTGCGGAGCAGGCGACGACGACCGGGACGTGCTCGGCGGGGAGGTCTGAGATGACGGTTCGACGGCTCTACCTGTACGCGCGGTTCGAGCGGTTCTGGCACTGGCTCCAGGCGGGTCTCGTTCTGGCCCTGCTGGTGACAGGCTTCGAGATCCACGGCACGTTCTCGATGCTGGGGTTTCAGGCGGCGGTCGTCTGGCACAACAGGCTGGTGTGGGCGTTGGTCGTGCTGGTGGTCTTCGCGATCTTCTGGCATGCAACAACCGGAGAGTGGAAGCAGTACCTGCCCACGTTTTCGAAGCTGCGGGAGATGGTCCGGTTCTACACGGTCGGCATCTTTTCGGGCGAGCCGCATCCGACGGAGAAAACCCGCCTGAGAAAGCTGAACCCGTTGCAGCGGCTGACCTACCTGGGCCTGAAGGTGTTGGTGTTCCCGGTTCAGCTGGGCACCGGGTTTCTCTACCTGTTCTCCGATGAGGTGGCCGCGGCCGGCTTCGATGTCTCACTGCGCACGGTGGCGCTGATCCACACCGCAGGCGCCTTCGCCATGGTGGCGTTCGTCATCGCCCACGTCTACCTCACCACCACCGGACACACCGTGCTTGCCAACATCAAGGCGATGATCACGGGTTGGGAGGAGCTTCCGGAACCGGTCGAGGAGCGCGAGGAGCTGCGCGAGGCCGCCTGACGTCCTGAGCACACATCATCCAGACTCGGCATGGAGGAAACGAGCCTCTCCTCCTGTGAGCGGGCGCCATCGGGGCGCCCGCGTTCTCTTGCGGCGCCGTGCCGCCGGTGCTCCGCTGAGCTCAGGCTACGCGGACTCGTCCCAGGCAACCTCCAGGTTGGCGCGGAGGCTCAGCTTTGCTCCGGGCGAGGTATGGTTCGGGAAGCCGGGAAGCTTCTCGAGCGACACGGCCTCGTCACGCGACTGGCCGGCCTGGCGGGCGGCGGTGACGTGCTCGAGCAGCGCGGCCAGCAGATCCCGCTGGACCATCACGTCCTTGCGGCCGCCGACGGTCGGGTACTCGGGCCGTGCGTGACCGAAGATGAACAGGGTGTCGTCGTCGAACGAGGCGTGGACCTTCTCCAGCGTATCGATCCAGCCTGCGATGGAGGCGCCTGCCGGACGATCGATGAACGGGAACCAGCGGTTGAAGACGAGGTCTCCCATGTGGACGACGTTCGCGGACGGGAACACGACGATGATGTCGCCGCTGGTGTGCGCCGGACCGAAGTGGCGGGCCCACACCGACGCGTCACCCAGGTCCAGCGACCACGTATCCGGGAAGGTGACCGTGGCGTAGGTCTGCTTCTCACCCTCGCTGGCGGCCTCTCGCTGCAGCTTCGGAACGTTCTCATGGGCGATGATCTGCTTGGCCTTGGGTCCTATGACCGTGTTGCCGGCCGTGTGGTCGGCGTGGTGGTGAGTGTTGATCAGCGCGTCGATCGGCCGCCGGCTGCGCTGCTTGAGGCCGTCGAGAAGAATGCGGGCCGTGTCCGGGAACTGCGAGTCGACAACCACGTGGGCGTCGGGCGTGATGTACCAGCCGATGGTGCCACCGCGGTCGGTGAAAGTTCCCACGCCGCCGCGCAGCGGCGTGAACCGGCCATCGGCCGGGTCTGCAGCCGCGACCGAGCGTGCGACCGGGCCAACTGTTGCGAGAGCGGGAAGTGTTGCCAGCAGGCGTCGTCGAGTCCACATCGTCAGGTCCTCCTCGAGTCCATCCGCTGTAACACATCGTGATCGCGACACATTCTCGATCAGAGTGTGGCTGCGTTGACAGCTCGACCATTTCGCCTCGCCGAGAGCTCCAGGCGAAGCCCAGCGTGAGGAAGACGCAGAATGCCGCCCGCCCTGTCGCACTCGCAGGAGCGCCGCAGTCACAGTCCGGATCCGGATCCGGATCTGGACCGGAACCCGCCCCGGGTCCTGGCCATCCGGAGACCGGCCCGCGGCTGCCGGCTACCGTCCACCCTTCGGCGTGATCCGGCTTCGCTGCAGCGCGAACGAGGACTGGCGCGTGACCCGATCGAGAACGCCCACCGACACGCGGTAGTTGCCGTCCTCCATGAGCAGCTTCAGCTCGAAGGTGTTGTACTCGTTCTTGAGATCGTCGTAGTCGGAGGCCGGGACGCGGACGGCAAACTCTCGCCGCACCATGTCCGACTGCTTGCCCTTGTCGTCTCGGGCGGCAACGAACAGGACGATCTCTCCGAGGTAATCGTTCTCCTGCGGAATGAGGGCGATCGATCTCAGAGGGACCGCCACCTCGAGGGGCAAGATCCAGCGACCCTCGGAGGCCGGCACGGCGGGCTCGGTGCGAACGCGGATCTGCATCGGGTTATGCGCGAGATCGAACATCAGCCCCGACGCGACCGTGTCCTGGACCTCGGTCTCGATCGACTTCTCGACGATCGTTCTGCGGAACCGGAGGTTGTACTCGGGATGGTCCGGGACCGTGACCCTGACCCGGTGGACCGTATCGCTGCCACTGCCAGCGATGGCGTAGCCGATCGAGTAGTAGGTGAAAATGTCCTGGCGGAGCTTCTGCAGGCCAACGGTGATGTCGTTGGTGTTCAGGACGGCGTAGCCACCGGTGCGGTCTGCCATGTACTGCAGGGGCTCCTGGTGGTTCGTGATGTACAGCGACGCGGTCATCGGATCGAGCGGGTTGACGTACTCCGCCGAAACGGCAGACTGCGAGCCGCCCAGACCGGTGGCATCGATGGTGAAGTAGCTGACACCCTGCGCGTTTGCAGTCGAGGCGAGCTGGGAGAACTTCTGCCGCTGATCGTAGCGCGACATCATGGTCAAGGTGGGCGACTCCTGGTAGACCGCGGAGAGATCGTGGAACAGATCGCGCCCCGGCACCATCGGCAGCCCAGAGGATATGTGGACGAGGAACTTGCGGCCCGGAAGGCCCGCGATCATCGTCGTGACCTGGCGCGCCGCCTCGATGGCGTGGTCGAGGTCGAACGCGACGGACTCGGCGTAGGCACGGATCCGGCCGAACAGGTCGTTGAACTCGGTGCTGCCGAGCCGGTTCTGCTGGAACTTGTTACGGATCGCCCCGAGCTCGCGCAGGATCTCCCGACGTTCGCGATCACGCTCCGTGCGTCCGCCGGTCATCCGGTCGACCTCGCGGAGCGCGTTGTTGAGCTCCTCGCGGTCGGAGGTGAACTGCTGGATCACCCGCATCGAGCGCTCGTGGGTGACCACCATGACGCGGACGTTCGGGTACATGATGTCGCGCAGGAAGCGCCGAACCTGACGCAGGACCCGCGCCCGATCGATCGGCCGGATGTTCTCGTTGTCGACGAACAGCACGATGTGGACCGGGTCGAACTCCGGACCTGCATCGTCGTTCTCCGGCTCGGCCTGAACCACCGGCGCGACGGGCGTGGGCACTCGCAGGCGGTCGGCGCTCAGGAGGTTCTCGTAGCGCTCCTCGGTGTACACGGAGAAGTTGGTGATCTCGCGCGGCTCGCCGTCCTGAAACACCGCGAAGTCCTCGGCGGTCAGATCGGTCACGGCCTCGCCCTTCTTGTCGGTCACGAACACAGACAGGTTGACGACGGTGACCTCGACCTCGTCGAGGAACGAGAGCCCACCGACGACCTCGTCGGAGCGGTCCGTGTCGGGCTTCTCGGCGGACGCGCACAGGGGCGCGAGCATGGCCATGGTCAGAATCAGAGCGGTCCACGTGCGTCTCGGCAACACAGAATCCTCCACTGCGGCTACTGTCGGCGCGGCCGCCCCGAGAGTGTATCAAGCCCGGGAAGCGGTGCGAGCCCCGGCGCTTTGTCTGCGGCCGTCGCACAGATACTCTGAGCCGATGGACGACGGGCTCGAGCTGTTCTCGCCGCTGGTGGCCAGCTGGTTTCGGGACACCGTGGGAGCGCCGACGGAGGTCCAGCGTCGGGTCTGGCCTCGGATCGCGGACGGTGCCCACGTGCTCGCGACAGCTCCGACGGGCTCGGGCAAGACGCTGGCGGCGTTCCTGTGGGCTGTGGATCGACTGCTGACCGGGCAATGGGAAGCGGGCACGGTGCGCGTCCTCTACGTGTCGCCCCTGAAGGCCCTCAACAACGATGTCCAGCGCAACCTGCTCGGTCCACTGGCTCAGATCCGCCAGCGCGCTCAGGATGCAGGTCAGCCGATGGAGGACATCGGAGTGATGACGAGGTCCGGAGAGACCCCGGACTGGGAGCGTCGGCGGATGCTGCGCTCACCGCCGGAGATCCTGATCACAACTCCGGAGAGCCTCAACCTCCTGATTACGGCTCGCGGAAGCCGGTCGATTCTCACCGGCGTACGGACCATCATCTTGGACGAGATCCATGCCGTGGCGAGCTCCAAGCGTGGGGTCCACCTGCTGACAGCGGTCGAGCGGTTGACCCGGATTGCCGGAGAGCTCCAACGGGTGGCGCTGTCCGCGACCGTCGAGCCGGTTGGTGAGGTGGCCAGGCTCGTGGGGGGCTGGCGCCTTCAGGGTGGCGGTGGTTTCGAGCGGCGGCAGGTCGAGACCGTCGTCGCCAGCGACGCCAAGACGTATCGGATCGATCTGGTGCCGCCCTCCGCCGACGACGGCGTGGCCGGCGTGGACTGGTGGCGTGCGGTGGCGGCCGAGGTTGGCGCCCGCATCGAGTCCGCTCGCTCGAGCCTGGTGTTCACCAACTCGCGCCGGATGGCCGAGCGCCTGACCCGGTTCCTCAACGAGAACCGTGACGCGCCGATCGCCTGGGCCCACCACGGCTCGCTGTCCCGGGAGATCCGGCTCGCAGTCGAGGAGCGACTCAAGCGCGGTGAGCTGGAGTCGATCGTGGCCACCAGCTCTCTCGAGCTCGGGATCGACGTGGGCGCCCTCGACCAGGTTCTGCTGGTGGGCGCTCCGCCGTCGGTGTCCGCGACGCTGCAGCGGCTCGGTCGGGCTGGCCACCAGGTGGGAGCACCGAGCGTCGGGTGCTGCATCGCGATCAATCCGCGCGATCTGGTGGATGGGTTCGCGGTGGTGCAGGCGGTGCTCAACCGCGAGATCGAGCCGGTGGCGCCACCGCGCGGTGCGCTCGACGTACTGGCTCAGGTGATTCTCGCCATGACGGCCACCGAACGCTGGCAGCTCGATGAGCTGTACGACGTCGTGCGCACGGCGGACTCCTACCACGACCTGCCTCGGGATCAGTTCGACCTGGTGGTCGAGATGCTCGCGGGCCGGTACGCCGACACCCGGATCCGCGAGCTGACCCCGCGGGTCGTCGTGGACCGCATCGACAGCACCATCGAGGGGCGTCCCGGGACGTTGCGGCTGGTGGCGCAGGATGGTGGCACGATTCCGGACCGTGGCTACTACGATCTGCGCACGAACGAGGGGAACCGCCTCGGAGAGCTTGACGAGGAGTTCGTGTGGGAGCGCTCCGTCGGTGATGTGTTCACCTTCGGCACGCAGAGCTGGCGCGTGGAGCGGATCTCCCACGCCGAGGTCGCGGTCGCACCCACGTCGGCGCCGGTGACGGTGCTGCCGTTCTGGAGGGCCGAAGCGCTGGACCGGAGCGGGCACCTCTCCGAGCGGATCGGCACAATGCTCGAGACGCTGGAGACGGCTCTTTGCGCGCCCGGTGATCAGGACGCGGCGGCGGTGCTTTCCGTCCAGGGTGTCGGTGACCCGCCAGCGCGGGCTTTGGTGGATCTGCTGGCCCGTCAGCGTTCGGCGACGCGGGCGCCGTTGCCCCACCGCCACCACCTCGTGATCGAACGGTGCGCAGATGCCGTCCAGGCCCGGGGAACCGAGCAGCTGATCGTGCATACGTTGTGGGGCGGTCGGTGCAACCGGCCGCTGGCGATGGCGCTGGCGGCGGCGTGGCGAGAGCTCGTCGGGGACGATCAGCCGATCGAGATCATGGCGGACAACGACTGTCTGCTGCTGGTTGTGCCAGAGGGCGCCGACGGTGAGGCATTGCTACGGAGTGTGACCAGGTCGAACCTCGACCGCTTGCTCGCTCGTGAGCTCGAGCACTCGGGGCTGTTCGGCGCCCGGTTTCGGGAGAGCGCACAGAGAGCGCTGCTGCTGCCGCGCAGGAGCCGGTCGGGGAGAATGCCCCTGTGGCTGAGCCGTCGCCGGTCGCGGGCGCTGCTCGAGACCGTGGCTCGCTTCGGCGACTTCCCGATCGTCCTCGAGACGTGGCGCGAGTGCCTGCAGGATGCGTTCGAGCTGGAGACGCTACGCCGGCGGCTGGATGAGCTGGAGGTCGGCGAGATCGGGGTCAGCGTGGTGTCCACACGGACGCCGTCGCCGTTCGCTCAGTCGGTGACGTGGGCTCGGACGAACACCGCGATGTACGAGGACGACACCCCTGCTGGCCGTGGGGGGGCGGGGTCCGCGCTTCGGGAGGATCTGGTCCGTCAGGTCGCCGAGAGCGCCCAGCTGCGTCCGGCAGTTCCTCCAGAGATCGTTGCCCGGTTCGAGGGGCGAGCACAGCGGACAGCACCGGGCTACGCGCCGCGGGACGCTGCCGAGCTGGTGGCGTGGGCCGTCGAGCGGGCTCTGCTCGTTGCCGAGGAGTGGAGCAGGCTGCTCGATGCAGTGGCGCGAGATGCGGGCGGCGACCGGGCGGAGTGGCTCGGAGCCGTCAGTGGTCGGCTCGCCGTGGTGCGGCTGCCGGAGACGATCGACGAGCTCGTGGTGGCGCTGGAAGCGCTTCCGCGGCTCGCCCACGCGCTCGGCGTCGCGACGGAGAAGCTCAACCCAGTGCGATTGGACGGTGGATCGGTTCCGTACGACCGGCTGCCAGCTCCGCCTCGTGACACGGCGGAGGAGACGGCCGACGCTCTGGTTGCCGAGTGGCTTGCGGGTTGGGGGCCGGTGACGCTGGCCTGGGTCTCCGAGCAGCTCGGAGCGCTGGCCAGACCGGCCATGGCCCGGCTCGTCGACAGTGGTCAGGTCATCGTGGATCGTCTGGTTGCGGACGCGACGGCCGATCAGGTCTGCGATCGCAGCAACCTCGAGGTTTTGCTGCGCATGCAGCGGACAGCGAGCCGCCCCGAGCTGGAGCCGCGGCCGGTCGAGGAGCTGGGGTTGCTGCTGGCGCTCCATCAGGGCGTGGCCGCACCGGGCCACGACATCGATGCGCTGCAGGATCGCCTCGGTCGGCTGTTCGGTTTTCCCGCACAGGCACACTGGTGGGAGGAGCTGATTTTGCCTGCCCGGATGGAGCCGTACATCCCCGCATGGCTCGACTCCGTGCTCCAGGCAGAGCCGCTGCTCTGGCTCGGCTGCGGGGAGCGGAAGCTGACCTTCGCGTTGTCCGGCGAGCTCGATCTGTATCGGACGCCGGAGGGGTGCAGCTCAGGAAAGGGCGGCTCATCAGCAACGGTTGAGATCGAGCTGCCGGAGCGGGGGCGACTCAGCTTCGAGGAGATCGTGGCGGGGCGCCCGAGCTCCGCAGCGGTGGCCGAGGCGCTCTGGCAGAAGGCGTGGCAGGGCGAGGTCAGCTGCGACAGCTTCCACGCCGTGCGCCAGGGGATCGCGACCGGGTTCCAGCCGAAGAAACCGGAGCGAGAGCCTTCGCTCCGCGGGCGACGCCGGCGGTTCGCCAGCTGGCGGAGCAGCCGCCCGTTCACCGGCAGCTGGTACCGGTTGGCGCCCCCGGCGCAGCTGGACCCGTTGGAGGCTGACGAGGTGTCGCGTGAGCGGGTCCGGCAGCTGCTCGACCGCTACCCGGTGCTGTTTCGCGAGCTCCTCGCACGTGAGCTGCCACCGTTGCAGATGCACAGCGTCTTCCGCGCCCTGCGGCTGATGGAGCTCGCCGGCGAGGTGGTGGCCGGCCAGTTCTTCCGCGGAGTCCCCGGACCGCAGTTCGCCAGTCACCAGGCAGCTCGGCAGCTTGGAGATGGCCTCGATGCCGATCGTGTGTACTGGCTCAGCGCGGTCGACCCGGCATCGCTGTGTGGCCTCGGGCTGGACGGGTTGGAGGATCTTCCCGCCCGCCGCCCGACAACGTTCCTTGCGTACCACGGGCCGCGTCTGGTCGTGGTGGCCGAGCGTTCGGGCCGGCGGCTGGAGATCCGGTCTGACCACGAGCACCCGATGCTCGGGAGGTATCTGGGCTTTCTACGCGTCCTGGTCAGCCGGGAGCAACGCCCGGCATCGCGGGTGGTGGTGGAGACGATCAACGGCGTTCCGGCCCTCGCGAGCCCCTACCAGCAGAGGCTGCGCGAGCTCGGGTTCGAGCGCTCGACGCAGGGGTTGGTGCTCGTGCGCCGTTGATCGCTGTCTTGAGATCTCGCATCTTCGAGAACGCGTGTCGTCCGCACACGACGCCGGGGATGCGCAAGCCAGCGGAGGTGCACGCGCTCGCGGCGTGAGGGCCAATCGATTGGCAGGAGCGACGAGGCCTGAGCCCGGACCCGGATCGGGACCCGTCCCAGGCCCCGGCCATCCGGAGGCCGGCCCGCGGCCCCCGGCGAGGCAGCTTTGGGATCGAGCTTCGTTCAGCCGCCCGTCTGCCAGCGAGACTGAGAGGATGGAGGAGCGAACCGCAAGTGGCCGGGGCAACGCTACGTCCGCAGGCGAAGCGGCAGAGATGGTACCCTGGCCGGGCCAGACTGTGAGGCTGCGAGGAGTCGGATGAGCCCTGGCGATCCGAAGAAGCGGACAGATGCCCCGGATGAGCTGGTCGAAGCGGCCACAGGTACGACGGTTGGCGTGGCGCTGATCGCGGACGACACGACCGTGACCTGGGCGAACTCGGCGTTGATCTCGTTGGCTGGTGTCGGTCGAGCCTCAGGCTGGCGACTGAGCGAGATGCTCCCGCAGGATCGCCGAGTGGAGCTGGAGGAGGCGTTGCGGAGCCCGGTGCCCGTGGACGTGACCGCACCCCTCATCGCGGCGGATGGTGAGCAGCATCCGGTTCGGATTTCCGTGATGCCAGACCGAACCGAGGGGCCGGTCCGACTTGCGACCGTTCTGTCGTGCAGGGCCGGCGTGCGGCCGGCGCCGCCGATGTCGCCTCGGGATCGCGCGAGCCTCACGGCGCTCGTCGAGAACACCGAGGACGCGATCTACTTCGCCGACCGCGACGGACGCGCGGTGGCCTGGAACCGTGCCTACGCGGATGCGATGCACAGTCTGCTCGGTATCGAGGTGCGTCCTGGCATCCGTCCGCATGACTTCCTTGAGGATGTGGCGCTGCGCGGCCTGTGGGACCGTCTGCACCGGCGGGTGCTCGCGGGCGAGCAGTTCGTCGAGGTCTACTCGCACGAGATCGCACCCGGAGAGCTTCGTCACTACGAGCACTTCTTCAACCCGGTGTTCGCCAACGACGAGGTCGTTGGTTTCTCCGAGGTCACCCGCGATATCACCGAGCGCAAGCGTGGCGAGGAGGCGCTCGCCCGGACGGCCCGGATGGAGGCGATGGCGGTTCTGGCCGGGGGTGTGGCCCATGACCTGAACAACCTCATGGCGGGCGTGCTCACCAACGTCGAGGCGTTGCACCTCCAGCTTCCGTCCAGCCCTTTCGTGACCTCGGTGGTGGAGGATATCGCCGAGTCGGCGCGGAGGGCGTCAGCGCTGGCCGAGAACCTGATGGCGTACGCCCGTGGCCGGAACGCCCGTAGGCATCCAGTGGACGTGGAGGCGATCGCACAGCGGGTGGTGCGGCTGCAGAGCCACCGCTGTCCGGAGGGTGTGCAGCTGGCCACCTGCAACGCGTGCCGCGAGGGCGAGGCCGTCGTCGAAGCGAACCCGGCGCAGCTCGAGCAGGTGGTCGGGAACCTGTGCCGGAACGCGGTCGAGGCCGTGGGGAAAACCGGCCACGTCGAGGTGCGGCTCGGCCATGTGGAGCTGACAGCCCCACGACCTCTGGTGTCCGCCGAGGTCGTGCCGCCGGGACGCTATATCACGGTCGCAGTGAGCGACGACGGTCCTGGCATCGATCCGGCGCTCGCGGACCGGGTGTTCGAACCGTTCGTCACCAGCAAGGGGCAGGGTCGCGGTCTCGGCCTGGCGGCGGTCTACGGGATCGTTCAGGACCTCGGCGGGTGCGTCGATCTGAGCAGCCGTCCCGGGGGCGGCGTCACCGTTACGGTCTTCTTGCCGGTCGCGACGGCGGAGTCGACGCTGGACACCGGCCAGACGAAGAGGGAGGTCCCGTGAGCGAGAGCACGCGTCCACTGGCGCCAGTGAGCGACAACCCGGAGACCGGTGAGGTGCTCGAGAGCGCCTTGCACAGCCTGTGGGACGTGGTCAACCAGCTCGCTCGCGTACGTCCTCGCGATGGTCGCTATCGGGTGACGATCTTCGGCTCTGCCCGAATCGAGCCGCACGATCCGCTGTACGAGGAGGTCAAGGAGCTGGCGCGGCGGCTCTCCGCCCTCGGCTGCGACATCGTCTCCGGCGGAGGGCCTGGCCTCATGCAGGCGGCCAACGAGGGTGCGCAGCTCGGCGACCCGGAGGACCGGACGCGGTCGGTCGGCATCCGCATCGCCCTGCCGTTCGAGCAGGGGGCCAACCCGTTCGTCGAGGAGCTGTACACCCACCGGACCTTCTTCACCCGGCTGCACCAGTTCGTGCGCCGCTCCTCGGCTTACGTGGTGGTCTCGGGCGGGATCGGTACCACCCTCGAGACGCTGATGGTCTGGCAGCTCCTGCAGGTCGGCCACGTCCAGGATGTGCCGCTGGTCTTCGTCGGCGACATGTGGTCCGAGCTCGTCGACTGGGCGCGCCGGCACATGCTCGGCGGTCCGGTTCAGCTCGCGAGCCCCGCCGACGTCGAGCTGCCGGTGTGCGTCCCGACCGCCGCCGAGGCCGCCGCGGTGATCGAACGCCACCGCACCCGCTGGCTCGCGTCCCAGCCGCACAAGCCCGGCTCGAGCGCGGAGTAGACGGCCGACGGAGACCGGAACGACGCGGGCCGCGGGCTCCCCAGCGGACAACCGACTGGCGGACCGCTCCGGCTCCTCCCTGTCGGTGGTAGCCTGGAGCAACGGAGCCGCATTCCGTGAGCGCACCAGAGCCAAACCAGTTGCTGCGGGTCGAGCGCATCCCCCGCTACGACGTGCGGGCCGGCCGTACGACGAACCGGCAGCCTCTCGCTGTGCTTCGAGAGACCCGGCTGCCCGCCTGGATCCGGCGGTACATCGGGGGCGGTGATCAGATGTGCACCGCTTCGCGCTCCGCACCACCGCGTCACTCCCCGTCTTGGTGCCAGGTTTTAGGACCTTAGAAAGTTGGCGCCACCTTCTCCGGATTCGTGACAACGGTGCGGGTCTTAGGAGACGAGGAAGGTCTGGAAGGAGGCTATGGTTCGGTGACCGTGGGTGCTTCTGGGGGGCTGGGCGTGGTACAGGATCAGCTCGATGGTGAGTGGTGAGCGGTCGCGGTCCTGCTTGGAGGGTTTGGTGGGCACGGGCTCCGTGAACCACCCACCCGGGCGGAAAGGCCGCGAGCGGCCTTGCTGCTTCTCACCCCCGCCCGCCCGCAGCCGGACCGGAGCGGCTGAGGGGGAGAAACCCGTGCCAGGCTGCGGTGGGCTTGGCCGCCCTCCGCTGCGCTCCGGGGCCGGGTCAGCCGCTCGGCACGGCGCGTGCCAGTGGGCCCCTCCTCGGACCTCCCTTCTGTCACGCGCCGTGCGGGCTCGCTCGCCGAGAAAAGGCCTTTTCTCGTCGCTGGCCCTTGTAGGGTCCGTATGAGTGGTAACCTGTACTGATGGAGGAAGCTGCACGAGCTTACGTTGAGACGACGATTCCCAGCGCCTATGTGACGACTCGAGAGGATGCCGGGAGCGTGTTCCGGCGCCAGGTGACACGGGAGTGGTGGCAGCTTCAACGAGCAAATTACAGCCTGGTGACCTCGGAGGCGGTTGTACTCGAGCTGGAGCAAGGGGATTGGCCTGGGCAGTCGGAGGCGATAGGTCTGGTCGGGGGTCTTCCCCGCGTGGCAATCGATGATGAAGTTCTGGGAGTGGCCCAACGCTACGTGGCGGAGAAGTTGGTACCGAGGTCTATTGGTGGCGATGCACTCCATCTTGCGGCTGCATGCGTTCATGAGGTGGAGTTCTTGCTGACCTGGAACATCCGGCACTTGGCGAACCCGAACAAGACCGATCATCTTGCAGCAGTCAACCGGAGACTTGGTCTGCTTGCGCCTCAGATTGTGACGCCAGAGGCGCTGTGGCAGGAGAGTACGAGATGAGCTCGACAACGCGCGAAGACAGGGTTGAAGATCCATTGGTGGATGAGGTTCGGCAGCGGCGTGTCCAGTTGTTGAGGTCGTTTGACAATCAGCTGGAGAAGCTGTGCGCAGAGCTCGTTCGGCGGCAGGCGGAACACAGTGAGCGTATTGTTGACCTCCGGCGAGACCATGCGCGGACCGGTCAACAGTAGTGCTCGGCGAGCGCGCGGCTTGTGATGTGATGGAGAACGGGTGGGCTGAGCTCAGTTGGTATGGACGAGACTCAAGATCTTCCGCCGGGCTGGGATGAGAGCCGGGTGCGGCGCGTGATCGCGCACTACGACCGGCAGAGCGACGAGGAGGCCGTGCTGGAGGACGAGCGCGCCTTCCATGAAGGCACCATGATCGAGGTGCCGCTGGAGCTCGTGCCGGTCGTGCGCGAGCTGATCGCTGAGCACGAGAAGGTAAGCAACGGGCAGAGCGAGTGACGACACGGCCTGGGCTGCCACCACTCGATGGCCACCCTTCCTGCACGACCCGGAGGCCGAAGAGCCGCGCTCTGTCTTGAGCCGCATGGCCGTCCTCCTCAGCAGCCCTGACCAACCTCCGAGCAGCCAGCAGGGCAGCTCAGGAAAGACGCTGCTGACCGCAGTACACTTGGCGTACCCGATGAGCGAGCTGATCGCTGGAACCGCGCCCGCTGAGCCGCCTGTTAGCTGGAAAACCGCGTCAGGGGGTCAGGACCGACTCATCGAACATAACATCAACCGAAACAACATGCTTACGGCCAAAATGCGGCAGTGTGTGCACTTGGCCCAATGGATCGACGACCTCGCCATCGAGCAGGTCGACACCGACTCCGACGGC
>CAZEJK010000077.1:0-22167 GCA_964512045.1 uncultured Thermoanaerobaculia bacterium
GATGACGATACCGATGAACACCCACACCTTCCGATTGCTGCGCGACACCAGTACCTCCAGGGATGCTTCCAGGTTTCAGAGCAACGGGAGGGCGCTGCCCTCCCGTTGCACACTCCAGATCGGTCTCTGCGCGCCGGATTGCGTTGTCTCGAAGCCCTCGAAGCTGCCCGCAGTCCTCCGCGCACCGCCGCCCGGCTCAGCTCTTCTTCTTGAGCACCATCGAGAGGTCGCGGCTCTCCAGTCGCGGGGGCGCGTCGCGCTCCACATCTGCGACGTCGGAGAGGTACTCCTTGACCCGCTCGAGGATCTCGTAGCCGTTCTCGGGACGACGCATCTCTCTGCGGCGGAACATGATCGTGACCTTGACGTGCTTTCCCTTCTCCAGGAAACGCTTGGCCATGTTGGCCTTGGTCTCGAAGTCGTGGTCATCGATGTTCGGACGGAACTTGACCTCTTTGATCTCGATGTGGTGCTGCTGCTTGCGGGCCTCTTTCGCCTTCTTCTCCTGCTCGTAGAGGTATCGGCCATGGTCCATGATCTTGCAGACCACTGGTCGAGCCTGCGGGGCGATCTCCACCAGATCCAACCCTGCGGTGCGGGCCCGCTCCCGCGCCTCCTCGATCGAAATGACGCCGATCTGGTTTCCGTCCTCGTCGATCACACGCACTGGCGAGATGCGGATCGCCTCGTTGATGCGGTACTGCGGCTTGGACGGTGGCTCACGAAACAGACGCTTCCTCTTTTGTATTGTCAACCCCCTTGGTTATTCGGCCGCCGCGGCCAGTTGGTCGGCAGACTTCTTCCGGCAACGCTCCAATAGCAGATGCCCCGACTGTTACCACTCACCCGCCCGATTATAGGCGAAGTCACGCCGTTGCGGGAGTCCGTGACAGCATGAGGGAGCTCTGAGCGTCTCATCCGGCGCTCGCGCTCCGCAAACGCCGCCGCTGGGTCACCTCGGCCTCCTCCTGGCCGATACTGTTGCGCAGCCAGGCGGCGTCCCCGCTGGAGAACCGAAACTCGTCGCGGAACGGACAGAACTCGTGCGTCCCGACCTCATCGACATCCGTATACAGGATTAACGGGTACAGGACACATCCATCCGGACGGCTCGCGTACGCCGAGCACACCCCGTCGACGAGGAAGACACAACGGCCGTCCACGTTCTTGAGGCGGAGCGTCCCGTCGTCCCACTCCTCGAAGAAGCCGCTCGCTCCAGCTCTGTGAAGCCGCTGCACATCAGCGATGGTGAGGCTCATCCTGGTCTGCAGGCAGCATGCATGGCAGCCATGGCGAACGCATGGCGACAGGAGACCGCTTCCTGAAAGCCCACCCATGACGCCATGGTACGCGACGCGTCAGCTCGCGGCCACCGTCTGCACGACAAACTCCGGAGGATCGAGGATCGTCTTCTTGACCGAGCACTGGTGCGCGGCCCTCTCCAGGGCCTTCCGGTACTTCTCCGGGAACGCATCGGGAACCTTGATATCGATTCCGATTGTGGTAATCCGTCGCGTCGCGTCCCGTTCCCAGCGCTGCGCCAGCTCGATCCCATCGAGGGGAATCCCCCTCTGCTCACAGAACTTCAGAACGTAGTAACCGGCGCAGGTGGCAAGGGACGCGAGGAACAGATCGAACGGCTCCGGAGCCATGGCGCTGCCGCCGCTGTCGTGCGACTGGTCGGTAGCAATCTCGAAACCGTTGTATGAGGCGAGAACCTGTCGACCGCCTGGAAACCGAACCTGCATCTCTTGACTCATTCGCACCCTCCTCGATCCCGCTCAACCGGCGGACACCTGCACGGCATTCCCGGCCTCGAGCCCGTCGGCCTCCGGCTGGCCAGCCGGGCACCCGGCACGGAGCCGCGGAGCAGCACTCGCCACCACCCCCATGCAAGTGGCAGCATCAACAGCACGCCGACCAGGTCCGCGACCAGCATCATCGCTGCAGTCTGCTCCAGCTGTGCCCAACCCATCTGTGTCGCCTCCCACCCTCGATTCGGACACAGCGTTCGCAGCTGCAACCCTCATGCTACCCTCGCCTACGGAGGATTCCTGCATGCGTCTCGCCCTCATTCAGCAGCACGCCAGCGACGACCTTTCCGCGAACCTGGAACGGGGCCTGGAAGCCCTCGACCGTGCCGCCGGGACGGGTGCGGAGCTCGTCTGCTTCGCAGAGCTCGCGTTCACGCCGTTCTATCCGCAGAGACCGGCCGCGGGTGACCCATCGTCACTGGCAGAGACGATTCCGGGCCCGACCACCGAAGCGTTTGCTGAACGCGCACGCCGTCACGGTGTCGTTGTGGTGCTGAACCTGTACGAGCGCACCGACTCCGCGTGCTACGACTGCTCGCCAGTTCTCGATGCCGACGGCACGTTGCTCGGTCGGACACGCATGGTGCATATCACGGACTACGAGGGCTTTCACGAGCAGGGCTACTACGCTCCAGGCGATACCGGTGCGCCGGTCTACGACACTGCGGTGGGACGGGTCGGGGTCGCGATCTGTTACGACCGGCACTACCCGGAGTACATGCGGGCACTGGCCGTTCGGGGCGCCGAGCTGGTCGTTGTACCGCAAGCGGGTGCAGTGGCCGAGTGGCCTGTAGGTCTGTTCGAGGCCGAGGTGCAGGTGGCCGCCTTTCAGAACGGGTACTTCGCCGCCCTCTGCAACCGTGTCGGTACAGAGGAGCGGCTGACGTTCGCAGGTCAGTCGTTCATCTGCGCACCGGACGGCACCATCGTCAGCCAGGGCGGCAGCGGCGACGAGATCGTCTCGGCCACGCTCGATCTCGAAGCAGTCCGCGAGTCCCACGCCCGTCGCTTGTTCCTGCGCGATCGCCGGCCGGAGCTCTACCCTGCCTGGCTTGGCTGAGCGCTGGTCTGTAGCAGATTACGGAAGGCGGACAGAACCCGCTGTCCGTCTCGTCGAATCATCGGCAGGTCGTCGCCGAGACGAATACCGCGTCGCGCTGCGAACTCTGCCCGACCTTCCGGATGGAACTGCACACCGAAGACCGGGAGCGACGTGTGCTCGAACGCGTCGGTGGTGACGTCGGTGCGTGATGCCGTCCTGTGAAGGCACGGCGGCAGGTCGGTGACAACCTCGTTGTGACTGACCACCACGCGATATGCCCCGTCCGGAAACAGCCGACTTGAGGAGAATCGGCTGGTGCGTACGCCGAGCTCCTTGCTACGATCCGATCTGAGCAGCTCGACCCGCGCCCCGAAACAGTGCGCCAGCAGCTGATGGCCGAAGCAGATCCCCAGCACCGGTGTCCGGGCTCGTCCGGAAAGCATCGGTTCGAGCCACTGCTCGAGGTCGCCCAGCCACCCCAGCTGGTCGTGGACCGACGCCGCAGAGCCCATGACGACGACACCGGCGAGCTGTTCCGGGTCGATCCCTGAGAAGCGATCGCCGCGGAGCGCCGGAAGCAGGACGGTTACATCTCCCCGCCATCCTGCCGCGATCTCCTGCGCCCCTTCGACCTCCGCTGCTTCGACCGCTGGATCAATGATCAGCAAACGGCGCTTCACGACAGGCCCCTTCCAAAACTGGCTTGGCGCATCGGTCACTGCCGTGCGTCCGCCCAATCGTAACCGGAGTGTCAATCGGTAGCTTCCCGATGCTACAATCGCGCCCGGAAAGGCGATGCTCAAGCTCAGAGTCACGACCCCTGGCAGCGCTCCCCGTGCGATCGAGGTGATCCAACGCCGGCTCAGTATCGGACGCTCGATTCGGAACGATCTGTGCCTGGAGGATGGCTTCGCATCCCGGATGCACGCCGAGCTCAGGATGGACGGCGAGTCGTTCTGGCTCACCGACATCGGGAGCGCGAACGGCACCTTCGTCAACGAACGACCGGTCACCGGGACTGTCCAGGTGTACCCTGGCGACCAGATCGTCGTCGGCAAGACGGTCATCGAGCTGCAGACAACGGCCAGCGGCCTCCAGGTGCGCCCGGACGACTCGACCGACGAGGTCGCGGCGAAGGACTTCGTGAGCAGCCCGGAGATGACCCGAGAGCCGAGCCGGAGCCACGAGATCTCGTCCGGGCTGTTCACGGTCCTGGAGTCCGTGCAGAAGGCCACCGGTTCGGATGCTGCGTTACCGTCAGTGGACCACCGTGGCGACCTGTTTGCCGTGATGAGCAAGGTCGGCATCGCCCTGCTGTCGCCTTCGTCTCTGGACGAGGTCCTCGAGCAGATCGTCGACCTGGTGTTCGAAGGTGTCAACGCGGATCGGGCGTTTCTGCTCCTCAGGGAGCATGGAACGGGAGAGCTGGCATGCAAGGTGGCCAGCTACCGTGACGCGCGGGACCAGGCGCGCGAGGTCCGCATCAGCAGGTCGATCACCAAGGAGGTCATCGGGCTCGGCAAGCCGCTCCTCACGTCGAATGCGCAGGAGGACGAACGGCTCAAGGACCGCGCCTCGATCGTCCTGGAGGGCGTTCGTTCGGTCCTGGCGGTACCGATCTCCGATCACCAGCAGGTGATCGGGATGATCTACGTGGACAGCCCGATCCGCGTCAACGTGTTCACCGAAGACGACCTGCGGATGCTGACCACCATCGCGACGATCGCGGGTATCAAGATCGAGAATGCACTGCTCGTGGAGCAACGGATCGAGAACGAACGCATCCGTCAGCAGCTCAACGGAGCGCGCGACATTCAGGGTCGTCTGCTGCCGGTCACTCCTCCGAAGATCACCGGCTACGACATGGTTGGCGTCAGCTTTCCCTGCTACGAGGTCGGCGGAGACTACTTTGACTTCATCTGTCTCGGTCCGGAACGGGTCGTGCTCGCCCTCGGTGACGTGGCCGGAAAAGGTATGGACGCGGCAATCTTGATGTCGAGCCTGCATGCGACAGTCCGAGCACAGGCAGGCGCGACGCAGTCGGTGGCCGAGCTCATGCAGCGCGTCAACGCCTACCTGCACAGCGCGACCCCGTACAACCGGTTCGCCACGATGTTCTGCGGCGACCTGCGCGCAGAGCAGCACGTGCTCACGTACACCAACGCAGGGCACAACCCTCCCCTCCTGATCCGCAGCGACGGTACCGTCGCCACGCTGGAGGCTGGTGGACCACCGGTCGGCATCATGGCTGGCCGCGAGTTCCCCGAAGACGTCGTGCACATCGAGCGTGGTGATGTTCTCGTGGTGTTTTCGGACGGCATCAGCGAGGCGATCAACGCCGAGGAAGAGCCGTTCCATCTGGAGGAGCTCGTGCGGACGGTACGCGAGAACCCGGAGGCTGATGCCGCCAAGCTGCGCGACCGCATCGACGAGACCATCTTGTCGTTCATGGGCGATACGCCACCTCAGGACGACATGACGCTCATGATCGTCAAGCGAACGAGCTAGTTCGGGGACTTCTTCGTCTCGCCGACGCCCACCGGTCTCGTCCACGCTGTTGTGCGACTGTCACGATCCGGTCATAGTATGTGCTGCCAGCCGCTGCCGGGCGCCGGCGGCCGCTACACTCGATCAGCAGGACGACGCCGCTACTGGAGTGCGCCAGATGCCGCTACCACCGCTACCCAACCCTCCGGGTCGATGGACTCGTCTCGCCGGCAACGCGCGGGCCACGGTCCTCGCCATCGTGCTGTTCAGCACGCTGATCGGCTTCAACGTTCTGCAAATGCTCAGTGCTGTGCTGATCCCGTTGTCACGCCATGCATTCCGTCGCGTCAACCGCTGGGCCGCGAACACATGGTGGGGGTGGACCGTGCGGGTGGCCAGAGCCCTGTACGGTGCAGCGCCAACGGTCACTGGCGATCACATTCCACCCAGAGAGAACGCGATCGTGATCGCGAACCATCAGCAGATGCCGGATATTTGCTTCCTGATGCACCTGGCGATCGCCAAGGACCGCCTCGGTGACATGAAGTGGTTCGTCAAGCACGCCTTCAAGCACGTGCCCGGCATGGGCTGGGGGATGCAGTTCCTCGACTGTCCGTTCGTCCGGCGTCGCTGGACGGAGGACAGACGTTCGATCGAGGCCACGTTCGCTCGCCTGGTCCGGGACCAGGTGCCGATGTGGTTGATGACGTTCCCAGAAGGAACCCGCATCACTCCTGGAAAGCTGCAACGGAGCCAGGAGTTCGCTGTCCAACGCGGGCTCTGGCAACCACAGGAGGTCCTCCTTCCGCGCACCAAAGGGTACGTGGCCACAGTCCAGGGGCTCCGCTCTGTTGTGAGCGCCGTGTACGACGTCACCATCGCATACGACACCGGGATACCGAGCTTGTGGCAGTATGCCTGCGGTTGGGCGCCACACGCCCACCTCCACGTGCAACGCTACCTCCTCGACGATCTGCCGGATAGCGATGCAGGCCGTGCGGACTGGCTGATGGAGCGGTTTCGAGAGAAGGACCTCAGGCTGCAACAGTTCATGGCGGGCGGCCGTCTCGATGACCCAGTGCCAAGGAGCCTCGAGGGGGACGGGGCTTCTGAGCCTTCTTCCGACAGCGGGGCCCTGCGCGTCGAGGAACGCGACCGGGACAGGGCGGCTACGGGCTGAGCCGGTCCCGTGTGGGCGCGCGAGCCCTCGTCTGACTCCGGAGTCCAGGCTCGTCCAGGCTACGTCACGACCGCGAGCTTCTCGAACGCCACCGAGGGCTGCCCGAGGGCCTTGTCGGGATCTGCAACGGTGCTCCGCGCCATCCGGTAGGTGTGCTCGTGAAACAACGGAATCACACGCACGTCCTCCGCGAGCTTGCGATCGATCTGACGATACAGCTCCTGACGCCTCAGGGGCTCGCTCGTTTCCCGGCCGAGGTCAATCAGGTCGTCCAGCTCACCGCTGCCACACAGCTGCCCGACATCGCCCTCAGTAGAGTGCAACAGGCCGTGGACAAAGCTGTCGGCATCCGGGTAGTCCGCGAGCCACCGGTTGAGCAGGAGATCCACCGGCCAGCGTGAGAGTGCTCCGGGCTCATCGTGGGTCTCCTCCACCAGGTTGATGTCGAACCCCGCAGCGTCGAGGACCGCGAACACGGCGTCCGTGAATGCGGACCATGCGTCTTCGAACGTGGAGAGGATCATGACATTCAACGGAACCCGTTCCGTCAGGGGCCGGAGCTGCGGAATGACCCACGGCCCTGGTGGATGGCTACCTGCGAGGCCCGGAGGGATCAAACTGCTGGCGTGGACCCCGAACCGGCCAACCCGGTCGACGACCCCACTCGTCGAGAGAGCACTGGCGAGCCGTTGACGGGCTCGCTGGTCCGCCAAGGGACCGGAGCTACAGTTGCAGACTGCCAGATAGGTCGACAGCGTTGGAACCTCGCACCACGAGACCGGCAACGACGGATCGTAGAACAACGACTCCAGCTCTCCTGCGGAAAGCCCCCAGCCCAGCTGCAGTCGCTCCTCGCGCAACCTCGCTGCGATCTCCGGGCCGGCCAGCCCTGTCTCCACCAGAAGCCCATCACTGTGTGGATAGCCCTCCCGCCAGTAGTACGGATTCCTCTCCAGCTCCGCGGTTGAGCCAGCAACCAGGTGTTGAACGCGAAACGGTCCGGTGCCCACACAGCCGTCCTGCCAGGACGCCGCTTGCGGATCGCTGATCTCCGCTACGATCGGAACCGCCGACAGGATCGCTGGAAACATCACGAGCCCGTGCTCCAGCTCGACGATCATGTCGCGGTCGGAGACCAGGTGGACACCGGCGAGCCTGTCATGACTACCGTCGAGAATCTCCTCCGCACCGACAATCGACTTCAGAAGACCCCGTTGGCGGGAGCCCGGACGCCGCAGGAGACGTTCAAACGAGGCACGGACGTCTCTCGTGGTGAGGGGTCGGCCATCGTGGAACTGGACGCCTTCGCGAAGGCGGATCTGCAGGCGACGGCCGCTCTGCTCCACCTCGATGGACGATGCCAACCACGGGACCGCAGATCCCGTGCCGCTGTGGCGAGTCAACGTCTCGAACACAGCAGGAACCACCTCTCCCCTGGCGTCGAGCGGGCCCATCGGGTCGAGGCCGCCTAGCGAGGTTCCAAGCCCGACCGTGATCCAGTGAGCCCTCCCCTGCACCGCCTGCCGGGTCGGAACCTCGGCGTTTGAGGAGCGTGCGTGTGCCAGTAGCTGTGCGGCCGTACCACCGTCGCCCTGCAATGATGCGAGCGAGCCGGCGAGCGCCACCAGCTTTTCATACGGCTCGCCGCCGGTCACCCCGCACGCGAGGCCGCGTTCGATCCACATTCGAGTCTCTTCCACGCGTCGCCGTTGCCATGCCGTATCTGCCGCGCGACAGCAGACCTCGAGCCGCCGCTCGGCTATGCCAGATGCCTCGAGAAGAGTGTAGGCCTTCTCCAGATCCTTGAGAGCAGCGTCGATGGCGCCGGCGGCCGCCCGCACCTCTGCCCGAAGCGCTCGTGCCTCCGCTTCCTGAGCAGGCGGGGATGTGGTGGCGGCGTCCTCGAACAGAGCGATCACGGTCGCCAACGTGGACTCTGCCTGGTCGAGCTCCCCGGCGCTGATCCGCCGTCGTGCCAACAGAATCGCGAAGTCCACTGCTTTCTCCGGCGCCCCTCCGCTGAGGTAGTGCTCCATCAACGCCAGCAGTCGCGGGCTCCGATGCACGTTCGATCGGGCCTCCAGTGTCTCGGCGAATCGGCGGTGCAGCTGCTTGCGACGACGGCGGGCAAGACGGTCGTACACGGCGTCTCGCAGCGACTGGCCGACGAAACGGAGACGGTCGCTCCGCGAGTCCCGGTCCTCTCGCAGCAGGCCTGCTCGAACCAGACGATCCACAGCGTCGTCGAGGCTCTCGCTCGCTCCGCACAGCTCCTCCAGGTCGCGGAAGTCGAAGGCGTGTCCGATTACAGACGCCGCGGCGAGGACGGCATCGAGCTCCTCATCCAGCTCCTCGAGTGTCCGTTCGATGCTGTCCGGCTGTCCCGGGCGTGGCGAGCGGGGCGCGGCCGGAGAAGGATCTTGCCCGTTTCCTCCGCTGCCGTGCTCCAGGAGAGACTGGACCAGCTCGAACGCCAGCGACGGCGAGCCGTCTGTTGCCACGAACACCCGCTCGATCATGCTGTCGGATAGAGCCGCGGTACCGGCCAGGTTGGTCACGAACCGACGGTGCTCCGTGCGGTCGAACGGCCCAAGAACGATCGACACGAACTGCGGCTGTCCGCGGAGCGCACACAGCAGCTCGTTGACTCCAGAGGAGCTCTCTGGCACAGGCCACTGATGGGTTGCGACGAGGACCGTGGGCGTTGCCGCCACGCGCTCCAGCACGCCGCCGAGCAGCTCCACCGAGTCCGAGGAGCAGTGGAGATCGTCCAGCAACACGGCAAGCGGACGGCCATCTCCGATTCTCTCGATGAGCTCGGCGACGAGGTCTGTCGGTTCACGATGGGAGCCGGACGCACGATGGTCTGGGGGCGGTGACAGCTCTTCGTGCGCGGTCAGAGCCGGCCACAGTGCCGAGATCTCACCCGACAGGTCGGTCAGCTGGCGAGAACGTTCGCCCGTCAACCTCGCATCCTGATGCAGATGGTCATGGACGATGTCCGCAAATACCGTGAACGGGGCGTCCGTCTCTTCTGGCCCACCGCCGCCCCGACACACGTGGAACCCACGGCTCCGCGCAACGGACTCGACCTCGAGCAGCAGTCTGCTCTTTCCGATCCCAGCCTCGCCCAGGATCAATACCAGCTGAGCCGTTCCGGCACGACCCGACTCGAGCCGGCGCACGATCTCCACCATCTCGACCTCTCGGCCGACGAAGTCCGAGACGGTGAGCACGTGCTCGTAGGCAAGCGTCTGATGCTCCAGATACATTGGACGGTCCTGCCCATCGGGCCCCAGCGAGCGGAGCACTCCCTCCAGGCGTTGAGCGACGTCGGCAGCCCTCACCGGGCGGTTTGCAGGATCCTTGGCGAGGCACTCGAAGACGAGAGCCTCGAGCTCGGTGGACACCTCGACACCGAGCTCGGAGAAGGCGGGCGGTGGCTCGTGAGCGATTCGATAGAGAATCGAGGGCACCTCACCGGAGAACGGCGTCCGTCCCGAGAGACACTCGTACAGCATCACGCCGAGAGCGTAGAGATCAGCGCGGTGGCTGACGTCCCTGCACGCCACCTGCTCCGGCGAGAGGTAGGCCACTGTGCCGATCAGGGCTCCTGACAGCGTCAGCCCATCCGAACGCGGCGCCCGCGCCAGGCCGAAGTCGGTGATCCGCACCCGTAGCCAGCCATCCTCCTCGCGGTGCACGATCAGGTTCTCCGGCTTGATATCGCGGTGGACAACGGCCCGCTGATGGCTGTACTCGAGGGCCTCGGCCACCTGGATCCCGATGTTCACCACGTCGCCGAGGCTGAGCGAGCGCTCACGCATGAGGGATCGCAGCTGGACGCCCTCGACATAGGGCATGACGAAGAACAGCTCGCCATCGTGCGACCCCACGTCGTAGACGCTGACGATCCCCGGATGATCCATCTTCGCGACGACCAGCGCCTCCCGTCGAAACCGGGTCTGGGCCCTGTCGTCCGTCGCCGTCGCTGTCAACACCTTGATCGCGACATCACGTTCCAGATAGGGGTCACGGGCCAGGTACACGACCCCCATGCCGCCGCGTCCGATCTCGCGGACGATCTCGTACCTGTTTGCGAGCTGTGCACCGATCAGGCTCATGGTTGTCCAGCGTACCGGATTCTGGACCCTCTCCTGCCATCTGCGGGAGGCGGCTGTACCAACCCCGGTCTCATCCTGCCGTCAGGAGCACGGTCAGCACAACGCACACCATGGCACCGGCCAGCGGCCTGTGGCCAACTGCCGTCCCCTGCTTCGAGCGCACTGCCCGCGACTCCTCTTCAGCACCATCGATCCGGCGCCATTGTACGCTACAGCGTTTGATCTGTCGTGCCAATCCGGATCCTGCACGCCGCGCAGAGGGCCCTGGCAGCGACCTTTCTGCCCGGTTACTTGCAAGGCAAGGGGTGCTCGGGCTATCGTCGTGCCGGATACGCGATGTTTGCCGGACGTCTCGAGCACGTTGCTCCCGCGGAGATCCTGCAGCTGATCTCTCTCTCCCGGAAGACCGGGAAGCTCCTCCTGATCCACTCGGGGCGGCGGGGAGTGATCGTGTTTCGCAACGGCGCCGTCGTGTTCGCCGTCGCCGATACGCTGCGCAGCACCCTCGGCGAGTGGATCTCCGAAGGGCTGACCGAGCAGACCACGGGTACCGCGGGCAGCACACAGGTTGGCGCATTCGAGAGCTCCCTGCGCCATCAGATCGAGCAGGTCATCGAGGAGACCCTGACCTGGTCGACCGGTCACTTCATCTTCAAGCCAGTACAGCTTCCCGAGCACGGCAGCGGCCAGGCGGGAGGTGTTCTTCTCGACACCGGTATCAACCCGGAGCACCTCATCCTGAAGACGCTCACCAGGCTGGACGAGGCCGAACGAGCCTCTTGGGAAGCCAACCTTCGCAGCGCACCTGCCGGGTCCGCCTCCATGCTGGGTGACGAGCCGTCCGGCTTCCACTCGATCCAGGCTCTGGCCGAGCAGGAGGACACCGAGCTGCAGCCGATCTCCGCGTGGTTTCCGGACCCGAGTCAGGCGATCGTCGAGCTGCGCAAGCTACTGGATGAGCTGCCCGGCATCTCCCCGTCGCTGACCGCCGAGGCCGCGCTGCTCATTCTTCGCTACGCGTCGCAGGTCGTGAACCGAGGCGTCCTGTTCCTGGTCCGCGACGGGATGCTCCGTGCGATCGGCCAGTTCGGGCTGTCGGGGCCGGGGCGTACGCCCGAACGGACCATCCGCCAGCTTGCCGTGCCCATCGACGAGCCCTCGGTCGTCGGACGCACGGCTCGAATGGGTGTCGCCTACCGCGGCGAGCTGCCATCTACGGGCTGGAACGATCGCCTGCTCACCCTCCTCGATGGTGGTCGACCGCCGGAGGTGCTCGCGGTGCCGATCCAGGTGGACGGGACCGTGGTGGCCGTTCTGTACGGTGACAACGTCCCCGAGGTCACACCGATCGGCGCCGTGGACGGGCTCGAGATCCTCGCACGCGAGATCGGGTTCGCGATCGAACGGGCTCGGCTCCACAGTCGCATCGCCGATCTCGAAGGCCGGCTCGATGCGCCGCCGTCAACCAACGGGCACTGAGCCGGTCAGGTTCCGGTCCTCGGGTTCAGGGAGACCTAGGTCAGGCGACGTGCCAGCGCACGCGCCACCTTGCGCACCCGATCACCCAGCGGCAACCTGGCCAGATTGGTACGGACGACGCCCTTGGTGAAATGGGTCTGTTTCGAGTAGTCGATCGCGACCTCGAGCACCACCGGGAAACCGCTTCGGGTCATCGATACGGCCTCGCGAACCACCGAGTCCAGGTCGTTCTCATGGTTGACCTTGAGAAACCAGCAACCGGTGGCCGCCGCCAGGGCTTCCAGCCTGTACGGCGGCAGCACGCTGCACGTATCCCGGTTGAAGCTCGTTCGCAGGAACTGCGCAATCTGGCCCAGGTCGCCGTCACGGAGCACGCACACCAGCGGCGCAGTGCTCCTGTTGGACGCCGTGATCAGCTCCAGACCGGTCATCAGCAGTGCGCCGTCTCCAGCCAACGCCACGACGTCTCGATGCCGGTTGGCGAGCTTCGCGCCGATCGCGGCTGGCACCGCATACCCCATGCACGAGTAGTCCACCGGCCCGATACAGCAGCTCGGGCGGTCGAGGCGCAGCAGCTCGGCCGCCAGAAACGTCCCGTTGCCCGAGTCGGTGGTGTACACCGTATCGTCGCCGGTGTGGCGCTGCAGCGCCGCCATGAGCTCGCCGGGGCTGACGCGGTCCTCGGATCGGTGTCGCCGGCGGCGCCTGACCTCCTTCGCGTGTCCAGCGGCGATCTCGGCCTCCAGGGCCGGATCGGCCATCCGCCGTTCCAGGCGCTCCAACAGGCCGCTCAGCACCTGTCTGGCATCACCTTCGATCGCCACCTCCGCGCGGTAGTTGCGTCCCGGCACCTTCGGGTCGATGTCCACGTGCACCAGCCGCGCCGGCGGCCGCAGTCCGTAGCTGCCGGTGGCCACCTCTCCGAAGCGACAGCCGATCGCGAGCATCGCGTCGCACCGGTCGATCACCTGTCGCGCCCATCGCGGCGCCATGGCCCCGAAGCCGTTCCAGACCCAGAGCGGATGGTTCTCCGGAAACACGCCCTTGCCCTGGAAGGTGGTGCAGACCGGTGCGGACAGCCGCTCCGCCAGCTCCCTGAGCTCGGGGATCGCACCGCGCGCCCCCCACCCCGCGTACAGAGCCGGGCGCTGAGCCTGCGCGAGCACCTTCGCCGCCCGGTCGAGAAGCTCCTCATCCGCCTCGCGGGCGCCCCATCTCGGCGGCACGTAGCGGATCGCTTCGATCTTCTGACGGACGAAGTAGAAGTTGGCCGGAATCTCCACGACCACCGGGCCCGGGCAGCCGGAGCGTGCCATCGCGAACGCCCGGCGGACGAACGGATAGATATGGTCTGGCTCGATGACCTGAAACGTTCCTTTGGTGATCGGAGCGAGCACGGCGAGCTGATCGATGTCGTGCAGCTGGAAGGCATGGCCGGTATCGGTGCGAATGCCGCACGCGAGGATGACCATTGGAACGCAGTCCATGTACGCCTCGGCCACACCCGAAGCCGCGTGGGTCACCCCCGCTCCCGGCACCACGTTGAGCACCCCGATCTGGTCGGAGGTTCGCGAGATCCCATCAGCGAGGAACGCTGCGCTGCGCTCGTCGGTGACCAGCACCGGCTCCACCCGCGACCGTTCGAGCGCATCGTACAGCTCGATGTTGTGGGTGCCAGGGATTCCGAACACCCAGCGCACGCCCTCGTCCTCCAACGCGCGAACGACAAGCTCTGCTCCGTAGACCTTCATGCGTCCCCCAACTCTCCCCAGCGTACGCGAACGTGCTCCGCCACCCGGTCCGCCAGCGCCATGACGGTAATATATGGGTTCACTTCCGAGCACCGCGGAAACAGACTGGCATCGGCGATCCGAAGCCACGGTGCGCCGTGCACCACACCCCACGCGTCCGTCACGGATGTCGTCGCGTCCGTCCCCATCCGACATCCACCCATCGGATGAGCGCTGGTAATCGAGATCCGGCCCGGCCGGACGCCGCTGCGGGGAATCAGCGACTCGAGCTCGTCGGCGTCGGACCGGTCGATGAAGAACTGCCGTGCGGCGGGAACATGGACCCGCTCGGCGCCCGCGGCGAAGAACACCCGTGCCGCCGCAACCATCGAGCGATGGAGCGTGGAGATCACCCCCGGACTGAGGCGGTAGTCCACGACCCGCTGTCCATCGCGGTCCAGCCGGACCCGGTTGGAACGCCGGGCCTCGTCCAGAGCCAGCACCAGGATCATCTGCAAGCGATCGAACCGTCCCATCAGCTCGGCGTGCTCCGACCCGAACCCGATCAGGTTCTTCGCGGTGGTGAACGGGAAGTACATGCACGTTTCGAGCAAGAACCGATCGCTCTCCACGAACTCGTTGCAGTACAGACTCTTCGGATGGCCGCGGAAGTTCGTGATCGGCTCGGGATGCTCGCCCACGAGAATCAATGCCGGGTGTAACGTCAGCCATCGCCCGAGTGCCGGGAGGCCCTCGCCGTAGCCTGACCGCAACAGCAGCGCGGGGCTTTCCAGAGCACCCGCGGCCACCACCACCACCTTCGCCGTGATCCGGTACTCACCAGGCTCCCACGCGGACGGCTCGCCGATCTCGCAGGCTTCGACCCGTGCAATGCACGCTCGATCCTCGATGCGGTCAACCCGGCAGCCGGTGACGACCTCCACACCCGCGGCCTCCGCCTGCGGCAGCTGCACCCGGTTCGTGCCCTGCTTGGCGGCGTTCGGGCACCCGAGGTTGCACATTCCGGAGCCCTTGCAGCCGCGAGTGTTGATCGGAAACTGGGCCACCGACCAGCCGAGACGCTCGCAACCAGCCCGAAACAGGCGGTTGTTGTCGTTCAGAAGCTCCTCATCGAGCAGGTGTGCATTCGTCTCGGCGAGGTACTTCTCCGAACGGGTGCGGAGATCATCGGCGGTGATCCCGGCGACGTTCCACCGCTCCACCACCTCGGACGGCATGACCAGCGACGTGCCCGTGTAGACAACGGTCGAGCCGCCGTACGCTCGTCCGCATGCCACGGTCAGACTTCGGTCTGCTGTCAGAATGCCGCCGGAGTCCTCGAACAGGCGGTCGGCCATCTCCAGCTCGCGGCCGGTGTGCTCATCCTCACGAAGCCGTGGACCCTGCTCGAGAACGAGGACCCGCTTTCCGTCGGCGACGAGCGGGGCCAGCTCACGCGCCACGGTCCCGCCGCCGGCGCCCGAGCCGATGATGACGACATCACACTCCGTACGGATCATGCCAGCGCGGCTCCCCCCCAAGATGCGGTCGGTACGAGATGGCGTCCCACTGCTCGTGTCGGCCGTACCACCCCATGAACACGAGGGTCTTGAGCCCCCAGAACCCGGCCCGGATCGTCTGCACGGGATGGTTCTCGAGCCAACGCAGGAAGCGATCGCGTCGCGGCCCGGAAAGGGACTCGAAACGACGGCCCCAACGCACCACTGGCGCCCAGCGGATCAGCTTCAAGAACACCCCGATCTGGCGACGGACCGGCTCGGGACGCGCTCCGAGCGCCGTGTCGACAATCGCCTCGAAACGTGCCTCGGCAGCGGGCGTGGCGTCTGCGAGCTGGACGACGATCCGATCCGCCACCGCACGTAGCGTCGCCTTTTGCTGCTCGTTCAGGTGCCGCATCCCCTGATTGTACTCAGAGTCGTTCCTCAGGTCACGGCCACGACGGGTGTGAGCGTGCTCCGACGGCTCAAACGATCCGTTCGCGGATCGCCGCTGATGCCAGATCCATCAGCCAGACCGTCACTGCGATCAGGATCACCAGGGTACCCACCTCGCCCCACTCGCCGAGATCCACACGCGGCTTGAGGATGTAGCCGATACCGCCGCCACCGACGAACCCGATGATCGTCGACATGCGGACGTTGATGTCCCAGCGATAGATCGTGTACGACAGGAACGGGGGGATCACCTGGGGAACAACGCCGTAGCGGAGGATCTGCAAGGTGCTGGCGCCCGTGGCGGTGATGGCATCGACCGGCCCGGGATCGATCGACTCGATCTGCTCGGAGTACAGCTTGATCAGGGCCGCCACCGAGTGCACCCACAGCGCCAGCACGCCGGCGAACGGCCCGATCCCCACCCACGAGATGAAGATCAGCGCCCACACCAGGGGCTCCACCGCGCGGGTCAGGTTCATCAGCGTGCGCACCAGCGTGTACATGGTGCGGGACAGCCGCGTGCTCCGGGTCAGGTTGCGCGCCGCCAGGAACGAGATCGCGAACGCGACGGGAATCGCGAACGCGGTCGCCATGAACGCCAGGAAGACGGTCTGCACGAGGAGCACGAGGCCCTCCTGGAGCACGGCGCTCGACGGGTGCACCAGACCACGAACGATATCGGCCGCCTTGCTGAACTTGGTCAGGAAGGTGCCGAGATCGACCTCGGTCACCAGCCAACCGGTGCAAAACGTCAGCTCAACCAGCAGAGCGACGAACCAGCCGCGGACGGTCTGGGTCCACGGAACGTCGCGGTCCCCCGGCGCCGCACCGTGGATCAGTGCGTCGCCCGGCGATCTGCCCAGCACCGGCGAGGCCAGCCGCCAGCCGGCCGTGAAGACGACACCGCCAGCGATGATCCAGCCGTAGTGGAGCATGCCGAGAATCTCCTCGGGTGTCAGCAGCAGCCCCGTCGGACCCCTGCGTCCCGAGAACGCCAGTGCAAGAAACTCCACCATCGCCAGGAAGAAGCCACCGAGGATGAGGTCCGCCAGGGCAGCACGGCCGTGCGCTGCCAGCTGAGCCCATCCCGACGTGCGAACCGATTGCCCCGTCATCACCGCCTCACAGGCCCGTGTTGGACGCCGGCTCGGCATCCTGTCCGTAGATCTGTCGGAAGGTGTCGCGACCGAACTCTGTCGGCAAGCCCTCGTACACCACTCGCCCGTCGCGCAGTGCCACCAACCGCGTGGCGTACCGGGTGACCAGGTCGATGTCGTGGAGCGAGCACACCACCGTCAGGCCCTCGTCTCGGTTGAGCGCCTCGATATGGCGCATGACGGAGTGGCGCAGCGCCGGGTCGAGCGAGGCGACTGGCTCGTCCGCCAGGATGACCCGAGGCTGCTGCATCAAGGCGCGTGCGATCGCCACCCGCTGCTGCTGTCCGCCGGACAGCGCGTCGGCTCGGCTGTGCTCCCGGCCGGCCAGCTCCACTCGCTCGAGACACTCCACGGCGCGTTGACGCTCGGCTGCGGAGAAGCGGATCAGCAGGCTCGGGAGCAGGCTGGATCGTGACAGCGAGCCGCACAGCACGTTCGCCAGCACCGAGTGGCGCTTCACCAGGTTGAACTGCTGGAAGATCATGCCGATGTCCGACCGGAGCCGGCGCAGCTGAGAGCCGCTGGCGGCTGTGATCTCCTCATCGAAGATCCACACCCGCCCGCTGGTTGGCGTGTGCAACCTGTTGATGCAGCGCAGGAGAGTGGACTTCCCCGAGCCCGACAGGCCGAGCACCACGAGAAACTCTCCTTCGGCCACCTCCATGCTGACGTCCTCGAGCGCCCGAACCTCGTTGTTGAAGACCTTGGTGAGACCCTCGATCCGCACGGCCGGCGTGCCGGCGCGGGCGATCACGTGCCACCCCCCGACCGTTGCCGAAGCTTCTCCTCTGCAGCATCGAGGATCTTGGCGGCACTGACTCCGGAGTCGCTCAGCGCCTGGCGGAAGCCGTCGAAGGTTGCATCGTTGCAGCGGGCGGCCGAGACCCCGGCCACCAGGTCGAAGTAGGCGGCCTGCCCCACCTCGGTCGCGAGAAAGCGCTGCAGCGACTGCTCGAAGCGTTCCCACACGGACTCCGAGAAGCCATCCCGCACGCAGCAGACATCGTTCGGGATCGGGTCCGTCAGGGCCAGGATCCGCACCTCCTCGAGAAACTGGCGACGGGCCTCGATGTCCGGCAGGCGCTTGATGATCAGGAAGCGCGCATCGCCCACCAGGTTGCCGTCACGAACCTGCTGCGCGCTCGGCGGCGAGTAGAACGACGAACCGCCCGCCACCTTGCCATCCCAGACCGCCTGCACGACGTTGGCGTGTCCGCCGGCGAAGTAGTCGTGCCCCAGCGAGACGGCCCGTCTCTGGAGCAGGATTCTCGGGAAGATGTGTCCCGATGTGGACGTCTCGTCGGAGAATGCGAACGTCTTTCCGGTGAGATCGCTGACCCGATCGACGCCCGAGTCCGTCCGGGTCAGAATGCATCCGAAGTAATGGGTTGCGTCCACGCGGACAGGCTCGGCGAGCCGGTCGATCACCTGCGTGTCCGCCAGCGTCCCCGGGCGTTCGGCCTCGAGCTTCTTGCGGCCGTCGCCGGTCAGATCGTTCGGCCCGGAGAAGACCCACGAGCTGACCGCCCCCTGGACCTGGGGAGCCTCGGCGACGAGAGCACGGATCGATGCCGTGTCCGTCTCCACGGGAACCTCGCTCCAGCCCGGCGCCGAGCTGTCGAGGCGATCGACGATGACGTCCCGCAGTGGCGGCGGAAGATCCATCGGCATCGCGATCGGCATGTTCGCAAGCTCGGGCACCGACGCCGGCGCACCGGGGTGTCGTCGTGTCACCACGATCGCGTGCAGGTCCACCGAACGCACCACCTGCAGCCGAGCCTCGGCGTCGTACCGCGCATTGGCGATGACGTACGCGAACGCCGGCAACCACGCGACGTCGGCCTGACCGGTCCCCAGCGCCTGAATCACGGCCGCATAGCTCGTTGGCACCTCGGTGCGGAGCATCAGCCCACTGTCCTGGCGGATGAACCGTGCGAGCTCATCCGCCCGGCGAACCAGGGTTCCCTGCTCCACCGACGGCACGAACAGCATCCGCACCACATCCTCGCCCCGCTCCCGAAGCTGTCCTCGGCGCACCATCCCCGCGACGAACAGCAGAAACGTCACCGCCACGAGACCCCAGCCGATCCAGGGCATCCAGCGGCTTCGGCGTTGCACCATCGACCCCCTCCACCTGACGGCGTCACGACCACTCGTTGCGTCGGCCGGCTGGCGCACTCTACCACGCCCTCGAAGCTGCGGCCGTCCACAGCGGCGGCAGTACAATCGCAGCCGCGGGACCGGCAGCCCTGTCTCCGACCCCAGCCGTGGCCAAAGGAGTGGACAATGCACAGATCTCGGACTGGACGACGGGTCGCAATCGCAGTGGTGGCAGTGGGAGTCGCGCTCGCGACGATCGTGGTGGCGCTGGTTCTGGCCCTCCGGGCAAGCCTCCCGCAGCTGTCCGGGGGGCAGGCGGTACCGGCACTTGCCGGACCGGTCACGATCGATCGTGACAGCCTGGGAGTCCCCACCATCCGCGCTTCCAGCCGCGTCGACGCTGCCGTGGCCACCGGCTTCGTCCATGCACAGGAGCGCTTCTTCCAGATGGACCTGCTCCGTCGCCAGGCAGCAGGCGAGCTTGCCGAGCTGTTCGGTCCTCCGGCCGCGGAGGTCGACAGGCGGTTGCGCTTGCACCGTCTGCGGCACCGCGCAGGGCAGATCCTCGCAACGCTTTCCTCCGCGGAACGGGAGCTTCTGGAGGGCTACGCCTCCGGCGTGAACGCGGGCATCCGCTCCCTCGGCGCGTCCCCTCCGGAGTACCTCATGCTGCGCACATCGCCCGAGCCGTGGGTACCGGAGGACAGCCTGCTCGTGGTGTACAGCATGTACCTGAGCCTGCAGGATCCGACCGCTCGCCTCGAGTCGGCCAGGGGGCTGATGCACGACACGCTCCCCGAACCGTTGTACGAGCTCCTCACGCCTGATGGCACCAGCTGGGACGCTCCGGTGGATGACAGCCAGCTTCCCAACGCACCGATCCCGGGACCGGATGTCGTGGACATCTCCACCGTCACCAGCGAGAGCACACTCCTCGAAGAGACCGATGATGCCATGCCCGGAAGCAATAGCTGGGCCGTCTCAGGCGCGCGAACGGATGACGGAAGAGCCATCGTTGCCAATGACATGCATCTCGGCATGTCCGTCCCCGGGGTATGGTACCGGGCGGACATCCAGTGGACAGACGCCAGCGGGACGGATCACAGGCTGGTCGGCGCGACCCTTCCCGGCGCACCGATTCTCGTCGTCGGCAGCAACACCCGAATTGCGTGGGGGTTCACCAATAGCCAGGGCGATTGGAGCGATCTGGTCGTCCTCGAGCCGGGCGCGAGGCCAGGAACCTATCGGACGCCCGATGGTGACCAGCCGGTGCGTGTCGTCGAAGAGACGATCCGCGTCCGAGGCGGTGACGACGTGACGATCGAGGTTGCGGAGACGATCTGGGGTCCCATCGTGGATGCGGACCATCGCGGGAGGCAACGGGCCGCCTGCTGGGTGGGATACCGCGTGGACGCCGGCAACCTCGCGATCCACCGGCTGGAGACGGCCAGCACGGTCGAGGAAGCGGTGCAGATCGCCAACGGCTCGTGGATGCCCCACCAGAACATCGTCATCGCGGACCGCGACGGCCGGATCGCGTGGACGCTGACGGGCCGGATCCCCCGACGCGTGGGCTTCGATGGGCGACGTCCCGTCTCCCGTGCCGAAGGCGACCGGCGCTGGGACGGATGGCTCGAGCCCGCCGAGTACCCGCGGGTCATCGGACCCGAGGGAGGTCGGCTGTGGACCGCCAACGCTCGCGTCGTCGGCTCGCCGTGGGCGGAGGTGATCGGTGACGGCGGCTACGCCACCGGCGCCCGAGCAGCGCAGATTCGCGACGGTTTGCGCGCGCTCCCCACCGCCCGCGAGCAGGACATGCTCGCAATCCAGCTCGACGATCGAGCCCTCTTCCTCGAGCGGTGGCGGAGGCTGATCCTCGACACCCTGAACGATGCGGCGCTTCGCGGCGAGCCGGAGCGACAGAACGTCCGCGCGCTGGTCACGGAGTGGGATGGGCGAGCCACAGTCGACGCGGTCGGCTACCGGATCGTCCGGGGTGTCCGCCAGGTGCTCTCCAGCCGCATCGGCGAGTGGCTCACCGAGCCGTGCCGAACGGCCGATCCCAACTTCCACTACGGGCGACTACCCAGCACCGAGTCCGTGGTCTGGAGACTGCTCCAGGAGCAGCCGGCGCACCTCCTGGCGTCGCAGCACGACAGCTGGTCCGACGCCGTGCTCGCGGCAATCGACACGACCGCCGAGCTGCTCACGCAGGACGGCCGGCCGCTGTCCGAGGCCACATGGGGCCGGTACAACACGCTGCAGGCGCGACACGCGCTGTCACGCGCCCTCCCCGCTCTTGGCCGATGGCTGGACATGGCGCCAGTCCAGCTCCCCGGCGGGGGCTACATGCCCCGGGTGCAGAGCCCCACATGGGGCGCCTCGGAGCGGATGGCGGTCGCGCCGGGACGAGAGGAGGACGCCTACTTCCACATGCCGTGCGGCCAGAGCGGCCACTTTCTCTCGCCGCACTACCGCGACGGCCACCAGGCCTGGATCGACGGCGAGCCCACGCCGTTCCTGCCCGGACCGCGCGAGCACCGGCTCACGTTGCTGCCGTAAGCAGCCGCCATGATTGCCGCCGCAGGCTACAACCGGAGCGGTGTGCCGGAGGCGCCGGTCCCACGGCCGCGTTAGGGCTCGCGCAGAATTAGCTTCGGCGTATTCGCGCTCAACTGTGCCACAGATTAGGGAGACGTTGGAGCTACTTCTGCGCGAGCCCTTACTCGTCAGCCCAGCGGCGATCCCAGGCCAGATCGTCGAAGTCGCTCGGGGTCGCGAACTGATCGGGCTCGTCGTTGCCACAGGTCATGCACAGGGCTTCCGTGATGGACCCGTCCTTCCACTCGAACACGTAGCACGGAGTCTCACACTCGAGGCAGACCAGAAAATCCGGCGAGGACATGATCGACTCCCTTCTTCGCAGCGCGGTCTCGTGTTCTGAACGTAGCGCCGAAACCACCGGGGCGCAAGAGGCATTGGCGTACCGAAGGTGCATGAGGCCTCTTCCCGTTTCAGGCGACCCGCGTCCGCAGCCCGGACATGGTGTCGTCCTGACATAGGTTGTCATCGGGAGGAGGCGACTGAGGTGTCAGGGAT
>CAZEJK010000078.1:0-21912 GCA_964512045.1 uncultured Thermoanaerobaculia bacterium
TTCGAGCCCTTCTCCCAGTTGACGCCCTCAACAGGCTCGGTGGTGAACGGGTTGAACGCCTCGAGCCCGCTGTTCGTCGATGTGAGAACGAACGTGTTGACGTTGGTCACGCCGTCCTCTGCCCAGAGGTTGATCACCTCCGGCTGGATGAACATCTCGACCTCGGCGCCGAACAGGTTGGCAAAGAACGAGTAGTTGACTGCCAGATCGGTGCGCGTGATGTCATCGGTGAGGTACTCGCCCCGGCCGGAGAAGTAGTAGGTGACGTTGCCGGGGGAGCCGGCGTAGCCGAGGTCCGCCGGGTCGCCCACGTACGGAATCGTATTGACGTTGCCGGTGGCGGAGTACGGCGTGCCGGACCAGTAGTTCTGCAGCACCGAGACCGACAGGTTGTGTCGCGGATTGGAGATCGCATCCCAGATCGCCCAGGCGCGGACCTTGTGCCGCTGATCGATGAGCAGATCGCCGATCGGGTTGTTCCACGACGGGTCGATGTACTCCTGGTACTGGAGAACGCCGCTGGTGATCGGACCCGACGCGGCGGTCTCACCGTTGAAGTTGCCGCGTGCGTGCGACCACGTCCAGTTGCCGCCGACCATCAACCGGTCCGAGAAGCGGTAGTCGAGCCGGGTCATGAGCGCGTCGTACTTCCGCTCGAGCAGATCGTCCTCGTTCTTGACGAACGCCAGATCCAGAGTGCCGGCGATCGGGTCGGAGATCGAGCGGTTCGGCACGATCTCCTCGGCGTAGAAGTCACCGTACTCGCGGTGAACGTAGTCAGCGCGGAGGACGCCGCGGTTTCCGAGCCGCTTGGTGACGCCGACCGAGAGCTCATCACCGTACGGCGACGCCAGGCTCTCGTCGATCTTCGGGCTCAGACCGGGGATGTCGGCCCAGTAGCGGAGATCGCCGACGGAAGGCCCGCCGTAGACGTTGAAGAACCAGTCGAACACATGGCCGAGCAGCGCCGCGTTGCGGTCGGCCCAGGTCGCGCCCGGCATCTCGCTGGCGAGATACTCAGGCCCATTGTAGAGATAGCCGGCCCACGTCGGCTGGCCACCAGCGGCGCCCGAGTCCGCCTGGTTGTTGGCGATCGCGGTCACGTAGCGAGCTGCGGAGGCGGACATGATCCACTGCCCGTCACCGAAGATGTCCCACGTGCCGGCGAGCCGCGGGCTGATGCGCGAGTCGTCGACCACCTGCAGGCCGCTCGCATCGGTCCCGTCGTTCTCGTCCCAGCGGACGCCGAGGTTGAAGGTCAGGTTGTCGGTGACGCGCCATGTGTCGTTGACGAACGCTGAGTTGGTGGTGAAGTTGTTGCCTTCTGACTCCTCCAGCACGGAGCCCCAGATGACGTAGGCGCCACTTGGCGCCGCGATCGCCTGCGGCTCGCCGGGAGTCGAGTAGTCCTGGTCGACGAACGGAAGGAAGATGTAACCCGACGCGGTCTGCCAGTTGTCCGACAGCCGCTTGTCTTCGAAGGTGTCGAAGCCGAACACCACGTCGTGGGAGCCGAGGCTCTCGGACGTGGCGAACCAGGACGCCTTGGCGAGCATGTTCTCGTTGTCCCGCTCCTCGTCGGAGCAAACACCGCAGAACGATGGGGCGTGGAACGAGCCGCCGTTGAAGAAGTCCCAGATCTCCGTACCCCACTCGAGCGAGCGGTCGTCGCCGCCGGAGTCCGAGAAGGTGAAGTCGCGGCTCGAGTACTGCGCCTCCACGAAGAAGTTATCGGTGAGGATACCGGTGTACTGGACCGCCTGCGCCTCCAGCGGCAGGCTGCGCTCCGGATCGATGTGGCGCACATCGAACGGAGTGTTGAACGCGTTGTTGGACTGGATCCGGTCGATATCGATCACCGACGCGGTCAGACGGTGGCTCGGAGTGATGGAGCCGGTCAGCTTCACCTCGAACCGCTCCTCTTCCTCGCCGGTCATGTACGGAATGTTCGCCCCAGGCTGGCCCAGGGTGACGATCTGAGCGGCGGTGGACGTCTCGCGGTCTCGGCCGGCAGTGAAGAACCACAGCCGGTCCTGCAGCAGGTAGCCGCCAAAGGTGGCCTCGTAGACCTCGCTGATATCGTCCTCACGCTCGTTGGACAGCGGTGTCCGACCCGTCCAGTCGTCGTTGGTGAGGTTGACCCGGAACGAGCCGGCAAACTCGTTGCCACCCGTCTTGGTGACCATGTTCACCACGCCGCCAGCGAACCGGCCGTACTCGGCCGACACGCCGCTGGTGACGACCGTGGTCTCCTGGATGGCGTCCTCGATGAACATGTTGAACGGCTGTCCGCGAAGGTTCTCATTCAGGACCACCCCGTTGAGGGTGTACAGGTTCTCATACGACTGCGCACCCGAGATGGTGGTGTTGCCTCCAGGACCTGTTGCAGCAGTTCCGGCCGAGAGACCGACCGCTTGCTGAGGAGTGCGCAGCACAGGCAGCTTCTCGAGCGTGTTCTGCTCGATGGTGCTCGCCCCCTGGCTTCCCGAGCTGACTGTCTCGTAGCGGCCGGTGACAACGATCTCCTCCTCGAGCCGTTCCGGGTACATGATGACGTCGAGCTCGCGGGTCTGTGCGGTCGAGATCTTGACCGGGTAGTCGAGGGTCGTGAACCCTTCGAGCACGAACGTCACGGTGTAGTTGCCCGGAGGCAGCCCGCGGAAGACGAAGTCGCCGCCCGCGTTCGAGATGGCCGTTGACTGGCCCTGCAGGGCAGGGGAGTTCAAGTTGACCGTGACCCCGGGCAGCGGCTCACCCTCATAGGTGACCCGGCCGGTCAGGGTTCCGGTGGTGCTCTGTGCGAACGCGGGGGCCGCGATGAGCGCGAGGAGCGCCGCACAGGCTGCGATACGGATCAGACTCGCGAATGGACTGCGGTGCATTGGATGACCTCCTTTGTCGAATCGAATGAGAAGTGGGGCCAACGTGTACGGGCCCAGTCGTGCTGTGCAACCGGGGAAGTGGGGAGAGCGGAGCCGACCTCCTTTCTCGTGGCCTCCTGCGCCTGTCCCCGGTGCGCTAGCTCACCTGTGAGTGAGCAAGCTGTGTGCCCAGTTGCCCGTTGACGGACGAGAGCAGAGCTCCGAGAGGCAGGTGGAGCGGTCGGAGGTGGTGTTCTTGTGGTGTGAATGCAGATGCTTACGATCTGTAGGGAGACGTGGCTCGATATTCGACGCGGAACCGTCGCGCTTTCTATCCGTGTGCTGGTGATGCAGACGTCCACAGGTAGTCGGAACGCGAGGAGGCATTCCGCATCATCTGTCGTATCGGCTGTCCTGTTCCCCGGATCATGTACGAAATATTGAACTTAAGAGGTTTGAGATGAATTCGGCCCATCATGACATGCTCTCTGTTGCACGTCGTGATGCAGAGTGCACTCCAGCCGTGATGTCGCGAAGCACCCGCTGCGTGGGGTTCCTGCAGAGCTCCGACTTCGCGGTGCAGTTTGCCGCATGTCGTGTTGCGGGCTGCATATGCTGACCAATTTGAGACTGAAGCGCAGGTGAGTGGGCTCACTCGCTCGAGGGTGTTCGGAAACCCGAATCGGACTGTGGACTGCCATGCGTGGTCGTGGCAGAGGACCGATGCCGTACAATCGTGGCGATGATGTCCGATGACAAGGGGGCGAGATCTGACATGGACCGGTCGTCGAGCGACGGATGGACGCAGCGGTTGCACCTGGAGTCAGCGATGACGCCAGAGTTGGCCTGGGACAGGTCCGAGGGGATACCGGATCGCTACACCGTTCGGGAGGATGACCAGCGACGACGGTTGTCGTGTATCGAGGCGCCGAACGTCACGGTTCGGATCGATCGTGGAGAGTCCGTCTCTGGGACGCAGGCGCACAAGGCGGCCTCCGGGACGATCTTTCTCGACGGAGCAGCCCAGGGGGAGCCGTTCATCGACGCCCAGCGCAAGGTGTTCAACCTGGACCATCATGAGGGGTGTGTCCGGTCGTTCACTCTGGCGACCTGCGAGCAAGCTCTGGTGCTTGTGCGCAAGGGGCTCGACCTGCGTGGCGGTGAGTGGACCGTGATCGCCAACGATCCGGATATCGACACCGTTCTGGCGATCTGGGTGCTGCTGAACCATGTGCACCTCGGTACAGACGACAGCCCGGCACGGCTGAAGGTCACGCCGCTGTTGCGGCTTGCCGGGACGATCGACGCCCATGGTCTGGAGCTGCAGGACCTGTGTGGCTTGCCTGAGCCGGAGCTCAGCGAGACGTTGGAGCTTCTGGAGCACATCCGAGCCGAGGAGGTACAACGCAAGAAGGACGGTGAGTGGGGATCGCTGGACTTCGTGGACTTCACCGCACGGACCCTGCGGGTGATCGATGAGGCGATATATGCCCCCCACCAGTTCCGTGGGCTGATGCACGTCGAGGAGCTGATCCGGGTTCCGGTGTCCGACGAGCGTACCGCGGTGGTGTGCCGCGCCGAGACCGGGATCTATGAGGTCGAGCGTCATCTCTCGCGGCTTCACGGCGAGCGCATCGGGGTCATCATCTTGCAGAAGGATGAACGAACCTACACCGTCCGTCAGGTCGATCCGTTCTTGCCGGTCTCGATCGACCACCTGTATGAGCGTCTGAACCTCCTGGATCCTGCGGTTGGCCGGGGCGAGAGGAACCGATGGGGCGGGTCGAGCGAGATTGGGGGATCGCCGCGCGCGACGGGAACCGGGCTCAGCGCACGAGAGATCGCGACCATCTGTGAACGGACATTCCGTCCGCCCGCGCTGCGGGAGCGAGCCGGAGCAGTCGCGCTGGCGACGAGTGTAGCGATCGGTGTCGTTCTGATCGCGCTGGCTGCTGCGCTCGGAGCACTTCCGGAGTCTGCACCGCCGGGTGTGCTCGCCGACGCCAGGAGCACTACGGTGGCCGCGTTCGGCGGGCTTCTCGTGCTCCTGACGCTCGGATTGACGGTCGTGATTGGGCGGAGCCATCTCCGCCGGTTTGGTCTCGGAGCTCCTGACGGATTCGGTTGGCTCGCGCTTTTGCCGGTGCCGTTGGCCCTCGGTTGGGTGGGGGGCGTGTGGGCGCCACCCTCGCGGCTGCCGCTCGCGGCGAGCAACGGCGGTGGTGATCTCACCTGGGTGGCGGCCACGGTGGTGGCCTGTGCCGGGGCCGAGCTGCTGTTCAGAGGGCTCATGCACGGGTTGCTGGTGGGCTTCTACCCGGTTGTCGGCTTCGGCCGGCGCCTCAGAGTTTCGTTTCCGGTAGTGCTGGGAGCGACGGGATCCGCCGTGATCGGGTGGCTGCTGTTCTGTCCGTTCTGGTGGGAGAGCGGGCGAGGCGCGCTGACGTGGCTTGTCGGCGGTGTGGCGTTGGCGCTAGTGACAGGTGTCGCTCGAGAGCGATGGCACAGCGTCTGGGTGGCCGTTGTGCTGCACGCGGGCGCTGCAGCGCTGCTCGTGCTGATCGGGCCGTAGTCTCTGCGACTGCAGCCGGTCTATCGAGGCAACATGTACACTGAGTATGTCATGGGACCGGAACCTCCACTGAAGGTCGTTGTCATGCTCATGCTCGCCGGCGTGCTCGTCGGGGCTGCAGGTGTCATCAATGCGGAGCCGTCGGGAGGTGGCTCACCGGCGTCCTCGGCTCGGGTCGTGCCCCCGTCTCAGGTCGACGTGCTGAAGATGGAGCGTGTTCGCGACCTGATTGTGGTTCCGATCGAGGTGAGTGGTTCGCCGCCCCTGAACTTCGTGCTGGACTCTGGAACCCCGACGTCGACGCTGAACGACTTCCGCCTTGCGCGTGAGCTGAACCTGCGGACACGGTACGTCGGTAGCGCTCTGGGTTTCGCCGGTGAGCAGGTATCCGTTCTGGTGGCCCCGGATGTGTCGCTTCGGCATGGCGGTACCGAGCTGCTCCGGACGGAGCTGGCCATCCATCATGTCAGAAGCCAGCTGGTGGAGCTCGGGGGGCTCCATCTTGACGGACTGCTTGGCGGCGAGCTGTTCGCCAAGTTCGTCGTGGAGATCGATCCCGACGCGGAGCTTGTGCGTCTGCACGATCCGGCGAAGTTCCGGGTTCCGGAAGGGGCCAGTCGCGTGCGGTTGCGGCTCGAACGAGGGGTGGCGCTGGTCCGGGCGGAGGTCATGAACGCGGAAGATCAGCGTGTTCGCGTGGATCTGCTGCTCGACACGGGGTCTGAGACCGTGGTTGGGCTTCTCAGCGACTCCAACCCCCGCCTGCGCGCTCCCGACTCGGCCGAGCAGGTGCGAGTGGTGGGGGTGGGGGGGGCTGCGAAGGCTCGTGTCGGGTCGGTTCGCCGGCTCGAGGTGGGCGATGTCGTGGTCGAGGACGCACACGCGGCGTTCTTCGAGGGACCGAGCTTGCCGTCACAGCTTCGGATCGGTCGTCTGAACGGTGTTTTGGGCGCCCGCTTCCTTCTGCGCTACCACACGTGGATCGACTATCCTCATCGGCAGCTCCTCCTGATTCCACGGTCGGATACAGGCGGAACCGGACAGAACGGTTCGGTGAATGGAGAACCGTCAGAGGCCGGGGCCGAGTGATCCTTCGAGGGTACTCAAGCGGGCCTCGCGCGAGGTCTCGAGCAGGCGAGATCCCGTTTCCTCGTCGAGCTCGAGGGTCACAGTCGAGCTGGTCATGGCGAGCTCGTCGCGGACCACGATGGCGAGCTTCTGCGGCCCCTCGTTGATCTTCACATCGACGGTATAGCCGACGTCCTGTTGACGTGCCTCTTTCAGCTGGGCTTCGGGGATGCGCACCGGAATCCGCCGTCCCTGGGCGTCGGAGGTCCGTCCTTTCTCGTCGGACGCCGCGACCCAGACTGTAACCCGTCCGAGGTGCTCGTCGCCCTGCGGTACGAGCAGGAGGTGCTCGATCGGAATTCGTGTCAGCACGCGGACCTGGAGCCCCTCGTCGGTGCGGTATGCCTCAACCGGTGCGGCTTCGATTCCGAAGGGGTTTGGGGCGACATCCAAAGCCAGCGCCGCGTGCAGTCGGTTGGTCATCAGATCGTCGAGGGATGATGTGCGGAACCCTGAGCGGTGGCGCACAGTGACGCCGTCGCGCTGTACCTTCACCTTGATCTTGTGATACTCCCCGTCCATGGCGTTCACCGGTGCGAACCCGAGGGAGTAGTAGCTCCTGAAGTCGCGGCGCAACGTCTCCACCGCCAACGGAACGTTGGCGATATTTGCGATATGTTGGCCGCCGGTGGTGCCGGCCAGCATCTGCAGGCTTTGCTGCTGCTGCACGAGCCGCGCACTCTCGTTGAACGACGTTCCAGAGAAGCCCGGGTGCTCGGCCGAGATCTGCATGGAGGTGGCGTCAGATGCGGCGTCGATGGCGTAGAACGTGACACGACAGGCGTTGGCATGGCGTGCGACGGCGTCGAGCTCGCGGCGAAGATTGTGCCGGTTGGCCTCCATATGGGGGTTGAGTCGGGCGAGAGCCAGCGGCGGGTTGTCCATCGACATCCACATCTGCTGGTACTTCTCGACCCATGCCTGGTAGAGGGGCTCGCCGACTCGCACCGAGCTTCCCTCGCCCACGTAGAGCACAGCCTTGCGCCCTGGCAGACCGGACAGGGAGTCGAGCAGTGACATCAGACGTTTGTAACCGAGCCGCAGAGTGTCGAAACGCCACTGCGCGTAGCTGCGGATGCGAGTGAGGATGGACTCGGCCTTGGTGACCTGGTCGTCGAGCTGGAGGTTCTCGAAGGGACCGTCAAAGCCCTGAGTCTGAATCGGCGCCGAGGAGGCGCGTTTGATCTCTGAAACGATGGACATCCGCTCGATCTCGAACTGACCCGTGCCACCAATCTCCTTGGCAACCGTGGCGAGCACCTCGGGCAGGTCGCTCAGCGGCTGGTCGAACGTATGTCGGATCTTGAGGCCGGGCGTCATCGTCAACAGCATCAACCGATCCTCGGAGGTGAGGTTCGCCAGCAACAGCTCCTCGAGGTGCTGCAGGACGCGGTTCCGACTGCTGGCTTGAATGCTGCTGTTGTCGATGACCACAACGACGTACAGCTGCTGCTCGGTTGGTGGCTCGGCGGCCGTGGCTGTGGCGGCGCCGTCTGCAGGGGTGGGAGGTTCGAACGCCAGGCCTGCTGCAGACACCGTGTACAGGTCCTGGATCGCGACCGGATCTCCATCCACGAACAGCTCGAAGTCGTCGATGGTCAGACCTGGAACGTGGTGACCCTTCTTGTCGGTGACGAAGACCTCGAGGTTGACCACACTGACGTCGATGCTTCCAAAGAAGCGGGAGTGCTCCGCGGCGGGGTGGGACTCCTGCTGTGGTGCGGCGGCGACATGAACGGAGAGAACGAGCGCAACTGACAGCCAGAAAACGATCGAAGATCGCATACGATGCTCCTTACGGTAGGGGAACACATACTGTCCGCATCGGCCTTCCAGGTCTACTGGAATACTTCCCGAAACGCTCCGACGATGTGCTCGTTCAGGAGTTCACAAGGTGGCCCAGCGTGACGCTTGACAGGGGGTTTGGAGTGGCGTAGTTTTTTCGGTGCGCCGAAAACTCGGCGCCGAAGGGGTGGGCTCAGAGTGTCAGAACCGCTGTCCGCAAGCCTCGAGGACTACATGGAGGCGATCTACCATGTGGTGGAGGAGAAGCGGGCCGCCCGCCCCAAAGATATCTCCAGCAAGCTCAATGTTTCGAGCTCCTCGGTGACCGGCGCCTTGCGGGCCCTGGCATCGCGGGATCTGATCAACTACGCGCCGTACGACCTGGTCACACTGACGGACGAAGGCCGATCGGTCGCTCAGGAGATCGTGCGCCGACACGAGGCGTTGCAGGACTTCTTCGTCAAGGTGCTGTCGGTCAGCGATGACCTGGCAGCGAAGGCAGCGTGCGAGATGGAGCATGCCGTACCGCGGGAGCTGTTGGAGCGGTTTATCCGGTTCGTGGACTTCGTCGATATGTGCCCTCGAGGTGGATCGGCGTTCATTGATGGTTTTCGACGTCATTGCACCCACGAATGCAGTGGCCGGCAATGTGAGCAGTGCATCGCCGATTGCCTGGATGATCTGCGAGCTCGGCGGGAGTTGGCACGATCGGCCGACTCGAGCGGGATCTCGCTCGAAAAGCTGGAGGAAGGTCAACGCGCGCGTGTCCGCTCCTTGGGGGGAAGCGTCTCCCTGAGGACGCATCTCGCCGCGCTTGGTCTGACGCCCGGCTCGTTGGTGAGTGTGGAGCGTGTCCAGCCTGGAGAGTCGATCGACGTGAAGGTTCAGGGGTACCACCGGTCGGTGCGGTGGGATGACGCTCGTGAGATCGTCGTCGAGGATCTCGATCTGTTCGAGTCGGCATGAGGGAGCAGGAGGAGAGCAGCATGGTGCTTGCCGCGGCGCGACCTGGGAGGACGGTGCGGATCGAGGAGATCCAGGCGGGGCGAGGCCTACAGGCTCGGCTCGCGGCGTTGGGAATGACGCCGGGAGCCCAGGTCGAGGTGATCAGCGGTGGAACCCGGGGGCCGTGTATCGTGGCGTTGCGCAATAGCCGCATCGCTCTGGGACACGGGATGGCCGGCAAGATCATCGTCTCCTGAGCAGGAACGCATCGATGGAAGCGGTCGCGCCGGTTCAACAGTCTGAGCCTGAGGCTCTTTCGCAGCGTGTGACCGTTGCGTTAGCCGGCAATCCGAACAGTGGAAAGACCAGCATCTTCAACAGCCTGACCGGTGCTCGCCAGCACGTCGGGAACTACCCAGGTGTCACTGTCGAGCGCAAGGATGGGGTCTGCTCGCACCGGGGTGTCGAGGTACGGATCGTCGATCTGCCGGGTACGTATAGCCTGACTTCCTACACCCTGGAGGAGCGGGTCACGCGCGAGTATCTGCTCGGGGAGCGTCCGGATGTCGTGGTCAACGTGGTGGATGCGTCGAACCTGGAGCGCAACCTGTACCTGACCACCCAACTGCTCGAGCTGGGCGTGCCGCTGGTGTTGGTGCTCAACATGAGCGACATCGCAAGGGCCCAGGGTATCCAGTTCGATCTGGAGACGCTCGAGGAGTTCTACGGAGCGCCCGTGGTGCAGACCGTGGGCACCAAGAAGACCGGTTGTGCCGATCTGCTGGATACGGTCCTGGCGGTGGCGCGAGAAGGCACGCGACGCACGCGGCGGATCCACTACGGAACCGAGGTGGATCGAGAGCTGGAGCGGATCGAGCAGGCTCTGGCGGAGCGTGAGGACCTTTCGGTGGAGGGTGCGCCCACTCGGTGGACGGCGATCAAGCTGCTGGAGGGCGACCGCATCGTCCGGGAGATCGTCGACTCCGAGGAGATCCGGGAGGTGGTCGACCACAGCGTGAGCCGGCTGCAACGGATGATCGGTGACAGCCCCGAGCTGATCCTCGCCGAGCGGCGGTACGGGTTCATTGCCGGGACGTGCGGCGAAGCGGTCCGCATGACGGCTCAGGTGCGGGCGTCGATCTCCGACCGCATCGATACCGTGATGACCCACAGGGTGCTTGGCTTGCCGATCTTCCTCGGCCTCATGTATCTGGTGTTCACCTTCACGTTCACGGCGGGAGATCCCTTTGTCCGCGGGATCGAAGCGGGCGTTGGCTGGCTCCAGCAGGTGGTAACTGCCGTCTGGCCAGCAGCGGTGCTCGGAGACGCGGCGTTGTCTCTGGTGGTGGACGGGGTCCTTGGCGGGGTCGGGACGGTGGTGACGTTCCTGCCGAACATCTTCCTGCTGTTTCTCGGGATCGCAGTGCTCGAGGACTCTGGCTACATGGCCAGAGCGGCGTTCGTTACGGACCAGCTGATGCATCGCATCGGGCTCCACGGCAAGAGCTTCATACCGTTGATCATCGGCTTCGGGTGCTCGGTGCCGGCGATCATGGCGACGCGCATGCTGGAGCGCCGTCGAGATCGGCTGACCACCATGATGGTGGTTCCGCTGATGAGCTGCTCGGCGCGGCTGACGATCTACGCTCTGATCGCACCGGCGTTCTTCCCGACTGCCTGGCAGGGACCGGTGGTGTGGAGCCTGTATCTGGTCGGGATCGTGCTGGCTGTTGCCGGAGCGAGGCTCCTCCGCTCAACCCTGTTCCGCGGAGAGACCGTGCCGTTGGTGCTCGAGCTGCCCCCGTACCGGATGCCGACGCTGCGGAGCACGCTGATCCACGGGTGGGAGCGAGCGTGGATCTACCTCAAGAAGGCCGGCACGGTGATCCTCGCATTCTCGATTCTCCTGTGGGTGCTCGCGAGCTATCCGAAGCCGGATCACTTCGAGCGAGACTACGCCGCAGAGCGGACAGAGGCTGAGGAGCGATGGGCGGCGGGTGTCCATCAGCTCGCGCAGGTGGCAGGAGTGGCTCCGGATCGTCTCCGGGCCGCGTTGCCGCCAGATGGCAGCGCGACAGCGTTCTCGGAGCGGATCGAGGAGGTCCTGGAGGCCCGCAGTCGAGTGCTCACGATCCAGGCTGGTTTCGCCGCCCGCGCGGAAGACACCGCGGAGGAGAGCGCGGAACGGTTCGCGCTGGAGCTGGAGCGGGAAGCGGCGATGGAACGGCTCGGCCGGAGGGCCGGGGAGCAGCTCGTGGAGGCCGTGGAGTGGTTCCTCAGCGAGGTGGAAGGACCCTACCGCACGGCGATCCAGAAGCTGGAGCAGGAGCGGCGTTCGGAGGTGCTGTCCGCCTCGTTCGCGGGTCGGATCGGGCACGCCATCGAGCCGGCGCTGCAACCGTTGGGCTTCGACTGGAGGATCGGCACCGCACTGATCGGCGCGTTCGCTGCCAAGGAGATGTTCGTTGCGCAGATGGGCGTCGTGTTTGCGGTCGGCGAGACGGATGCGGCGAGCACTGCGATGCGCAAGCGGCTTCGCGACGCCTACAGCCCCCTCCAGGGGTACTGCATCATGCTCTTCTGTCTGGTGGCTCTGCCGTGCATGGCGACGATCGCTGTCACCCGCCGGGAGAGCGGATCGTGGGGCTGGGCGATGTTCCAGCTGTTCGGCCTTACCGCGGTCGCGTGGATTTTGTCCGCGGTCGTCTTCCAGGTCGGGAGCCTTCTCGGTATCGGCGTCGGTTGACGTTGCCGGTGGTGCGGCAGACCACCAGGCTGCGAGGCAGGGTTGTCAACGCAAAGGCGCCAAGACGCTGTGTCGCAAAGGGAAGAGGAGCTCATCAAGGGTGCATCCTGTCAAGCTCTGGGATCAGGACGAGAGATCGAAGTTTGAGGCCAGCGAGCGCGACGGTTCGGCCAGCTTTGGTGAGGTCATACGTGGAGGTCCGGTTCACTCCACACGAAGCTGGGTCTCCAACCGCTAGCCCTTGTAGAACACTGGCACGAATCGCTGATGCAACTCCGTCATGCCCCGCAGCTCGAGCTCGTAGGCCAGTGCCTCCTCATACACGCTCTCCAGCCAAGGGTCCGATGCACCTCGATCGCCGCCCCCACGACCACCTCGCTGATCCCGTTCTCGGTCATTCAACATCTCCTTGCGCCCTCGCGCCGTGGCGCCTTTGCGTTGATTCCGATCCCAGCGGTCAGGGCCCCCGTGCGTGCACCCCTTTGGTTGCGACCCGCGGCCGCGTTATGTCACCAGAACCAGCGACAGCCACGGCCAGTAGGTAATCAGCAGCACGCACGCAAAGAGGATGAGCAGGAACGGGATCGCCGCGCGGTACAGGTCCACGATCGGCCGATCGAACCGGTAGCTGGCGATGAACAGGTTCATCCCAACCGGCGGCGTACAGTACCCGATCTGCATGTTCGCGAGGAAGATCATGCCGAGATGGACCGGATCGATGCCGTACCCGATGGCAATCGGCAGCAGCAGAGGAACGACGATCACCAGGGCGGAGAAGACGTCGAGCATTGTGCCGAGGACCAGCAGAAACAGATTCAGGAGGATCAGAAACGTGAGCTTCGACGACACGTGCGCGGTCACGTACTCGAACAGCCGCATCGGGATCTGGGCGTCGATCATCGCGTTGGTGGATGCCAATGAGGTTCCGAGGATGATCAGGATGCCGCCGACGATCAGCATCGACTCGCGAACGACCGTCGGTATCCGGCGGAGCCGGATCTCCCGGTAGATGAAGACCTCGACGACGAACACGTACACCACGGTGACCGCCGCCACCTCTGAGACCGCCAGAATCCCGCTGTACACGCCGCCGAGCACCAGCACGGGCAGGGGCAGCTCCCAGATCGCTTCGCGCACCGCCGCGATGATCTCGCGCGGTGAGGTGGCCTGCGGACGTCTGGTGCCTGCCAGAGAGCCCGCACGCATCGACCAGAGCGAGAGCATCAGGAGCATCAGAGAGCCGGGAAGGATCCCGGCGATGAACAGGGTGTCGACGTTCACCTGTGCCACGATGCCGTACAGGATCAGCGGTAGCGATGGGGCGAACAGCAGGCCGAGCGAGCCGGAGGTGGTGATCAGCCCGAGGTTGAAGCTCTCCGGGTAGCCGGCGTCCTTGAGTGCCGGGTAGAGCAGCGCGCCCATGGCCACGATGGTGACGCCGGATGCTCCGGTAAACGCGGTAAACAGTGCACACGTCACCAGAGCGACCACCGCCAGGCCCCCGGGGAGCCAGCCGAGGATCGCGTTCGACACACGAACCAGTCGGTGCGGCGCTCGGCTCTCGCCCAGGAGGTAGCCGGCAAAGGTGAACAGCGGGATGGCCAGCAGCACCGGAGTCTGTGCAATCCGGTAGATCTCCATCGGGACGACCATCGGGTCGACCCCGCCTCGCGCGAAGGAGATGAGGGCGCTGGCCGCGATCACCGCGAACAGTGGAGCGCCGAGGAGTGCCAGCAGCACGAGAAGGGCGCCGATGAGAATCATTGCGTCGCCGTCCCCCGTGCCTGGAGTGCCGCGCGACCATGCTCCGCCGCGTAGATCAGGTAGCGGATCGCGATCAGCGCGAACGCCACCGGCAGGATCAGCTCACACACCCACAAGGGCACGCTGCCGAACGCCATCATGCCCATCGCCTTCTCGCTGACGACGAGCCGACCCGCCTGCCATGCGACGGCTCCGGAGATGGCCGCTGTGACGAGGTCGGTGACCACGCGGGTCACGGCCCGCGTGCGATCGGGCAGGAGGCGGGAGAGGGCGTCGACGGTGATCTGGCGGTCGTCACGGGTGGCGGCGAGGGCGCCGACCATCCCGAGCCAGAGGACGAGCACCCGGACCAGCGGGTCCGTCCAGAGGAGGCTTGCGGTGAGCTCTTCCCGTAGGAACCCTACGTTCCGGACGATGATCTGAGCCAGCGGCAAGGCCACCATCGCGCTGAGGAACACGGTCAAGATGGCAGCTTCGATCGAGTTGATGGCACCCACCACGCGTCCGGTGGCGCGGGAGCGGGGGGGTACCGGGGAGACCTCGGGCTCCGTCATCACTCGATCGTCGCCGATCGGAAGGTCTCGAGCTCGGCCTCGATGGCCTCGAGAAGCTCGCCATCGATGTTCAGGCGATCCAGGAGACGGAGACGTGCACCCTCGGCCACGCCTTCCCACTCGGCTTGCATCTGGGTGGACACCTCCGTGATCTCGACGCCCTGGGCTTCGAGCGCCGCGAGCGCCTCTCTGTTGTCCGTACGCGTCCGCTCATCCAGTGCGCGAGTCACCGCGCGCATGACCTCGCGAACGACCGCGCCATCAGCGTCGGACAGGCGGTCCATGGCACGCCGGGAGAACACTACGGTTCCATAGGTGTACATCACCGGGATCTCGGCGAGGTGCTGCGCCTTGGTGAACCACTGGAGTGCAACGGCGCCCACCGGCGGGCCGGCGATCGTGTTGATCAGGCCGGTCTGCAGACCTGTGAGCACGTCGGAGAGCGGCAGGGGTACGGCGGCCAGACCGGACTCCTCGAGGATCGCCTGGGCAATGACGTCGCCCTCGGGTAGCCACGCCTTCTTTCCCTTGAGGCTCTCCAGGGATGTGGCGGGGAAGGTCGACATGAGGTAGGCGAACCCGCCTTCGATCAAGCCGAACGAGACGTAGCCGGCGTCCTCCACCCGCTCGAGGAGCGCGGGGTCGAACTTCTCGCGGATATGATCCACCTCGGCGTAGGTGCGAAACAGCAGTGGCAGGTTGTAGATCTCCAGGTCCGGCGCCGTCGCCGACAGGCTTCCGGCGAGGACAACGCCTCCGTGAAGCTGACCGAAGCGCATCTTGCGCAGTACGGCTTGCTCGTCCCCCATCGTGCCTCCCGGGTAGAAGCGGAGGGTGACCCGGCCGTCTGTTCGTGTGGCAATCTCCTCGGCGCCCCGGCGTGCTTCCTGCATCCAGAACGAGCCCTCCGGGGCGATGGTGGCGATCTTCAGCTCGGTTGCAGAGGCGAACGCTGGCAGTGCGAGTGCCACCAGAGCACCGGAGACGACGGAGAACAAAGCGGTGGACGAAGGTCGACGAAACATGATCACTCTCCTTCATCAACCTCACTGGAGGCTGGGAAGTAGTCGTTCGAGGAGGCGAGCATCGCCTCAGCCTGCTGCTGGGCCAACACGTTGGCGAGCGTACGATCGGGCTCGATGGGGTCTGCGTCGAGCACCTCGCGGCACAGGCGGTCGTGGAGCTGCTTGTCGAACACTGTGCGGGCGTAGTGTCGAGCGAACAGGACCTTGGCCATCAGGTTGCGACCGTCGCCAAGCTCGATCGCCCGCTCGAAGTGACGCCGGCCCTGCTCCGGCTTGCCGCCCAGAGAGGCCGGCAGCAGCGATGAGAGAACGCCGAGATAGAGCTCGGCATCGCCCTCGGCGTAGGCTGGGTCGATGGCGAGGACTCTCTGGATCATCGCCTCCACGCGTGCCTTGTCGCCAACTGCTGCCCAGTCGTCGCGGTGGATCTGAATCCACGTGGCCCACGCGGCAGCGGTCTCGTAGAGGGCCTCCACGTGCTGTGGCGACACCGCCTGCACCGTTGCTTCGAACTCGTCAAACGGCGCTCGCCACCGCCCGCAGAAGCCTCTCTCGAGCTCGCACAGGGCGCTCCTGGCGTGCTCGAGACCGGTTGTGGCAAGGACTGAGGCGCGTCCCTGGGCCTCGACGAAGGTTCCGGCGTAGGTGGAGTACAGCGTGGCCGCGGCGAGCCGGAGCTTCGGGTCGTCGGGGTTCTCCTGGACCAGAGCGTCGAGCAGAATCAGGTACGCCGGCGCCCCGTCACGGATCAGCTCGGGATCCCGCTGGTTCAGCATCGCGTCGGACAGGCTTCCGGCCAGCCGGTTGGTGGTCCGCGAGACGATCGCGGAGCATCCCGCACCGAAAAGGGCGATGACGAGGAGAAGTGCTGCGATGAGCTTTTGTTGCCACATAGTCTGTATCCAGGTACGAGGGCGCGGCCGCCACACCCCGAGTAACGCAGGGCATGCCGCGAAGCCTTCCATGCCTGCGTGGGACGAGATTGTACAGTGATCCGCTCCGATGTGGATGCGGAGACCGAGGAATGACGCGACTGTGACGCCCTGCGATCTCAACATCGGGAACGAGTGGGGTTGTCTCGATGGTGGGCGGGCGGTGCGATCGAGCAGGGATGCGGCGGCTGGTGATCCGTCACGACGCCGAGGAGGCGGTGCGGAGCATCTCGTGCAGCCGCTGCTGTAGGTCGTGACGCAAGGTGTCTGCCGACAGGCGCCGGATCCGCTGAGCGCGCAGCGTGCCCTCTGCACAGCTGCTGTCTGGGAGAGGGCGATCGGAGGAACGGTCCCAGCATCGCTGTCCCTCGCGTTCCGTCGGGATCCAGAGCAGCTCCGAGCTCATCCAGCTGTCGTTCATGCCGACCACCGGCCTGGTCGGATCGAGCTCCGGCAACAGGAGGTTGCGGCCGACGAAAGCGAAACGGCTCGACTCGACGCCGACGGCAGCGAGCAGAGTTGGTGCGATGTCGGTATGGCCGGCGGGCAGCGCGTTGGAGTGGCCCTGTACGCCGGGGATGGCAACGGCGAACGGGACGCTGTCGCTGGTGTACCAGTCCGGTGCGCGCATGGGAATTCCGGTTGCGGCTGCGATCTCCGCCTCGAACCCGAAGCCGGCGTCGTGATCGCCCCACACGGCCACCACGGTGCGCTCGTCGAGCCCGCGTGCAGCGAGCCACGCGACGAGCTCGCCCCACGCCTGGTCGAACAGGTGCATGGTGTGCAGGTAGTTGGCCAGCTCCTCGCTGGGCAGGGACGTCAGATCCAGCCGTCGCAGGTGGTCCGGGAACAGGTCGAACGGGTGATGGAGCGACAGGGTCAGCAGCCACGCGCAGAACGGCTCGTCGATTCGCTCCAGACGGGAGGCCATGTGACGGAAGAACGCCCGGTCGTTGAGGCCCCAGCCGACGATCTCGCCGCCGGAGAAATCCGTGTCAAACAAGCTGCGCTGGTAGCCGAACGCCGGGTGGGTCACGGCCCGGTTCCAGAACCCGCGCCGAAACGGTACCGCGGAGATCGTGCGCCAGCCGACGTCGCCAAGGATCTCTGCAAGACCGGTGTAGTCGTTGTCCGGGTGGAGGAATGCCGCCGAGCCATGGGGCATCGGCAGCAGTGAGCACTGGCTGGCGAGCTCCGCATCCGAGCTGCGTCCATCCGCAGTCTGGTCGCGCATCGTCGTGAACCAGATCGACTGACGCATCCACCGATTGAGGTTGGGAGTGATCTCCTGACCTTGGACCTCGAGGCCGATGACGAAGTTCTGCAGTGACTCCACCTGGACCATGAGCAGGTTGTGCGCGCCGCCTGATGCCGGGAAGGTGCCGGCAGCAGCTCGCGATGACCGCGTCGCGTCGAACCAGCTGTAGATCTCCTGAACGCGTCCCTCACGAGGCCCGGGCAAGAGTACCGTGACGATGTACCGTGTCAGATCGAGGGCATGCGCCGGCAGTGGCCCGATCTCGCTGGCCAACAGCGTCGTCTCGAAGGTCTGACCAACGATGGTGAGGTCAACGGCAGTCATTCCGAGTGATCCGACAACGGCAACGAGCAGCAGGCCGAGCGCCACCAGCTTTCTGCTCGGATGGTGGTCACGGGCGGCGGCTGCGAGCCAACAGAGCACGATGCCAGGCACCAACACCACTGCGAGCCACAGGTCCTCCCGTTGGGCGAGTGCAGCGATGCTTGCGGAGACATCGCCGAGCTGGCCCGCCGCGTGGAGCGCGGCCGGCGAAAGGAGGTCGCCGAAGTAGCGCTGATGGAGGGAGTCCGCCCAGATGAGAGCGAGGGAGAGAGCTCCACAGAGCAGGGCAACGCCCGGCCTCAAGCGTTTCGGTACGGCGAGGATGGCGAGCATCAGCAGCGCGACGCCAGCGGTCGCGACCGCAACTGGTCCCGTCCGGACCTGCTGATCCGACTGCACGATCAGACCCCACGGAACCACGGTCAGGACCGAGGCGAGCCAGAGGATATCGCCGAACGCGATCCAGCCGGCCGAGCGCCGTCGCCAGCGGGAGACCCAGAGACCGGTAAACAGAGCCGCCACACCGACCAGAACCAGGGCCAGCAATGGGAGACCACTGAGCTGTCGAGGCAGCACCATGACTGGAATCGCGTCAGCGGGGGTCGGGTCGCGCTGCTCGAACCAGCACACGCCTTCGTGGACCATGTCCCACTGGAGCCGGTACCGGCCCGGGGTCTCGGGAGCACGGAGCCTGGCCTCGACGTGGACGGTGTCGCCTGGCCATGTGGCTTTGGGTACCGGTGTGCGCTCACCATCACGTACGACGACGGTGCCGTCCTCGGCACGCCAGTGGTAGGCGACGTTGACGTCGCCAAAGGCTGGCCACGGTGTGACTCCGTCGTTTGCGAGACGGATCGGAACCGTGAGCTCGCGGCCGCTGCGGAGCTTCTTCGGAATCGTGCCGTCCACCAGCGTGAAGGCATGGCTCGGGCCCACGCGGATCACGGTCGGACGTGGTGGCGTCGGGTCGTGTCTGGACACCCAGAACCGGCCTTCGTGGACCACGTCCCATACCACGCGGTAGGTGCCGGGCTCGGTGGGCGTCTGCAGTCGGGCAGTCATCGCAAGCTGCTCACCTGGTGGCACGCGCTCCGGCAGCGGTGTGCGGATGCCGTCCCATTGCACGAGTGTGCCGGCGGCGTCGTACCAGTGGGCGGCGACGTTCATCGGGTCACTCGTCTCCCACGGATTGCTGCCGTCGTTGCGAAGTACCAACCGGACGTCGAGCTGCTGTCCTGCTGCCGCAAGGTGCGGGGTCGTGTTGTCGACCACTGTCAGGCCGATCTCGACCGGGTCGGAAGCGGCGAAGGGTGCGATCGCGGCAAGAGCGAACGCTGCGAGAAGTGCCCGCGCTCCGACAAGCTGCCACTGACGGTTGACCGTCCGCTCCATGATCGGGAATTCTACAGGTGCGGGCGGCAAATCCCACCGGTCGAAGATCTCGTACAGCTGCGCGGTCGTGGGACCAGCGCATCCAGAGAGCTGACGCGGTTGCGGCCCGCGGCCGCGTCACGGGTATCGGATCGCTGCGTCGCGGTGTCCACGGAAGTTCGCTAGACTGGTGGCGGAAACGGAGGCAGGCCAGTGACCGGTTGGAACAGCGATGCCGAGGACGAAGGCGAGCAGCTGTGGGCGATGGGGGCGGTGACCCGGAGGACCGGAATTAGCGAGCACACCCTGCGGGCGTGGGAGCGTCGTTTCGGGTTTCCAGCTCCTGTCCGGCTCGACTCTGGACACCGGCGGTACCCCGCAGAGCAGGTGCGGCAGCTGGTGTTGATTCAGCGCGCGCTCGAGGCCGGACATCGGGCCGGTGATGTCGTGCCGCTGCCCAAGGAGCAGCTGCGAGAGCTGGTTCGTACAACCAACACCACTGGCTCTGACGCTCCTGGCGAGCACCCTTCGGAGAGCGCGTGGGTCGGCGAGGTGCTGGAGGCGGTTCGGGCGTTCGATCAGCAGCGAGTCGGTTCATTGCTGGACCGGGAGGTCGCGCAGCTCGGGGTTCCCGCCTTCCTTCGAGAGAGGGTCGGACCGTTCCTGCTGGCGGTCGGCGACGCGTGGGCGCGCGATGAGCTGCAGGTGCGTCACGAGCACTTCGCCTCGAGCTTGCTCGAGAACCGCCTCTGGTCGCTCCGCGAGCGTCTGGAGCGCACCGCACGAGGGCAGCCGGTCATCCTTGCCTGCCTGCCGGACGAGCAGCACGGCCTCGGGCTGCAGGTGGCGGCGCTTGCGGTGGTATCCGCGGGTCGGCAGGTGCGTGTGCTTGGACCGCAGCTTCCGGTGGAGGAGATCGCTCGGGCCAGCTTCGAGGTCCATGCGGCGGCTGTGGCGCTGTCGATCTCGATCTTCTCGATCGGTGAGGAGCTCGTGGAGCGAACCGAGGCGCAGGTGGACGAGCTGCGCGAGCTGGTGCCTCGCTCGGTTCCGCTGTGGCTTGGAGGTGCGGGCGCGAGCGCGCTGGCCAGGGTGCCGGCCAGCGTCGAGGTCCTGCGCACGTTCGACGATCTGGATGCGGCAGTGGCGTCCCTGCCGCCGTGAGGCGGGCTGAGGAGTGAACGGTGAGCAGTCGGACCGGTTCTCCAGGGTGATCCTGGACTCGATTGCGGAGGGGGTGTTCACCGTCGACCTCGAGTTTCGGATCACCTCGTTCAACCGAGCAGCAGAGGAGATCACCGGCGTCCGACGTGCCGACGCGATCGGCGAGCCGTGCTGTGAGGTGTTCCGTGCAGATGTCTGTCTGCGCGACTGTGCTCTGGCTCGAACGCTCGATCACGGCGAGCCCGTTGTCGATCAGCCTGTGGAGATCATCGACGCTGAGGGGGAGCGGATCCCGATATCCGTGTCAACGGCGGTGTTGACTGATGACAGCGGGAGGGTCGTGGGTGGTGTGGAGACGTTTCGGGATCTGTCAGAGGTGGAGCTTCTCCGACGGCAGCTGAACCAGCAGCGGTCTGCGGTTGAGGCAATCGTCACCTGTGACGAGCAGATGCGGCGCCTCGTCGGTATGCTCCCGGACGTCGCGCGGAGCGATAGCACGGTTCTGTTAGAGGGAGCCAGCGGAACCGGCAAGGGGCTCTTCGCACGAGCGGTTCACGAGCTCAGTCATCGCGCGTCCGGACGGCTTGTGGAGCTGAGCTGCGCCGCCTTGCCGGAGACACTGCTGGAGGCGGAGCTGTTTGGGGTGCGTCGAGGGGCGTACACCGGCGCCGACCGCGACCGGCCCGGTCGGCTCGACGCAGCAGCCGGTGGCACGCTGTTTCTCGATGAGATCTCGGACCTATCGTCACCGCTTCAGGTGAAGCTGCTGCGCGTGCTCGAGGATCGTCGCTACGAGCCGCTGGGATCGGTGGAGCCGCAGATCGCCGATGTTCGGGTCGTGGCCGCGACCAACCGTCCGTTAGCCGCGGAGGTCGAGGCCGGGTCGTTCCGGTCGGACCTTTTCTGGCGTCTGAACGTTGTGCGGCTCGAGCTTCCGCGCCTGGCGGAGCGACCGGATGACATACCGCTGCTGGTCGACCGGTGTGTTCGGCGGCTCAACGCCCGCACAGGGCGGCGGGTCGACGGCTTCGACGAGGAGGCGATGGCCACGTTGATGCGCTACTCGTTTCCCGGGAACGTCCGCGAGCTGGAGAACATCGTCGAGCGTGCGTTCGTGCTCTGCCGCGAGCCGATCTTCGGCGTGTCGGCGTTGCCTCCCGAGGTCGCCGCGTCGGCACGGCCCACGTACCGTGGCGTGTGCGAGGTGACCGCGACTCGGATGGACGCAGCGATGCGGGAGGGAGCTCGCGGACCGCTGTCTGCCGCAGAGGCCGACACGATCCGTTCGGCGCTTCAACGCAACAGGGGGCACCGTCTCCGTACCGCCAGAGAGCTCGGCATCCATCCCTCGACCCTGTGGCGGAAGATGAAGCGGCACGGCCTGCTGTGACGTTGAAGCGTGACGGCCAGTTGGCGGCTCACGGATCAGCATCTTCGAAAACTCGAAGCAAAGCGCCTGGGTTGAGTTCTAAGTTCTTAATTT
>CAZEJK010000079.1:0-21910 GCA_964512045.1 uncultured Thermoanaerobaculia bacterium
CCTCCCCCACCCTCTACGACCCCCTGGACAAGATCTACTACTCGCTCCCTTCGGTGTGGGCAACCCGTCCGGCTCCACCATCGGCCTGATCACGCCGCCCAGTCGGGCGGCGTTTCTGATGCCGATGGCGGATCCGCTCGTGATCGTCACCCCGAGATGAGCGAAGTAGATCTAAGCCCTCCCCCACCCTCTACGACCCCCTGGACAAGATCTACTACTCGCTCCCTTCGGTATGGGCAACCCGTCCGGCTCCACCATCGGCCTGATCACGCCGCCTCGCGCAGCAGCTCCGGACGCAAGCGAGACTCGTGCAGGACGACTCGAGTGATGTCGGCGAGCCGCCGCCTGATGGGCTCGCGTCCCGCACATCTTTACATTGCGGAAAACTAATAGTAACCTTCTACTTATTAAGGAGCATCAGGGTTATTAAAGAGTAAAATATGACGTATAACATTCAGTTCTCTACCGCGACAAGCGAGCAGATCGAGTCAGCCCTCTGTGCCCGACTGAGCCGCATCCGGTTGTCGAGAAACATCACTCAGAGACAGCTCGCCGAAGAGGCAGGCGTTTCGCTGCGGACTATCGGTCGGATGGAAAACGGCGAGGGCGTTTCACTGGACACCTTCATTCGTGTGCTCATCGCCCTGCGGATCCAGCACAGTCTCGAGATCCTGCTTCCGGACCCTGTGGTCCGCCCCGTCGAGCGCGTCTCCGAACGTGGAAGCGAGCGCCGACGGGCGCGCCCAAAAGTGACATCCGAGGATCAAAAAGCCTGGACATGGGGTGATGACGACGATGACTGATGCGCGCGTCATTCTCTGGGGCCGCGACATCGGGGCCGTCACCTGGGTGGAGGATCGAGAGCTCGGCGTGTTCCAGTACACACCGGAGTTCGCACGAAGCGGGATCCAGACTTCGCCACTGATGATGCCGCTCGACGAAGCACCATACGAGTTCCCTGCACTCGCGCGACGCGCATTCAAGGGTCTCCCAGGGATGCTGGCCGACTCGCTGCCGGATACCTTTGGCAACGCTCTCATTGATGCCTGGTTGGCGAGCCAGGGCCGTGCGGCGTCGAGCTTCAATCCGGTCGAACGCCTTTGCTATGTGGGCCGACGAGGAATGGGCGCCCTCGAGTTCGAGCCTGCAGTGTTTGGGCCATCCTCGGAATCCCGCCAGCTCGATGTGGCACGTCTCGTCGAGCTCGCCAATCGCATACTCGACGAACGTTCGCGCTTGCAGGGTGCGTTCACGGGACTGGACGACACGCGGGCCATCGAGGACATACTGCGGGTCGGGACCTCGGCCGGCGGAGCGCGTGCAAAGGCGATTCTGGCGTGGAACCCGAGCACCGGAGTGTTTCGCTCCGGACACGTGGACTCGGGTGACGGCTTCGAGCACTGGCTCATGAAGTTCGACGGAGTCTCGAACAACCGGGACAAAGAGCTCGCGGATCCCCTGGGGTACGGGCTCGTCGAGTACGCCTATCACCTGATGGCGTGCGCGATCGGCATCGACATGTCTGAGTGCCGCCTTCACCACGAGGGCGGCCGAAGCCACTTCATGACCCGCAGATTCGATCGCACCCCAACAGGAAGCAAGCTTCACATGCAGTCTCTGGGCGCCATGGCTCACCTCGACTACAACCAGCCCGCCTCGTACTCCTACGAGCAGGCGCTGCAGGTGATTCGCCGGCTGGGCCTTCCCATGCGCGATCAGCAACAGCAGTTCCTACGCGCGGTCTTCAACGTGGTGGCCCGGAATCACGACGATCACGTGAAGAACATCTCGTTCCTCATGGACCGCAGGGGCGAGTGGCGTCTCTCTCCGGCCTACGACATCTCGTACTCCTGGGACCCGCAGGGTGAGTGGACGAGTCGGCATCAGATGAGCCTCAACGGCAAGCGCGACGGCTTCGAGCGCGGCGACGTGATCTCACTGGCCGCTCGTGCAGGGATCAAGAAGGCGCCGGCCACTGAGATGGTCGACCATGTCACCACCGTTGTCCAGAGATGGCTCGAGTTCGCTGACCGGGCCGGAGTCCCGGAGGATCGCGCCGCACAGATCGGGCGTACCCACCGACTGAGCATCTAGATCGAATCGACTCCGCACGCCAGACGAACGCGCCATCATCTCGAACACTACCGCGCCAGTGCATTGAAAAGGCAGCACGTTACTTCCAACGCGGCCGCGGGCCGCAACCAAAGTGATGCTCCGACGGTGCTGGTCCCGGCCCCGACAGCCGGATCCCGGCCATCCGGCCCCCGGCGATCATGCCTCGAGTCTTCGAAGATGTGGGCTGCTCGAGCTGCTCAACGGTTCGCGCCGGAGATCGCTTTGTTCCGCAACAGTTGACCCGGCCAGGTCAATGGTGCCAGAATCGCTCGTCGACTGAAGGGTGGCTAGGGTTCCGCCGGCGACAGTCGGGCTGGTCCAAGCGCCACAGAAGGCCGAGTCCTCGGCTCGCACCTAGACGGAGAAAAGCCTGGAGGGGATAGGTCGGCACAGCACGGGCTGTGCCCATACCTCAAGGAGACCCCATGGCTGAAACCCGTCGACCCCGTCGCTTCCCACGACTGCAGGCGTTGTTCGTCACCTTCCTCTGGTCCACGTCGTGGGTCCTGATCAAGCTCGGTCTAGAAGAGATACCAGCCATCAGCTTCGCTGGAATGCGGTACACCCTGGCCTTCCTGATCCTTGCACCAGCGCTGTTGGTGAGCGCACTTCGAAGGGCGGAGCTGCGCAGACTGAGACCTTCCGATTGGTTTCGGCTGTCCGTCCTTGGCGTCGTGTTCTACTCCCTCACACAGGGCGCTCAGTTCGTCGCCCTCGCCTTTCTGCCCGCGGTCACGCTCAGCTTGATTCTCTCCTTCTCGCCGGCAGCCGTCGCGCTCCTCGGCGCCTCGTTTCTGGGGGAGCGGCTCACTCGCGGCCAGTGGCTCGGAGTCTGCTCCTTCCTTCTCGGAGCGGTCGTCTACTTTCTCCCCCTCAAGCTGCCCCTCCAGGTCATCGGTCTGGTTGTGGCCGCGGTTGGGTTGCTCGCCAACTCGTGCGCCTCGCTGCTCGGCCGATCCGTGAACCGTCGCGGCGACCTCCACCCTCTCCTGGTCACGGTCGTGAGCATGGGTATCGGGTCGTCTCTCCTCCTGGCCGTTGGGATCATCGTCGAGGGTGTGCCTCGCCTGGACCTCTCTGGCTGGGGCATCATCATCTGGCTGGCGGTCATCAACACCGCCCTGGCGTTCACTATCTGGAACCACACCCTGCGGACCCTCACCGCAATCGAGTCGACCCTGATCAACAACACTATGCTGATTCAGATCGCGATTCTCGCCTGGCTCTTCCTTGGCGAGCCGATCAGCGCCAGGGAGGGAGCCGGGCTCCTCCTGGCCGTGCTCGGCGTGCTCGGCGTCCAGCTCGCAGGTGTCCGCGTGAAGGAGCAGCATCCTGCAGACTCCCCTGAGAATGCGCTGCAGGAGGGGACGATTGTCAACTCCTGATGAAGAGCTGTCATCGATCGACCGCTACACCGCGGTCGCCATCGCACTGATGGATCGCATCTGCGCCAGGACCTGAAAGCTTATCGGAAGCGTCTCTCTCGGTCGATCGGAGCTCCGCGGGCTCTCAGTTGTACGATGGCGTCGCAACCCGGAATCACTCGCACCCAGAATCGGTTGGGAGAGGAGCTGAAGATATCCTACAGGCAGGAGGAGCCCATGCAGTCTGCTGCTCTCGTTCGCCGCTGGTGGATCACCGGACTCGTGCTCGCGGCGGCGGCGCCGTTCGCGGCGGCCCAGGAGAACATCACCAGCGGGTTGACGATCCCCGCAGGGGCGTCGGTAACCATCGAGGTTGACGTCGAGGTCGCCTCGTCGCTGTCGGACCAGGTGACGGTGCACCAGGTGTGTGCGCAGGCCGAGGTCTCCGGCACCGGGTTCACGACCGTCGACTCGGACGACCCGGAGACAGCTACCGCCGGGGACTCCACATGCACGTCGCTGCCCGATTACGGTGACGCGCCAAACGATGGGTCAACCACCTTCTACCCGACACTCGCAGTGGACAACGGAGCCGTACACGCTCTCGGCTCCGGCATCTTCCTCGGCAACGCCGGCACGTCTCTGGACACCGACAGCGACGGCCAGCCCACGGGCTTTGCCGACGGCGATGACACCGACGGCAACAACGACGATGACGGCGTCACCTTCGCATCGGCTATCAACCCCGGGTCGAACGCCACAGTCGATGTGACCGCCTCCTCGGCGTGCGGCAGCGTGACCTGCTACCTCAACGCCTGGATGGACTTTGACGGTGACGGCACCTGGGACGACACGGGCGAGCAGATCTTCACCGACCAGGTGGTCACGAGCGGCCTCAACTCTGGCCTGACCTACGCGGTCCCCGTCGGCGCGACAGGGAACTCCAACACGTACACGCGCTTCCGGGTCTCGACGGACTCCGGCCTGTCCTACACCGGCCTGGCGTCGAACGGCGAGGTCGAGGACTACCTCGTCACCACCGTCCCTGTCGAGCTGATGAGCTTCGATGTCGAGTAATCCTCTCCTGTCAGCGACGGTCGGCCACGCGGTATCCGAAACCGCACAGCTAGCTGGCGCAATGAGCTCCACCAGCGCACGATGCGTCCGGCACGGCCGAGGCGGTCACGACGAGCCGAAAACACTACGGGATCACACCATGACACTCCCTATCCGAACGCTTGCTCTCATCCTTGGCATCGCCCTCGCGGCTGCGACCGGAGCCGCAACCACGATCGACGATCTCCAGCTCGCCCAGTCGGTGTCCACCGGCGGCACGGCATCCAGCGAGGTGACTCCGGGGGGCGGCGAGGTGGTTGTCGGCGGCGCGCGCGATTTGGCGGTGACCACGGACAACGCCGCGGTCACGGCCGACGTCGCAACGGGTGCGCTTGTCTTCGTGGTCCCGGCGGCGACAGCCGGAAGCGCAGTCGCGACCTGGGACGGCGTTGACGGGGCGCCGGCGACGCTCGACGCCACCGGCCTCGGCGGCGCCGATCTCACCGACGGTGGAGCGCACGATGCCCTGTCCCTGAGCGTCGTGGCCGCTGCCGGGGCGCCGGTGCTGACGATCGAGGTGTACACCAACGCCGCGAGCTGGTCCGCAACCAGCTTCACGCTTCCGGACACGGCCTCGACAACGGCCTACCTGCTCCCGTACGCCGACTTCGTGGCCGGTGCCGGCGCCGGAGCGACCTTCTCGAACGTCGGCGCCGTGGTGCTGCGCCTTTCCGGCAGCGACGCCTCTGCGACCCTCGGCCCGATCGCCACGGCCGCCGCCGCACCGGCGCTGACAGTGACGCAGCGGGACCTCGATGCCACTGCGCTCGGCACGGGTACCGGCAGCGAGCTGGCAAGCACACCGCGATCGCCGGGCGACAGCTACACGGTGTCGCTGACGATCACCAACACCGGCGACGATGCGGTTGACGTGTCGGTGGATCAGCTGCTGGACACTGACCTGTCAACGGTCGGTTCGTTCCGGTCGACGCCAGTGGTTCGTCGCGACGTCTACAGCGGTTGCGGGAACACGACGCTCGCCTCCGACGGCTCGACGGTCCTCGGCCTGATCGAGGGCGCGGACAACGACTACGACCCCGACGGTCAGAGCCTGACCGTCACGTCGGTGCAGGCGACGACCGACGAGGGCGGCAGCGTCACCCTGGATGCGGCCGCCACCGGCGCGTTCACCTACCTACCGCCAGCGGGCTTCACCGGGGTCGACCGCTTCACCTACACGGTGGAGGACCCAGACGGCAACGCGGCCACCGGCGAGGTGTTGGTCTCGCTCGAGAACACGGTCTGGTTCGTGGACTCGTCCGCGGCGGGCTCCAACGAGGGCACGCAGGCGAACCCGTTCACTGATCTGTCGATGCTCGACGGCACCGCGGGCGACGTCGACGGTCCAGGCGACATCATCTTCGTGTACGCCGGCAGCTCTGGGGTGACGCCGTACGCCGGCGGGATCGCGCTGGAGGCGGACCAGAAGCTGATCGGCGAGGGCGTCGGTCTGAGCGGGTGCACCACGATCGCCGCCGGCGCTACGCCGGTTATCGCGGTGGCGGGAGCCAACGTCGTCGAGCTCGGCTCGGATAACACCGTGTCGGGCCTGCTACTGCAGCCGTCCGATGCGGCGGCCACGGCGCTCGCCGGCATCGGCTTCGGCACCGCGACGCTCTCCTCACTGGCGCTCGACGGCGTTGGCGCAGCGCTGGACCTGACCACCGGCACGCTCAGCGCCACAATCGATCGGATCGTCACCACGGGCAACGCCGCGGCGGTGGGCCTCGATGGCGTCGGCGGCTCGCTGACGGTATCCGACGGCGCCGGCGCCGACACCTCGGTGTCGAACGCCGCCAGCGGCATCTCGGTCAGTAACGCGCCGTCCGGCGCGACCTTCGACTTCGCCGACGTCTCGGTCGGCGCCGCATCGAGCGGGGTCAGCCTGACCTCGAGCGCCTCCGCGAGCTTCGCGTTCTCGAGCCTGGACGTCACCACCACCGCAGGTCCCGGGTTGAGAGCAGATACCGTTGGCACCCTCTCGCTCGGCGGCACGACGAACACCGTCAGCGCAACCGGCGGACCGGCCGTCGACCTCTCCAGCGTGACGCTCGGTACGAATGCGACCTTCTCGACCCTGGCCTCCACGAGCAGCACGACGGGTCCGGGGATCCGGTTGAGCAACGTCGCCGGATCGTTCGTGTTCTCCGGAGGGAGCACGACAGTCACCAACGTGGGCGGCGGCCAGCCCGGAATCCAGTTGCTCTCGTCCGATGCTCAGGTGCTGTTTGCCACAGCGACGATCAACGGCACCACCGGCGACGGCATCCTCGTGACGTCGATGAACGGCCCCGTCACCTTCACCACGGTCACGGTCGACGGTGCGGGTGGCGCGGGCATCGACCTCGACTCGAACGCTGGCACGGTCGCGGTGAACGGCGGCGCCATCGGGGCGACCACGCCGCCGACCGGGATCGGCGTCGACCTCAACGGCGGCGCGGCCAACGTCACGATCGCCGCTGCGATCACCACCACTGGAGGCACCGCCGTGCAGGTCACCGGCCGCACCGGCGGCGGCGCCACCTTCTCCGGCGCCGTCAGCCACAACGCCTCGGCAATCGGCATCGACGTCAGCGGCAACAGCGCGGGCTCGACGACGTTCTCGAGCCCGACCAAGGTCATCAACAGCGGCGCGGCCACCGCCGTCAACCTGAGCACCAACGCCGCCCACGCGGTGTCGTTCACCAACGGCGGTCTCGACATCGACACCTCCGGGACCGCCACGGCGTTCCTCGCCGGCGGCGGCGGAGCCGTCGAGGTCACCGGCTCGGGCAACACCGTCAGGACCAACAACTCCGGCGGCACCGGCACCGCCGTCAGCATCTCCAACGTGACGATCGGCGCGTCCGGCGTGACCTTCGAACGGGTCGACGTCACCGGCGCGGCAACCGGGATGGTGCTGAACACCACCGGTTCGTCCGGTGGCTTCTCGATCACCGGCGACGCCGGATCGACCGCTAACGGCTCCGGCGGAACACTTGCAAGCATTACAGGCTCTGCGATCGAGCTCACCGACACGATGAGCTTTGCGCTCGATCAGCTCAACATGAGCGGCGTTGCGGACCACGGCATCGCTGGCGTCCGGGTGGACGGGCTCAGCGTGCGCAACGGCTCGTTCACCAACATGGGCAATGCCGACTCCGAAGACGTGTTCAGCTTCGACCGCGACACCTTCGGCGACAACGGGCTCGTCGGAGCTGCCGTGTTCGAGAACCTCACGGTCACCGGGTTCGCCGAGCGCGCGATCGACATTGTCAATGAAGGGATCGGCAGCCTCGACCTCGACGTCCTCGATGTGTCCGCGAGCGACAACAATGACATTTTCGGAGAAGACGCAATCCGGGTGCAGACGGAAGGCGCGGTGGACGCGAACGTACTCGTCTCGGGCGGGACCTTCGACAACGTCGAGCTCGATGTTCTCGCGTACTTTGCGCAGGGTACCGGCACCAACACCGTCGAGATGACGAATGTGACCTCGACGAACGGCGGGGGTCCCGACGACAACCCGAACGGTGGAGGTGTGGCAATCATCGCTTCGGGAGGTTCATCGACGACCTTCGACATCAACGCCAACAACCTCGCCGGTGTACAAGGTGCTGCAGTTCAGATCATCGGGCTGCCCGGCGCCGGGCAGACCGTGACGCTGAACGGGACGATCGGCGGACCGATCTCCACCGACGCAAACTCTCTCGGCTCGGACAACGCTGACGGCATCGATCTCGACTTCGACGGCGACCCGGGCGGCACCAGCACCATCGGGGGCGCGATCGTTGTCCAGAACAACACGATCAACTTCGATGACGATGGCATCGGTATCGATCTTCGCGACGCCGCAGGGACGATGAGTGTCACCATCCGCGACAACACTCTGAACGGCGTGGCCGGGGGCGACGGGGACACGGCGGACATCGACGACGGGATCTTCATCTTCACGGACGACGACGTTTTCGCCCCGGTAAATCAGCTGAACGTCGAGGTTATCGACAACGAGATCAACGGCATCTCTGCGTCGAAGAACGTGATCGAAATCGTAGACGTCCGAGACGGCAACACGCTCTGCTTCGGAGCAACGGGCAACAGCATCGGCTCTGGTAGTGGCAGCATCGAGCTGGACACCGACGCAGCGGTCGACCTGGTCGTCGATGCGACGTCTGCAGCCAACCTGAGCTCACTCAACAACGGCATCCCCGTAAATGAAGCGGCCACACCGACCTATAGCAGCGGTGTGGACTGCATTCCGTAGCAACCTCCGAAAGCGGTGGCACGCACCCGCTCGCGCTGTGGCAACCGGAGCTCTCGCATCTGACGATCACGCTGCGCCATGTTGCCGTTGCGCAGCCACCGCCCGCTCCTCCGGCTGCTCGCTGCGGAGCGGGTTGCGAACAGCGTCCGGGATCACTCTCCCCAGGCTGACGAGGCCGTCGTGAAGGTCCACGGAGTGGCGCCGACGAGCCCGTTGCCCGCATCGTCACGTGGCAGGTCGCCCCACTCGACGCGGTAGTCGCTCGAGCGCAGCATCGGCTCGCCGGGCTCGAGCACCACGGCCTGGGCGTCGACGTCCCAGCTCACCGTACCGCCCAGGTCGCGCCCATCGGGGCCGACCACACGGAGCATGCGGGCGGTCACCGATCCCCGGTCGAGGGGCTCGGACACCAGCACACGGATCGGGGTGCCAGGCATCACCGACAGTGCGCCGTCGGGCGGCGTCACCTCGAGCACCCGCGGCGGCGCCGCGTCCGCCTCGATCCGGAAGCTCCAGCTCGGCCCGTCAGCCGCACCGACCACCTCGGCACGCACGGCGCTGCCGGCGGTCAGCTCGTCGGTGGCCTCGGCCCACAGGGCCCTCCCGCCAGTTGCGCGGCCCGCGTTGGAGGGAATCTCCCGGCCTGTGTCATCGACCAGCCGCAGTCGCGCTCCGGTCGGGGCCGGTCCCGCCAGCAGAACCTCGGCGCGCGGCCGTGGGCCAGCCGTGGCGCCGGGCTCTGGCGTCCGCGCGACCGCCCTCGGCGGGTTGTCTGCCCCGAGCTCGATGACCGCCTCGGCGCGGTCCAGGCCGGACCGCGCAACCACCCGCAGCAGCAGATCGCCGTCCCCTGCCAAACCCTCGGTGTCCACCGTGTGGCTGGTGGCGCGCAGCGCCCTCGCCACCGGCGCCCACGACCGGCCGCCGTCGCTGCTCGCATCGACGTCGCAGGTCACGGGGTCGTCCTCCGGGTCCCACGCCCTCCATGCGAGAGTGATCGTCCCGGAGACGGTCTCCCCTGATGCTGGCGCGGTGATCTCGACCTCTGGCGGCGCACCGTGGTGGTTTCGAAACCGGCGTAGCGGTCCTCGGGCTCGGGCTCGGCGTCGCGCACCCGGAACGCCTCGCCCTCGTCGCACGCGCGGGCCCGGTAGAGGCCGTCGGTCATGGCGTTGGGAATGTTGATGAAGAACGATCCCTCGAGGGCCACCGAGCGGGGAAACTCCTCGTCATCGTCGGTGTTCTCGAGGGTCATGTCGAGCTCGCACTCGATCCAATGGTCAGGGTTGATGCGGCAGCTCATGGTGCCGCCGTTGGAACGGAAGGAGTACTGGGGATCGGCGTCCGGCGCCAGCACGCCGCCGCCCGACGGCGTGGGCTCGGTCTGCCGATCCGGTGATCCCGGGCTTTCCTGCTGGAAGGGGTTGATCCCGAGCCGCCCAACAGTGTTGCGCTCGAGCTGGGCGCGGGCGTCCTCCTTGTCGCCTTGATCACCAGGCACCATCGCCATGACATCGGAGAGGTTGACCATGCCGCCCAGGCCGAGCGGGTTGGCATGGGTCTGCTTCCACTGCATGAAGTACTCCTGCGAGTGGTTGGTCGCAATCAACGTCACGCCGCCGTTGGAGCCCGAGGTGTACGTGAACCCCCGCGAGAGCGTCTTGGGATCGACGATGATCATCAGGTAGACCTGGGCGTCGTCGTCCCACAGCGTCAGCATGAACCGGCATCGACCGTTCGAGACCGGCGAGGCCCACAGGCCCCGGAACGGCATCACGTCGCCCTCGAGCTCGCCCGACAGGTCACCGGACAGGGTCGCGCTCCAGCGCGACGGCCCGGTGTAGATCTCGAGGGTGCGGTCGCGGGCGCCGCCGTCCTCATCTTCAACCGTCAGCGTCACCGTGAACTGGCCGACGTCTGAGTAGGCGTGGGACACGCGGGTCAGGTCGACCCCCGACTGCGGCGGCGAGCCGTCGCCGAAGTCCCAGGTGTAGGTCAGCTCATCGGAGCTCCAGTCGGTCGCCTCGGCAGTGAACTGGTAGGCGTCGGCGAGCTCGATGTCGGGCCGGCTGGCCAGCTCGCGGATCACCGGCCGCGCGTTGGTCACGGTGACCTCGCGGGAGGCGGTGATCTCTCTGCCGTCGCCGCCGGTGACGGCCAGAGTCACGGTGTAGTCGTCGTCCCGACGGTAGCGGTGAGCGACCGATGACAGCCCCTCGCCCGTCACGACCTGCGATCCGTCGCCGAAGTCCCAGCGGTAGGTGAGGGGCTCACCTCCCGGGTGGATGACGAAGGCCGACATCGGGAACGCCGTGCCCTCGGGACCCTTGGCTCGGCCCTCGAGACGAATCACCGACTCCTGGGCGGACACCATCGACACCCAAGTGGTCGCCACCAGGGCGGCCAGCACGATCCTCACCGTCAGGTTCTGCAGAGCGCGCAGCATGACATACCTCCGAAGCGTCGACTCATGAACTGCATCTGAGACGCGATCGCGATGAAGAGTACCACGTTCGCGCGTCATGCAGGCCACAGACCCGCCAGCTGTATTGCCCGCGACCAAGGAAATCAACGGCTATCGAGCAAACCCGCAGCTCCGCCACGCCACCGCAGCCGTACCCAGACGGTACGGCCGGGCTCGTTCACGCGCTGGGGGTCGGGGTCGAACAGGCTCGCACGGTTCAGGTGAGTGGCGTAGGCACGGTCGAGCAGGTTGGCCACGCCGCAGGAGAGGTCGAGGCCGCCGCCGAGCTCGAGGGTACCGGCAAGATCGACCGTGAACCACGACGGGGTCGGCCCAGCATCCAGACCGCTGCCGACCGCAGGATCATCGTCGACCCGATCCTGCCGATCGGCAAGCTGCAGCGCCGTCGACACCGACCAGCCACGCCCGGACCAGACCCCCTGAAGGTGCCCGCTCAGCGGCGGCGTCTGAGCGATCGGACGGTGATCAGTGGCGTTCTCTGCGCGGACCCACGCCACTCCGCCGGTCACCATCAGCAAGCTCGAGATCTCCAGTCGCCCCGCAAGCTCGCCACCGAACCTGCGTGCCTGGACGTTCCGGTAGATGGTGGCGCCGTCACAGCGGAGGATGCCCGCCTGGCAGCGGGCCCGGTCACGGAGGATCTCACCGTCGACGTCGGCTGCAAACAACGTCAAGGTTGCGCCGAGACGATCCCGTCCCCACGCCGCTCCGAGATCGAGCTGGTGGTATCGAGCAGGCTCAAGGCCGGGGTTGCCGACCCAACGCTTGGCGGGCATAGCGCTGCTCGCCGCGAGAAACCGCTCCGTCGCGTCCGCGACCCGCACCGTGCGGCTCAGCCCGGCGAACAGCTGCCAGGACCCACGCTCGTGCTCCAGCCGGAGGAGACCGCTGCCATCCCAATGCGACCAGGAGTCGTCGACGCCTACGGTGTACATCGCCCACAGCTGGCGTGGTGTCGGTCCGTCTCCACCGAGCGTCGGCTCGTCTGCACGACTTGCAGCGGCGGAGAAGTAATCGGCACGGGCTCCGTACCGCAACCGAGCATGATCGCTCAGCTCACGAACACCTTCGACGTACGCTCCAATCTGCCGGCGCGTCACGTCCGGCCACATGATCGACTGGACGGCTCCGATCGTCGCCGGTGTCGGTCCGGCAAAGCGCGTCGCGTCAAATGTGGCCGTCTCAGTGGTGACGCCGAAAGAGAACGTCGGAAGCTCGAGTCGGCCACGGACGCCCCAGGTGGACGTGGTCGTCGGCACCTCGAGGGCCATCGGCGCGCTCAGCGGACGCAGGGAGTAGTTGTCCATCAGATGATCGACCGAGTCGTAGAACACCTCGATCGACCAACGGCTCGGGTTGGCTGCGCCTCCCAACCGAGCCACCTCGATACGTACGATGTCCGCGGTGCTCTCTGGCGCGTCCATGCCGGCGCCCGCAAACAGCGCGTCGAGGGTCTCGGAGCGCTCGAAGCTCATCTCGAGCTTGGTGCGCGCGTCCGGACGCCACCCCACCAGCACCACGCCGCTGCGACTCTCCGCTGCCGAGCGCACCTCGGTACCGTCGCCGTCTTCGTAGCTGTCCACATCGCGCCAGGCGGCGGCAGCGCGCACGGACCAGTCACCGAGCCCGAACGAGGCATCGACCGTCAGCTCGGGAGCGTCGGACCAGCTCGAGACGGCCGTCGCCACCTCGCCACGCCAGGTCTCTCCGCCGAGCTCCGGAGCATGCCGCTCGAACAGCACCGTGCCGCCTGGCGCGCCGGGACCGTAGCGGACGGTCTGAACGCCCCGGAGCACGATGACCTGGTCGCTGGTCTCCAGCGCCGCGTAGGCCGTCGAAGGATCCATCCGGTTCGGGCAGCCACCGTGGACGGTGGCTCCGTCCAGCAGGATGTTCACGCTCGGGCCGCTCAGACCCCGGATGAACGGCTCGAGGCCGTGGCCGCCCATTCTCCCGAGATTCACCCCAACGACGTCGCGCAGCACCTCGGCGCCGTCTCCGACCGGCACCGAGGTCGCCAGCGCGTCCCGGTCGATGACAGTGCTCTCGGCATGTGCCGCAGAGGCGGTCACCTCGGTGGTCGCAAAGATCACCGGTCGTTCATCCGGCTCCGTGTGCTCTTTGGGCTCCTGGCCAAGAGAAACCTGATACGTGGCCAGGGCCATACACCAGCAAAGCAGTGCTCTTCGCAACGCCCCTCGCTCCCGTGATTCCTGTCCTCTTCAACCACGACCATACCACCGCAGGGAAGCTTGTAAAGATCGACTCACAGCGGCACAAGACTGACGAGCGATCGTGGTCGGTCTCGCTGCCTCCAAGTTTGGGAGGGCTCGCCCACGCTCGCCATCAACGGATGGTGGCGCTGGTCACGAAGGGGATGCTCAGGGGGTATCTGATCTCCTCGTCGGACAGGGCGCGCACGGTGTTGACGATACCCTGAAAGGTGCAGAAGCAACCGACGAGGATGAGGGGCACCGGCGCCAGCACGACCGCGGGGCGAACCAGTCGACCGTCGTCGACCCGCAGCGACCCGCCACGGCTTCGATCTCCCTCCTCGGACCGACCGAGTCCACAACGCCAGCCCGTGACATCGTACCCTTCTTGGCAACCCTACCGAGACCCGCCACCATCCGGAGACGTCGCGACCGCTGGGCACTCTGGATCACCGTCGTCGCCCTGGTCCTGGCGACGGCGCACCGGCGCCACTGGCCTTGGCCTCGGCCACCTCGGTCCGCCAAAGGCCTACACCAGGTCTCGGTCAGAGTCGTCCACCAGGACGGAGGGGTAGCGAGCTCGATAGCGCAGTAGCGTTCCTGGCACGTTCTCCGCGCGTTCTCCGTCTTCCGAGGCGCAGGAGAATACGGGCGTCTGGTATAGCGCAGCTCTCCGCCGCTATACTCGAGACATGGATCAGGACGTTTTCCGAGACGCAGCAGCCGAGGTGCTCTCCCACGCCGACCGGAGCGTCGTGGCCGCTTACCTGTTCGGCAGTGTGGCCCGAGCCACAGCAACCACCTCGAGCGACATCGACATCGCGGTCCTGCTCCGGAGCGCCGAAGCGAAGCGGCTGGACGGCGTCAGGCTGACCCTGGAGGGCCAGCTCGAAGCTGCACTCAGGCGAACCGTGCAGCTCGTGGTCCTCAACCAGGCGCCGTCCGACCTCGTCCACCGTGTGCTCCGTGACGGCGTGATCCTTCTGGACCGCGACCGCGCCGCACGAATCCGGTTCGAGGTTCGAGCCCGCAACATGTACTTCGACCTGCTGCCGGTCCTCAAGGAGTATCGGCACGCACCGGTGAGCACGCCATGACCGATCTCGAGCTGCTCGCCAAGAAGCTCGCGTTCATCGAAACCTGTGTGGCCGATCTCCGGCGGCTCTCCCGGCCAGAACGCATCGCAACGGACCTGCGTGAGGAGCGCTTTGTCGAGCACACACTGCAGATCGCGATCCAGGCCGCCCAGGACATCGCCTCGCACATCATCTCCGATCTGCGTCTCGGTGAGCCGCGGACCAACCGGGAGCTGTTCGTCCTGCTCGCACGCGGCGGCTGGATCTCGAGCGAGCAGGCAACCCTCCTTGGCAATATGGCCGGCTTCCGCAACATCCTGGTCCACGGGTATGGCGACGTCGACGTGGAGATCGTACAGGACGTGGCGAAGCATCGCCTGGACGACATTCTCCACTTCGTCGAGGCGATCCGCTCACAGCTCCCTGAAACCGACCGATAGTCACCACCAAGGCGCTTCGTCCAGTCGCTCCGAGCTTCACGGACCTCGATAGCGCAATAGCGTGCCCGGCGCGCTTGGCGCTTGGGTTGTGGCGATACGGATACTGCTCGGGGCCGTGTTCGCAGCCAGGAATCACGGAAGATTCACGGTCTGTGCCTACCGTGAGGATCATACATTGACGATCGGAAGATGCGACGTGCGCAGCACGCGGGTCTTCAAGCTCGACGGGCCATGCACGCAGACGGAAGGGAGCTGGAGATGAGAGTGCAACCACCTTCTCGGAAGGTCGCTCGATGGACTGCCATTGTGGCGTTGATGGCCGCGGTGGCGCTCGGAATGACCTCGGCGCCGCAGGCCGCGTCCATCACCGTCGACACGGTGGACGACGAGGTCAACACCGACGGAGACTGCTCGCTCCGCGAGGCGGTACAGTCGGCCAACACTGATAGCGCCGTCGACGGATGCAGTGCCGGCTCCGGCGCGGACACGATCACCCTGCCAGCCGGAACCTACTCGCTGGCAACGGTCGGCACCAGCCTGGTGCTGTCCACCCAGATCACGCTGGAAGGCGCCGACGCGGCCACGACGACCATCGAGGCTGCCGGGAGCCCGGGTGTGGCCACGTTGCGCGTCCTCGACGTGGAGGCCACCGCCACGGCGACGCTGCGTCATCTCACCATTCGCCATGGCGTGTCCACGGCGTTCTCCGAGACCGACTACTGCGGCGGCGGCGGCATCGTCAACCGCGGCACCTTGGTCGTCGAGGACTCCGTGATCACCGACAACCAGACAGCGTATCGAAACGCGGGCCTACCAGCGTTCGGCGGCGGCATCTGCAGCAGCGGACCGATCACGCTCACGCGGTGCACTGTCACGGAAAACCAGACTGCAGGGTCGTGGTCAGGATCGGGCCCCGGCGGCGGGATCGCGACCCGGCCAGGCGGCGTGCTCGTGGCCACCGAGCTGACGGTCTCCGAGAATGTCATCGGCGACGACCCCTCCAGCCCGGGAGACGGCGGGGGTCTCGATCTCTACGACCAGGCAACCCTCACGGACTGCACCATCACCAACAACTCGGCCGGCTCGGCGACCAACGAGTTCGGCACCAACTTCGGAGGTGACGGGGGTGGGATCTCGGTTCACACCTTTGGGCCTGTCACCATCGAGAGAACCCTGATCTCCAGCAACTCTGCCGGAGATGCCAGCGGCTTCGATGCGCACGGCGGGAACGGGGGCGGTCTCTGGGCCGACGCCGAGCTGACCCTGCGCAACTGCACAATCACCGGAAACTCGAGCGGCGGCGCCACATCGAGCTTGGGAACGGCAACCGGCGGGAAGGGCGGCGGCCTCTACCATCAGGTGTGGCTACCGGTCCTAATTCACAGCTGCACCATCACCGACAACACCACCGGCGCTGGCACAACGACCGGTGGCAACGGCGGCGGGATCCAGGCCAATCAGCCCGACTCGGGAGACCAGGGAACCGAGATCCGCTCGACGATCATCGCCGGCAACACGGTCGCCGCCGGCGGCACGGGTCCGGACTGCGAGGGTGAGCTCAGCTCCTCCGACTACAACCTGATTCAGGACACGTCGGGGTGCTCGATCATCGGCACCACGACCAACAACGTCACCGGCCAGGACCCTCTGCTCGGAGCGTTGGCGGACAACGGAGGTCCGACCGAGACCCACGCGATCACCAGCTCGAGCCCAGCGTTCGATGTGGTGCCTTCGGGAACCAACGGCTGCGGCGGCACGATCTCCGTGGACCAGCGCGGCGCAAGCCGGCCTCAGGACTCCGCCTGCGAGATCGGCGCGTTCGAGGTCGGTCCGGTCCCGGTGGAGCTACAGAGCTTCGTCATCGAGTAGGTCGCCGGGCGACCCGTATCGGCTCGTTGGCGGTGCCCTTCGTCCGCTCGTCCAGCTCCTGGACAGGTGGAGCTTTGGGTTCACAGCGCACGGCGAACACGGTACCCGCCGCCCGCCTGCGCACACTGCGCTCAAGACCTTGAATGGTCTCCACCCTGGAGTACACGGCCCGCAGAGTCTCCTTCGTCGATCATCGGGAACCATCGTGAAAGTACCGCTACAATAGAAACATCACGACAGGTGCCGAGATGGTAGTTCCACCCGTGATTCGGTCGTTGGGGCCGTTTGCGATCCCGTCGAGCGCCGGTCCGATTGAGGTTGGAAGCCTCAAAGCCAGGGCACTGCTGGTCTACATTGCACGAACGCCCGGCCGCGCCTACTCCCGGGCCGGGCTCGCCAGCTTGCTGTGGCCGGACTCTGGTGAGGAGGCGGCACGAGTGAGCCTGCGCCAGGCGCTGACGAAGCTCCGCAAGGCCCTCGGCGAAGGAGCGCTCGCAGCGGACCGCAGCACGGTAACCTTTCGCGACGACTCTCCGTGGCGTCTGGACATCAACGAGCTGGAGCGGTTCGCTAGCACAGAGGACCCACACGCTGTCGAGCAAGCCGCCGCGCTAGTCCGCGGCCAGTTCCTGGAGGATCTCGACGTCCCAGACGCTCCGCGCTTCGAGGAGTGGCTTCGCACCGAGCGTCGACTGGCTGAGCTGATCTGCATGACAGTTCTCCATCGCGTCGGCACCGACGCGGCAGCTCGCGGAGAGTGGCGCAGGGTGGAGCTGGCAGCCCGAAGGATGCTCGAGCTCGAGCCGTGGGATGAGCGCGGACATCGGCTGCTCATGCGCAGCCTGGCCGGCGCAGGCCGCCGCGGTACTGCGCTTCGTCAGTTCGAGCTCTGTCAGCAAACCCTCGCCCAGGAGCTGGGCGTAACGCCCTCCGTCGAGACTCGGGAGCTGGCGGAGGCGATTCGGAGGCAGCAGGATCCTCCTCTTTCAGTAACAACCCATTCTCGCAAAGTCACTGGTAACGAGACGGCCACCCGTCTTCTGACGCAGGGCTCCCACCGCTCCATCCACGATCCCGAGACCGCCGCGCGCCGGCTGATCGAGGCCGCCGAGCTCGCGGCTGTCGACGGAGCTCTCCGGAAGGCCGATGACCATCTTCGGGATGCGATAGACGCCCTCGCCGAGATCACGAGCAGTGCCATCGCCAGCTCGCTCGAGCTGCGCGTCCGCCTTCTCGAGGGAGCCGTCGCCTCCGCCCTGCGTGGTCCTGGAGGTCCTGATCAAGCTCGTGCCATCGCTCGCGCCACTGAGCTCACAGCCCAGAGCGCCGGTCCGCTGGCCGACCTGTATCTCCAGAAGACGTTCTACGAGCTGGGTCGCGGCACGCCGCAGCCCGCGGTCACGGTTGCCGAGAAGGGGCTGTGGTACACGGTGGCAGCACGCGACCCGGCCCGCGAGGCCGCAGCTCGAGGGCTTCTCGGTTTTGCGAAGCTCCAGCTCGGAGAGATCGAAGCAGCCGTTGCCGAGCTCACGGTCGCTCGTCAGCTGACCCCAGACGAAGGCCGTCTGGACTGCCTCGCGTTCCCGGGTCATGATGTCGCTGGGCTGATCTTCGGCTGGCTCGGGGCAGCGCTGGGTGTTGCCGGTCACCTCGATGATGCACTGCAATCGGTGGCTGCCGGGCTCGCGTGGGCGGACTCGTACGGTCTGGTTGGCAACCGCTCGCAGCTCCTGGAGGCCGCAAGCATGGTGCACCTGATGCGCGGTGAGCTTGCAGCGGCTCGGGACGCTGCGGAGGAGAACGCAGCGTACTCGCGGCGCCACGATATTCCGATCCACCTGCGGTGGAGCCAGCTCTGGCGCCACGCGCTGGACGATCAGCTCGACCCCGCAGGCAGGGCACAGAGTCTCAGGTCGGCGATCACGAGCTGGCAGAGCAGCGGCGTTGGCACCGATGTGGTCCGCATGAGCCGCGCCGAGGCCGAGCTGTGGCTCGCCGCGGGCGACCTGGACCGGGCGCTCCAGGCTCTCGACCGGACGCAGCAGATCGCGGAAGAGCTCGGGGAGGGGCTCTTCGTGCCCGAGCTGCACCGTTTGCGTGGCGAGATTGCTGCCCTGAGAGGCGAGCCCGCTGAGGAGCACGTCGGGCTCGCCATCGATCTGGCGCATCACCACGGCGCCTTGCTGTGGGAGCTCAAGGCTCAGGCAGCCCTGGCACGTCTCTGCGATGGCCACGACAGCAGGCCTCGAGCAAGGGACCTGCTCGCGAGCGTGCCTCCGGAGGCCCTCCGGCCGTTCGAGCTGATCGAGGCGTGAGCGTACGGTCGTCTTCACGTCACCGAGTGTCAGTCGACTCTGAACGCACGCAGCTCGACCCGCGGAAAGCAACACACCATCCCCCGTCCGCGCACTCGACCCGAGAATGGCGGACCACACACTGCGACCCGCAGTACAGCGATGGACCTCGCTGAGCAGCATGACGATGGACCCCGACGCCACGTAGGCGAGTGATACGATGTTGTCTCGGATGGCAGGGTACGATGTATGCCGAGACGCCTCAGCCAACGGAACACTCATGAAGTTCAGCGAGCTTGTCCGCCTGCTCGAAGCGGAGGGGTTCCGGCTGGTGAAGCACAAGGGCTCCGTGCGCTACTACGGCAAAGCAGAAGTCGATCGGCTGATCCGCGTTGACGCTGGGCTCTCGCCGCGGCACCGCATCGACTCGCGCGCGATTCCCCTGCTATTCCGTGCCGACATGGTACGAGAGGATCGACCGCCACCGCGCGCCACGAGTCGGTTTGGAGTGGGTACGAAGGTGCCGGCCTTCGTGAGCTGGGCATCTTCGGGAGTCCTCGCCGTGCAGAACGCCGCGGGGTACCGACTGGGGCTGTCGCTCGACCGTTGGCGTTCGAGCCAGCGCCGTTTACGATGATCCGACCCGGCCCGCGACTTGCTACTCTGACGCCATGGCGACGTACTCCGGCACCTGTCCGTTGGACTGTCCCGACGCCTGCGGGCTGCTGATCGAAACCGACGACTCCGGCCAGCTGCGCCGGCTCAAGGGCGATCCCGATCACCCGTACACGCGGGGGTTCCTGTGCGGCAAGACCGCTCGCTTCCACGAGCTGGTGCGCAGCGGAACGCGTCTGACGACACCGCTGGTTCGCTCCGGAAACGGTCTCGAGCCGGCGTCGTGGGAGCACGCCGTCGGCGTGATCGCAGATCGGGTCGCGCGAGCCGAGGGCGAGCGGATCCTGCCGCTGTACTACGCCGGCAACCAGGGTCTGGTGGCCCGCAAGTTCCCGCTGCGGATGATGCACGCCCTCGGTGCGGGCAGCATGTGCGGTGGCATCTGCAGCTCCGCGGGTGATGCCGGTTACCGGCTCGTGCTCGGCGACGTGATCGGCCCGGACGTCGAGGAGGCCGGCAGCGCCGACCTCCTTCTCCTGTGGGGCGTCGATGTCGCACGGACCTGGCAGCATCTCCTGCCGACGGTCAAGGAGCTGTGCGAGCGTTCGGTCCCGGTCGTGGTGATCGACATCTACCGAACCGACACGATGCGACGGGTGGAGCGATGGGGCGGCACGGGTCTCATCGTCGAGCCCGGCTCGGACGCGGCGCTGGCGCTCGGTCTGTGTCGCCTGGCGTTCGAGCTCGGGTATGCCGACCGTGCCTATCTCGAGCGCGAGTGTGTGGGTGCATCCGAGCTCGAGGCCCACGTCCGCAGTCACCTCGACCTCGCCGCAACCTGCCGAGCCACCGGCCTCGGCGACGCGCAGGTGCTCGAGCTGGCCCGCACCCTCGGACGCTCACGACGACCGTTGCTCAAGACCGGCACCGGCTGGACGCGACGACGGCACGGAGGCTCGGCGATGCGGGCGGTCTGCTCGCTGGCGGCGGTGCTCGGGCATGCGGACCGCGTGCTGTACGAGAGCTCCGATCACTTCGCACTCGCCACGGAGCAGATCGATCGGCCGGAGCTGCGTGGCGACCGCCCGCACCCCACGCCGTGTGAGCACGCAGCCCTCGGCCAGGAGCTGTGCGACGGGCGCTACGAGGTGGCGTTCGTCTGGGGCCACAACCCGGCAGTCACCCTGCCGGACTCCGCTCGAGTCTGTGCAGGGCTCGCTCGCGACAACCTCTTCCTGGTCGTCCACGAGATGGTGTTGACCGAGACGGCACAGCTGGCGGACGTGGTGCTGCCAGCGTGCTTCTTCTTCGAGCAGACCGATCTCTACCGCAGCTACGGCCACCGTTACCTCCACCTCGCCCGCCAGGCGACCGCCCCGCCGCCCGGGCCGCGCAGCAACCTGGCCGCGTTCGCCTCGATCGCGAAAGCGCTCCAGCTTCCGTTACCGACCTGGGACGTCACCGAGGAGTCGGTGATCGAGGAGGTGCTCGCCGCCTCCCGCGACCGGATCGGTGACGCCGACATGGCCCGTCTGCGCGCCGGTGACCGCGTCAAGCTGCCACCGCGGCCGCGCGAGGGTCGGGGCACACCGAGCGGCACGGTCGAGCTCGTCAGCGAGGTGGCGGTGGAGCTCGGCCAGCCGAGGGTCCCGACCTGGCTTCCGGAGATCCGTTCCCGCGAGCTGTGGCTCTGCGCAGCGCCATCGATCGCCACCCACAACAGCACCTACTTCGCCAGCGAGCGGCACATGGCCCGTGCCGGTACGCCGTCGTGCTGGATCCACGCTGAGCTGGCCAATACGAAGCACGTTCAGGAGGGCGACCGGGTGCAACTGACGAGCAACCACGGAAACCTCACCCTCACGGCCCGGATCACCACCGATGTTCCGCCGAACATGGTGTGCGTGGACGGCATGCCGCGCCCGGCCGACTGTGCCGAAGGCTACGGTGTCAACGTCCTCACCGGCCCCGAGATCAGCGACCTCGGCCACTGCGCCACGTTCTACAGTACTCGCGTCGATCTCACCCGCGTCGAGTAGCACTCGGTGCTCGGTGAAGGCGAGTCGATGCAACAGCCCCG
>CAZEJK010000080.1:0-21638 GCA_964512045.1 uncultured Thermoanaerobaculia bacterium
TACCGACTAATACCTTACACCTACGCGGGCGCGGGACCGGCGCCATCGGAGCATCGCTTTGGTTGCGCCCGCGGCCGCGTTGGGAGCACCGAACACGGGTGCCGAGACGCTCGCGGTCAACATGACTGGCGAGTACTCGGGACTCCGTGCCCCGCGTCAGCTGCCCGGGAGGCGGTCTGTTGGCGAGGTCAGCGGCTCGTTCCGCTGGCTCGCTTGAGCGCGCGGGTCGTGAACCGACCGACGTACCGGCGAAACGGCTCCGTCAGCTGCTTCGGTAGTGGTACGAAGGTCAGAGCACCGGGGACCGTCTGACGGGCCTTGAACAGCCACGCCTCCACCTGGTTCACGTTCGCACGAATCAGATCACGGGTGCCGAACGCCTGGCTGAGCAGCAACGGGAGCAGGCTTCGAGCTTCCGTCTCGGAAAGCGTGACGTTCCAGGGGCGAGGCGTGTCGTCCATTGGGAACCGCTCTGAGGTTGTCGCGACCGACCTGCCCAGCAGTGGGGTGAACACGCGAACCCACGCCTGTGCCATGAGCTTCGGGTTGATGACGGCGAAGGCGGGGACGAGCACTTCGTCCTGTGCGTCTTCGGGCGCCGTCCCGATCTGGTCGAGGCGCCCGTCGATCCCGTCGGTGAGGTGCGGCACGCTGGTCAGTGTCTGTCCATCGGTCGTGGTCAGCCGCAACGGGAACCTCCAAAACGGGACCAGGTCTCGATCTTCCGACGGCGCTTTGGCCCAGCTGTAGGGAACCTCGTGCTTGTCCGTGCCCCTCGTGCCGATGAGCCGATGACAGTTGACGCAAAAGTGCAGTAGCGCGTCTGGCTCGAACGGGAACTCGTGGCCACACACCGGACACTGCATGGGGAGAAAGTGCAAGGTCGCCTGTGCCGATGCGGCCGTCTCCGGCATGTCGACCAGATCGGCAGTGGAGAGGGTCGGTGCGGAGCCGGCCACGGAGCCGCCGCAGCCGTCCACCAGCAGTGCTTCGTTGATGCCTCGGGCGGTCACTGACACCAGCCAGAACGGCCGCCAGACGATGGCGGTGGTCTCGCGCTCGAACGCGGAGCCGAGCCGGATCACGTCGATCTGGCGCACGAGCTGCTTCCGGTCGAGGTTGCCGAACGCCCGAGCGAGCTCCGAGGTGTCGTGGACCACGGGGAGGACCCTGCTCTTGCCGACCTGAGCTGCGGCCGGCCCCAGTGCACGGAGGTAGCTCAGCTTACCCATGGCAGGCAGCTCGACGCCGGTGAACGCCGGCGTCACTGCCTCGAGATGGCCCACCGCGAACTCGAGCTGCTTGTGGTGGGACTTCGGGTCGCGACCGAACGCCGCCTGGAACATGGTGCCCATTCCGTGCCAGTACGGCGCGAGAAACCGCTCGGCAGAGCTGATTGAGAGGGTGGCCGCCAGCTTGGTGCGGTACGCGTCGGCCTGTAGCGAGACGGTCCGCTCGGCAGCCTCGGATGCGAGCTGGAGCTCTGAGCTGTTGACGATCTGGCCCTCGGCCGTGGCAGACGTGATCTGCCCCTCGAGGGGCGCGACGCGCCGCTTGTACAGCTTCAGGTAGTACGCGTAGCGGTAGTGGTCGAGCACTGCCTCGCGGAGGTCCTGCGCACTCTTAACCTTCTCGGGCAAAGTGAGATGGAGCTGCTCGCCGCGTCCTTCGACCAGGTGTCGCGTTCCGCAGTACGGACACTCCGCCATCGTGTGCAGCACCGGGACGTCGATCTCTGCGCCACACTCGGTGCACCGCACAGCGACCTTGAAGCCCATCTCGTCCTCGATCTCTGTGGCGTCGGGCGGAGTGGTGGCCGTGGATGGGGAGGGTGCCGACGTCTGAGGAGGACCTGAGGTCGTGGTAGCGACGGACGAAGGTGAGGCGACCCTCGATGGAGGCGCGACCTTCGACGGCTCGATGTTCTCGAGCAGTGTGATCGGGCTCCAGTCGGTGTACAACGAGCCCCAGACGGCGCCGACGACGGCAACCGGCGCGTACATCCATACCGAGCCGTCGTGGTAGGCGATCAGGGCACCAATCGCCATGATGGCCAGACCAGCAATCACCTCGAGCAAGCCGCGGCCGGCGAGGGCTGGCCCCGCGCCCGGTGCGATGGCGTTGCTGATGATGACGGCCGGTGGGGACTCGGTTCGGACTCCAGCCAGATAGACGGCGAGCACTGCTCCGGCAGGAACCAGCACCAGGAGCAGCCCCACACCGGGGTTCATAGCAGCTCCTCTGGAGAGATCTCTCCGCGAGCCAGCAACTTGAGCAGCGGCACCAGATCTTGGGTGGCGTCGATCGACAAGGTGGCATCGGCGAGTGCGCCTTCCAGGAGCATTGTGAGCGCCTGCAACGTGGTTTCCGGGTGGGTGTTGGTGGCGAGCACCGCTCGGCACGCGTCAAACTGCTCCCCAGAGGGAGAGCTCGAGGTGCGTATGTGGTGTACCAGGTCGCGGTACCGTTTGAGCGTCGATTCGTGTGTGGGAGCCATGGATGCCTCACCCTCCGAGACCGAGTGTTCTCCTCCATCGTAACCGGAGCGCGACGCGAACGAAGTTCGCGACGGTCGTCTACGTGCCGTAACGACAGGCTGAGAGCTCTGGTTCGGGTGCCATGGCTACTGCGTCGAGCGGGCCAGCACGCGCTCCAGTATCCCTGGCGCCACCACAGACAGCCAACGGGCGAGGAACGTCTCCCGGCCCATCAGCACGCGACGACGTCGCCGGGCGGCGGCGCGCAACGTCCGGCGAGCCACGTCCTCGGCGCTGAGCATGGAGCGTGCGGCGGCCTGGTCGTGTCCCTGCTCGGAGCCACTGGCGACCAGGGCCCGGTGTCGGATCGGGGTGTCCACGTACCCTGGGCAGGCGACGGTGATGCCAACCCGGTACGGTCTCAGCTCGACGCGCAGCGCGTCGAACAAGCCGTGCAGCGCGTGCTTGGCGGCAGAGTAGGCGGTTCGTGAGGGCACGCCGACGATGCCGGTGACGGACGACATCACGATGATCCGGCCGGAGCTTTCACACAGCGCCGGAAGCAGCCGGCGCGTCAGGTCCACCGCAGCGAAGAAGTCGATCTCGAACAGCCGTCGGACGAGGGCAAGCTGAAGATCGGCGAACTGGGCGTTCATGGTGATGCCGGCGTTGTTGACGAGCACATCGAGGCGCCGGTGGCGTTCGAGGGTGGTGGCCACCAGGGTGGTCCGGTGCCCTTCGTCGACCAGGTCGCCGGGGATGACGGTCACGCCGCCGGCGCCGGAGCAGCCATCTGCTACCGACCGGAGGCGGGCCTCGTCTCTGCCGGCGAGCACCACGACGGCGCCAGCCGCTGCGAGCTGCCGCGAGATCGCAGCTCCGATTCCGGAGGAAGCGCCGGTGACGAGGGCGACCTGGTTGCGGTAGGTTCTGCTGGTCATGGCTCCAGTGTATCCCAATGGAGCTTGCGACCGGTGCTGAGAGACGGGAATGGCCGGGCGGTAAGCGGTGATATCTTCGGGCGGAGGGTATGCATGAGTGAGATGACGGATCAGCGGTACGTGATCACGGGGGGCGGCTCCGGGATCGGTCTGGCCACGGCTGAGCGACTCGTGAAGGCCGGTGCAGAGGTTCTGATCGTGGGACGACGGCACTCGACCCTCGAGACCGCTTGTGCCGGCCTTGGTGGGCGAGCGTGGTCGAGTGTCTGCGATGTCTCCGACCCGCAGCAGGTCGCCGGGCTGGTGTCGACCGTCCGACAGCGCTGGGATCGCGTGGACGGGCTGGTCAACAACGCCGGCATCGCCACCATGGGACGCGTCGAGGAGACCTCGTCGCAGGCGTGGGACGAGGTCATGGCCGTGAACGTGCGCGGTCCGTTCCTGATGGTGCAGGCGTTGTTGCCTCTGATGGCGGAAAGCCGTCACGCAGCCATTGTCAACATCTCGTCGTCGCTGGCGGTCAAGCCGATCCCGGGGGCAGTAGCGTACAACGCCTCCAAGGCCGCTCTGAACCAGATGACCATGTCGCTCGCCGTGGAGCTGGCGCCGACGGTTCGGGTCAACGCCATCATGCCTGCGGTGGTGGATACGCCGATCCACGCGACACGCGGTCTGGCGGCTGCCGACCTCGAGGCGATGGCCGGCTTGCATCCGATGGGGCGGATCGGGCGGCCGGAGGACATTGCCGCAACGGTCGTGCATCTTCTGTCAGATGACGCGTCGTGGGTGACCGGGACGGTGATACCGGTGGACGGCGGGATGTTGGCGACGTGACCGATGGACGATGCGAGCACAGCTGTGGCTGAGCCATCGCGAGCCGTCGGTAGCGATGGGCCGGTTCGCACCGACCGCGAGTTTGCACCGTTGGCCATCGGTCCCCTGCGCATCGATCCGCCGGTCGTTCTCGCCCCGATGGCGGGGGTCACCAACGCTCCGTTCCGTTCGTTGTGCCGCCAGCTCGGCGCCGGGCTGTATGTCAGCGAGATGATCACCGCGCGTGCGTTAGCGGAGGGGCGCGAGAAGACGGTGAAGCTCGCTGGCTTCGCTCCCGACGAGTCGCCGCGGAGCTTACAGCTGTACGGAACCGATCCTGCGTACGTCGGTCTGGCGGTACGCAAGCTGGTTACCGAAGGTGCTGTCGATCATCTCGATCTGAACTTCGGTTGCCCGGTGCGCAAGGTGACGCGGATGGGCGGAGGTGCGGCGATTCCGGCCAGACCACGGCTGCTGCGCGACATCATCCGCGCGGCCGTGTCCAACGCGGGACCGGTTCCGGTAACGGTCAAGTGTCGGCTGGGGATCGACGACGACCTGTTGACGTTCCTCGAGACAGGCCGGATCGCCGAGGAGGAAGGGTGTGCGGCGATCGGCCTGCACGCCCGTACGGCCGCTCAGCTGTATGACGGGCAGGCGCAGTGGGAGCGGATTGCCGAGCTCAAGGCGGCGGTCGGCATTCCAGTGCTCGGCAACGGCGATATCTGGGTGGCCGCCGATGCGGTGCGGATGATGCGCAGCACGGGATGCGACGGAGTGATCGTCGGGCGCGGCTGCCTTGGACGGCCGTGGTTGTTCCGTGATCTGGCGTCGGCGTTGCGCGGTGAGACGCCGCCACCACCGCCGACGCTCGGCGAGGTGGCCGACATCATGCTTCGCCACGCTCGAGCGCTGATCGAGTGGCAGGGGGACGAGCGGTTCGCCATGCTCGGTTTTCGCAAGCACTCCGGGTGGTACACGAAGGGGTTCCGCAACAGCTCGACGCTCCGTGCCCGGTTGATGCAGGTGGAGCGGTACGAGGACCTCCAGGCGATCCTGGCAACCGTGGACCGGGATGAGCCCTTTCCCGAGGTCGCCCATCGGGCGTCGCGCGGTAAGCGCGGTGGACGGCAACGCGTCGTGCTGCCGCCGGGCTTTCTCGACGATCGCGAGGACCGTACGCCTCCAGATCCCCGGGCCGAGGATCCGGTCTCCGGCGGCTAGCTGCCAGGGCGGAGCCTGCTGAGTGGCTCGAGAGAAGAAACCTCCGTAGAGCCTGCAGAGAGCCAGGGGTCTCTCCGCTCGTGGTAGTGGCGGGGACGCCACGGGCTCACGGCGGGGGCAGTGAGCTTGGCGGGTGGTCGAGCTCATCGATCGCGGCGTCACCCCGTCGGCTGACGGAGCGTGCGGGTCAGTTGGCGACCTGCCAGGTCAGGTCGCCGGCATCGACGGACCCGGACTCGTCGGCATCTGCGGCGACCAGACCCAGTCCGCAGTCCTCGGCGCCGAAAAGAACGGCAACGGTCTGCACCAGGTCGCTGGTGGTGACGCCACCGCTGCAGTTGGCATCTCCGACGATTGGCGTGCCGTAGGTCGTTGCGCAGGCGGTGACGGTGTTGGTCTCACTCCTGCCGAGCTCGCTCGCACGCACGCCGAAGCAGATCGGGATGTCGGGAGCCACACCGTACATCACGTACCCCAGACCTTCAGTGGACCGAACCGGCGTGCTCCAGTCGACCGGGCCCGTACCGCGGTCGCTGAAGACGTGGTAGAGCACGCTGCCTCCGCAGCCCGAAGCTGCCGCGTTCCACAGGACCGTGATGGCGGCAGGCTGGCCAGCGACCTTTCCCTCCACGCTGCGCACTCCCGAGAAGGCGGGTCGGGCCGTGCAGCGGTTCAGGTTGTATCCGACCAGCGCGAAGTCCTGATCCGTGCCGTCCCCGAACCCTGGAACGGCGTCCGAGGTGATGTTGCTGGCGAGCACACGGATCGCGATGGGGCCAGAGGTTCCCGGCGGAAGGAACACGGCTTCTGTGTTGTTCATGAAGTCCGCCGGCTGCCCCGCCACCGACCATCCATTACCATCGAAGCTGTTGCCGTGGTACGGGCTCGACTGGCCATCGAGGGTGACCTCGAGGTCGAGGTCGTTGCACCATGCCGGTGTGCTCCCACCGAGGCCGTGTCCAGGGGCGTCGGTCCAGGCGAGCATCAGGCGAACCGGATGTTCGGGATCGTCGACTGTGGCGAGCTCGGTCCAGCTCTCCCCGGTTGCGTCCAGTAGCACGCCTTGGTCCTCCTCCATCGTCGCGACGCCGGGGTCGAGCACCGAGGCCAGGTTGAGCCGCCCCCATCCCTGCGTGCTGGTGAACGGTTGCGCCATGACCTGACCGTCGGCATCCAGGTGGCCAGCCAGGCTGTCGGCGCCAAGGAGGAGAGCAGCTTTCGTGAGCGCCGGGCTCGGATCGGGCAGACCGAGCTGGCGACGTTGCTCAACGAACAGGGCGGCAGCGCCGCTGACGTGCGGCGACGCCATGGATGTTCCGCACTTGAGGCCCCAGCTATCGGACGGTACCGTGGAGTCGACATAGCAGCCGGGGGCCACGATGTGGGGGATTGTCCGGCCGTCGAGCGCTGGACCGTGTGCCGTGTTGCCGGAGAGGTCGTCGAAGGCGCCGCTCTGTGCGCCTGAAGGAGTCTGGAGTCTGGTGGACCCGACGGTCAGGATGTTCTTCGCTTCGTCCGGAGTTCCCTGGGACGACACCCCGCCGTAGCCGTTCATGATCGACAGGACGTACAGCAGGGGCTGGTGTCCGGGCGTGCTGGGGTCGGCGTCGCGCGTGCCGACATCGACCTGCCGGGTGTCCGCATCGTAGCCCTGAGGGCTGCCCGATGGCCCCCAGCTGTTGCCGGACAGGACCGCGCCGTTGCGGACGGAGTCCGTCATCAGGGTGAGCATGCCACCGGGCTCGGTGAAGGTCGGCAAGTAGAGCTGCTCGACGAGGCGCGCGCCGGGTGCGACGCCGAGCCCGCGCAGGAAGCCTCCCGCATCGGTGGTACCGCTGGTGCCGTCTCCCGCCATGATCCCGGCTGTGTGCGTGCCGTGCGAGCTGAGGGCGGAGCCGCCGCAGGTCGTACCGGTACAGCTGAGCATTCGCGACGCGAGATCGGGATGGCTCTGATCGATGCCGCTGTCGACGTTGGCGATGGTCACGCCACTTCCGTCCAGGCCGAGACCGGCGAGCCACGTCCCGTAGCCGACGTATGCGAACCCGGTACCGTCGATGTTGCCGGCCACAACCTGGCCCCCCAGCTCGGTGCGGGTGCCGCCATCCTGCGGTATGGGCTGGATGGTGTACACCGCGGAGTGCTGAGCGAGCTGGCGGTACGCATGGCCGGGCACATCCGCGAGCGTCTGTCGCCGGGATCCACTGACCACCCTGCTGGAGTGCATCGTTGCGCCAAGCGCCTCCAGCTCCTGCAGGGGTAGAGACTCGCCGCCGCCGTCGTACGACACGATGCGCGAGGCGACCGGTTCAGGGCCGAGCGCACGCCATTGTGGGAGCACCGCGTCGGCTGGCTGGAAGACCCCGGTCCAGCGGACGCTCGAGACCGAACGGGCACACTGCATCGCCGCCTCGTCGCCCCAGACGACGTAAGTGAACGGGTGGATGTACTGGAAAAGCTCCAGTCCGCAGGTGCGCAGGTCGTCCACCACACGCTCTCGAGTCGGTCCGTGAAGCTGGAGAAGGTAGAGCCCGGCCCCGTTGCCGCGAGAGGTCGCGGCCCACCCGGGCTGGACCGTGCGCCCATCGAGCAGGGGATCGCGACACGTACCGCCGAGACAGAGGGTGTACGGGCTGTGCGGCGCTGTAGCGGTCGCGCGTGACCGCGAGGTGGCGCCCGTTCCGATCGATCCCGGATCCCCCCGAGATCCTTCAGAGGTGTTGGGAGTCGCTGGGCTACTCCACGTCATCATTACGGTGAGGACGAGGCCTCCGATGGTCGTGCAGGTGGTCCTCATGCCGTCTCCGGCGCATCGATCAAGATCTCGCGGTCGCTGTCCTCGCCAATGGCGAACCGTACCGTCCACAGGCGCGCCTGCCGCGGCTGCCAGCCGAGCACGGTGGCCACCGGCCACTCGATGGCAACGACGGCGTTCGGTTCGGACAACAGCTCCTCGAGACCGATTGTTCGTAGCGCCGAAGGATCGTCCTCCAGCCGGTACAGGTCCACGTGGTACAGTACCGACACCACACCGGACGAGCACGGGTACTCCTGAATCAGGACGTAGCTCGGTGAGCTGACCTCGTCGGGATCAGCGCCGAGGCCTTCGGCGAGCCCGCGGACGAAGGTGGTCTTGCCGGCTGCCAGCTCACCGTGCAGCACGATGAGGTCGCCGCCCTGCAGCCGCGGTCCGAGCTCTCGGCCGAGCGCCTCTGTGGCTTCAGGAGAGGGGGAGTGGCGATTCTCGAGCACTGATCGATCTCCAGACGAGTATGAGTTGTGCAGCCATGCGCGCTCTCTCGGAACCTGCGCCCACGCGGAGTCGTCGGTCCGTCACCCGGTTCCCTGGTCTAACGCTTGCGCCGGACATCTTCTTTCACACGAGCCAGTGCTCGGTCCGCGATCCAGACGACCGCAGCGACGATCATCGCGGCCAGCATCGGTTCGAGGCCGAGGAGGTTCGCCTCCTCTGACGATCCGAGAAGCCAGAGAATCGCGGTAGTTGCTGCGCCAAGCATCATGGCCACCGCGACCGACGGCCGCGGGCGCCAGTGCGTCGGCAGATGCACCGAGAGCACAGGAAGAAGAAGTGATGAGGTCACCACGGTGCCGACCGCGTACCAGATCGTGACGGCCGAGTCGAACACCAGGGCGCCGGCTCCGGCGAGGACAGCGGCCGCTGCCAGGCCGTAGCGGGTGCGACGTCTCTGGGATGGGCCAGTAGCATTCGGCGCGAAGTCGTGCCCCACCGTTGTCGCAGCGAGGAACAGGTAGGAGTCGAGAGTGGACATCACGGTGGCGAACAGGGCGACGATGAACAGCGCCACCAGGGGCTCCGGCAGCACCATCTCGGCCAGTCGCGGGAACGCCGCAACCGGATCGTCGAGGTCTGGCAGAAGGGCCCTGGCGGCCAGGCCCGAGAGCGTTGTGAGCGCATCGAACACCAGCCAGAATGCGACCGCGACGAGGACGCCTCGTCGCGCCACACGGCTCGAGCCAGCGGCAAACACCCTCTGGTAGAACGCAGGGTCCACCAACGTTTGCAAAGCGATCAGGTACCAGACCACGATCAGCTGCCAGCTCAGGCCTCCGGTCAGATTGGTGTGAGCTGGAGGTAGCGTGTCCCAGATGGCATCGAAACCTCCGGCGTACACCAGAGCAGCGGGCAGCAGCAGAGCGAAACCCGCGTACATCAGGACACACTGCAGGATATCGGTGCGAACGACGGCCCGAAACCCCGACACACCCACGTACACTGCGGAGAACCCAACTGCGACGAGCACTGCCGCTGTCGCGTTCAGGCCGGTGACGTGCTCGATCAGAACGACGAGCATCACGGCGTACGCTGCCGGTACGGTGAGCGCGAGGATCCCGACGGCGCCGACCAGCCGTGCCGGCCGACCGTACGTTGTCTCCAGGAGATCGGGGATGCTTACGGCGGAGCCGCGCTGGAGACGCTCCGACAGGAACAGTGCAAATAGCAGTGCAGCGAGGTAGTAGGGGACCCCGAACACGAACCAGGTTGCCAGACCGACGGTCCAGGCGTACTCGCCGACGCCGAGGATACCCCCGTACCACGTGGAAACCAGGGTTGCAACGAAGGCCGGCAACGTCAGACGGCGACCGCCGAGCAGGAAGTCGGTGGCGTCGCTGGCGACACCTCGTGCGCTGATCGAGAGCAGCAGGAGCGCCGCCAGGTACACGAGGATCAGGATGAGTGCCAGCACGGAGCGATGGTCAGCGGCGTCCGGCGCGCCGCCGTTCCTTGTTGGCGTACATGTGCTGATCTGCCTGCTCGAGAGCAGCGGTAATCCCCTCGCGCGTTGCACAGGAGGACACTCCCCAGCTCACGCGCAGCTCTTCGTCGTATGGAAAGTCCGAGGCGCTTTCGGAGAGAAGACGGATGAGGTTGCCGAACCGTCGCATCGCGGTGAGCTGGCCGGCGCCGGAGAGCACCACCAGAAACTCGTCGCCGCCCCAGCGAACGACAAGATCGTCGGTTCGGGTTGTGCTCTTGAGAACGCGGGCCACGAGCTGCAGCGCCTCATCTCCGGCGGCGTGGCCGTGGCGGTCGTTGATGCCTTTGAGATCGTCGACATCGACCAGTACGACGGACACGACGTCATCCTCGTCCCAGCTCTCGAACCAGGCACGCAGGGCGTGGCGGTTCGCGCACCGTGTCAGAGGGTCCACCTCCGCAAGCTGGAGGAGGTGCTCCTGGGTCTTTTCGAGGTCGCTCGCGGCGGAACGGAGCGCATCGATGCTCCAATTTGCCACGACCACGACGAGCCCCGTGCCGTACAGGATCGTTGCGACCGGACCGAGGAAGGCGAGCCACATCGTCATGTCGGTGGTCTCAGGGCTGATGAGCAGGTTGTCAACGATCTGCAGGGTGGCGGTGATTCCGCCGACCAGGAAGCCGCCGGCGGTGAGGCTGCGTCCAGGGAGGATCGGAAAGGTCGTCAGGACCAGCGCGCACGCGGCGAAGAGCAGCCCGGTGGAGACGACCTCTTGGAGAATGCGCAGTGGTTCGCCCGGCGCAATCACACCTGTCATCAGCATGACAACCGCCACGACCCCTCCGCTCGCAAGCGCTCGCCGGGATGGCTGCTGCTGACTTTGGAACGACTCCACGCCAAGGACGAGGAGGATGATGGCTGTCACCTGCAGGGCAGCGTGCGCAGCGCTTCCCAGAGGATCGAGGCCCAGCACCCCGTTGAGCAGGAGCACCACCTGTGCGCCCGCGAGCGTCAGCAGCCCGGCGATCCAAAGGCTGTGTCCGGAGATCCGCCTCGGTATGTGCAGGCTGGCCAGCGCTACTGCGGCTGCCACAGCGAACACGGCAACGCACGCCGAGCACGACACCGTCATGGGACTCGGCTCCCGGGGCCATGGACAGCTTGGAGCGGCTCTTCGTCACCGCCAGAACCGGCACGAATGTGCTCTGACAGGATCATCGGGGCCATGATAGCGCACGGGCCTCGGCCGCGAGAGCGGTCGGTCGGGCTCTGACAGCGACCCGTGCGGCGGCACGACCGGCCGGGCTGCGCCGAGTGACGAGACGCTCGGATGCATCTGCTGAGGAGCAGCGGTTGCGGAAATTGGCTACACTGGTAGCTGGAGCTGCTGGACGAGCGCGCATCAGCGAACGGAAGGCACCACCAGGGAGGCTGGAGAGCAATGCATATCAACGACATTCTGAAGGTCGCAGTCGAGCGGAAGGCATCGGACGTGCACCTGAAGGTGGGCAGCCACCCGGTTTTACGGATCGATGGCAAGCTGCAGGTCATGTCCGAGTTCAAGCGGATGATGCAGGAGGACACCATCGCGATGGCGTTCTCCATGATGTCGTCGCGGCAGAAAGAGAAGTTCAAGCATAACCTCGAGATCGACATGGCCTACTCGGTACCCGGACTGGGCCGGTTCCGCTGCAATATCTTTCAGCAGCGAGGCTCGGTTGGTCTGGTTCTGCGGCTGATTCCTGCCCGGATCAACAACTTCAAGGAGCTGATGCTGCCGCCGGTACTCGAGCGGATCTGCGAGGAGCAGCGAGGCCTGGTGCTCGTCACCGGGACGACGGGTTCGGGAAAGTCCACGTCACTCGCCGCGATGATCGAGCACATCAACTCACGTCGAGTTGAGCACATCATGACCATCGAGGACCCGATCGAGTTCCTGCACAGGGACAAGAAGTCGATCATCAACCAGCGCGAGGTGGAGGTCGACACGCGGGGGTTCTCTGGAGCGCTCCGATCCGCACTGCGGCAGGACCCTGACGTCATTTTAGTGGGCGAGATGCGCGACTACGAGACCATCGAGACCGCGCTGCTGGCAGCGGAGACGGGTCATCTCGTCCTGTCGACCCTGCACACCCTGGACGCCACCGAGTCGGTCAACCGAGTGATCTCGGTATTTCCCCCGCACCAACAGAAGCAGATCCGATTACAGCTCGCGTCGGTTCTGAAGGGGATCGTGTCGATGCGGCTGCTGCCCCGTGCAGATGGGCTCGGGCGGGTCCCGGCCGTCGAGGTGCTGCTGTCGACGCCGTACATCAGGGACTGCGTCGAGAACAAGGAGAAGACCAAGCTGATCCACGACGCGATCGCGGATGGCACGAGCCAGTATGGGATGCAGACGTTCGACCAGTCGCTATACATCCTGTACAAGAACGGTTTGATCACCCTCGAGGAAGCTATGCGCCGCGCGAGTAACCCGGACGAGTTCAAGCTGAAGATCCAGGGCATTCAGTCCACTGGAGATATCTCCAAGGAGATCATGGAGGGCACGCTCGAGCTCGGCGATCAGGTGGACCCGTTCCAGGAAGAGTCGCCGTTCGAGTTCGATAATCAGGAGTTCTAACTCAGACGGCTGCTGCGCTCTGCGGGTCGCATGCTGGAGACCCCACGATTGGTGTCGGAGCCGGCGGCTGCACCACGAGGGAGTATGGGTCCGGTCGAGACAGCGTTCGCGCTCCTCGCGCGGAGGGATCACACCCGTTGGGAGCTTGCGACGAAGCTGGGCCAGCGTGGTTTCGGCGAGGATGAAGTCGCTGCAGCGCTGGATCGATGTGACGAGCTCGGTTACCTGGACGACGCGGCCTTTTCCGAGCGGTTCGTCGCGTCCCGCGCGGTCCGGAACGGGTGGGGTCCGTTGCGACTTGAGGCGGAGCTTAGACGCCGCGGCGTCGACCGAGAGGTCGCGGAGAACGCGGTGGTTGTTGACGATGCAGTGTACGCCGAGGCTCTGGCGACAGCGGTTCGCAAGCTCGAGCAACGGCGGAAGCGGGGCTGGCACAGGGTTCCTCAGCAACGCTCGCGGATGGTAAGCTCCCTGCTCGGCTGTGGCTTCGAGGCCGATACGGCGATCCAGGCGGTGGATGCTCTGGTTCGCGAGAGGGAGACAGCAGACGATGCGAGCGAGATCGAGTGACGAGATCCGTCAGGCATTTCTGGATTACTTCGCGGCGAACGGGCACCGGATCGTACCGTCGTCGTCGTTACTACCCGGTGGTGACAGCACCCTGCTTTTCGCCAACGCAGGAATGAACCAGTTCAAGGACGTCTTTGCGGGACGACAGAAGCTCGACTACAGCCGTGCCGCGTCGTCCCAGAAGTGTGTGCGCGCCGGCGGTAAGCACAACGACCTGGAGAATGTGGGCTATACCGCGCGTCACCACACGTTCTTCGAGATGCTCGGCAACTTCTCGTTCGGCGATTACTTCAAGCGTGACGCCATCCGGTTTGCCTGGGAGCTGCTGGTAGACGAGTTCGAGCTGCCGGTGGATCGGCTCTGGTTCACCGTGTACACCACGGATGACGAGGCTGCCGAGCTGTGGGAGGAGATCGGAGCGCCACGAGAGCGGATACTTCGCTTCGGTGAGAAGGACAACTTCTGGGCGATGGGGGAGACCGGCCCGTGCGGGCCCTGCTCGGAGGTGCACTTCGACCGCGGCCCGGACCCGTTCGCCGCGGGACGCGCCGAGCTTGTCAACGGCCCCACAGACGAGATCATGGAGATCTGGAACCTGGTATTCATGCAGTCGGATCGAGATGCTGAAGGAACGGTACGCCCTTTGCCGCGCCCGTCGATCGACACCGGCATGGGGCTGGAGCGGATCGCCATGGTGCTGCAGGGAGTGGACAGCAACTATGACACGGACCTGTTCACGTCGATCTTGAAGGCCATCGGCGATCTCGCAGGTCGGACGTACCGCCCGGACGGCCCGGAGGCGCCCGCATTCCGTGTGATCGCGGACCACGCCCGGGCGACGACCTTCCTGATGAGCGACGGCGTCGTACCGTCGAATGAGGGCCGTGGCTATGTGCTGCGACGGATCATCCGACGTGCCTTGCGCTACGGGCGGCAGCTGGGCCTCGAAGGGCCATTTCTGCACCAGCTGGTGGCTGTTGTCGGAGAGATGATGGGAGGACAGTACCCCGAGGTGATCGAGCGTCGGGACGTGGTTGTGACGCAGCTAGGGCAGGAGGAAGAGCGCTTTGCAAAGACACTCAACCGTGGGACGGACGTGGCTCAGCGAGAGATCGAGCGGTTGAAGCGAAGCGGAGTCGAGCGCGTTCCAGGGTCCGTAGCATTCGATCTGTACCAGACCCACGGTATTCCCGTGGAGCTTGTCGAGGAGTTCGCGCAGGAAGAGGGGTTGGACCTCGATCTGCAAGGGTACCAGGCGGAGCTCGAAGCACGACGGGAGAAGGACAAGGAGACGTGGCACAGCGCCGTCGAGACCCGGCCGGAGTACGCGGACCTGGCTGGAAGCGTCCACACCAGGTTTGTCGGCTACGAGCAGCTCGAGGTCCAGACGATTGTTGAAGCCCTGCTCGGATCTGAGGGGATCACGGAGAGTCTGCCTGCGGGAACCGACGGCGAGGTGATCCTGGCAGTGACGCCGTTCTACGCCGAGAGTGGTGGGCAGGTCGGCGATACAGGCAGGCTCGAGTGGCAGGACGGCCTGGCCTACGTTCGGGATACACAGCGACCCTCGGAGGACCTGATCATCCACAAGGTCTCCGTGGAGCGCGGAGCTCTCGAGCGCCACTCGGCCGTGCGCGCCTACGTCGAGAGCGATCCGCGACGCGACACGCAGCGCAATCACACGGCGACCCATCTGCTCCACGAAGCGCTACGGGCAGTGCTGGGCGCGGCGGCACAGCAGGCGGGCTCGCTGGTCGAGCCACAACGGCTTCGGTTCGACTTCAACTGGGGCGAGGTCGTCAGTGAAGCGCAGCTGGACGAGATCGAGCGTCGCGTAGCCAACAATGTGGCCGCGAACTACGAGGTGTCGAAGGCGATCATGCCGATCGACCGCGCCCGGGAGCTTGGCGCGATGGCCCTGTTCGGTGAGAAGTACGGTGACGAGGTCCGAGTGGTGTCGGTCGGCGGAGGGGACGTGTCAGTGGAGCTGTGCGGTGGCTGCCATGTGGTCCGGACAGGCGACATTGGGACGTTCAAGATCACCTCGGAACGCGGCATCGCGGCAGGCGTGCGCCGGATCGAAGCTGTCACCGGGACGTATGCCGTTCGCCACATCCAAGACGTTTTCCAGAGGATGCGTTCCCTTTCCAAGCGCTACAAGACGTCGCTCGATCAGCTGCCGACTCTTCTCCAGGCTCGCGACTCCAGGCTCGGTGAGCTCGAGGACGAGGTGCGTCGGCTCAAGCTCAAGCTGGCATCGGGAGACGCCGACGCCAAGGAGGACCGGCGCGAGGTGAGCGGGGTGACAGTGCTGACTCGAGTCGTGCCGGAGATGGCGACCAGCGAGCTGCGGACGTTGGCCGATACACTGCGCCAACGGATCGGATCGGGAGTTGTGGCCCTCGGTATGGAGTCAGACGGCAAGGCAACGCTCCTTGTGGCAGTCACCGAGGACCGAGTGCAGCAGATCCATGCCGGCAACCTTGTCAAGGAGCTCGCACCGATCGTCGGCGGGCGGGGTGGTGGGCGACCGAACCTTGCCCAGGCGGGAGGTCCCGAGGCGGACAAGATTCCACAGGCGTTGGCACAGGTGACGGAGGCTGTGGAGCGCATGGTGTCGTAGCGGCCACGCCGGGGCTCGGCGTGGTGGAGAAGCGACGTCGATCTGTCGAGGAGCGCGAGGAGCGAGGGCTTCGGTGAGCCTACGGCGAGTTGTGATCGAGGTCGGTCAGGGCGCGGCGGATCCGCTGCTCGGACCAGCGGCCGGAGTCCGCAACCACGGCAAGGGCGCGATTGAGGAAGGCTTCTGCGCGTTCGCGTTGACCGTCCGCGAGAAGACACTGGCCGTACATCGACTCAAAGGTTGCCATCTGCCAGTGGTCGTTGTCGAGAACGGCACGGGCCGTCTCGAAAGTCGCTTGGAACTCGTCCAGTGCGGCGCGTCGTTGACCAGCGGTGCACAGGATCTCGGCGAGGCGCATCCGGGTGGTCACGGCGTTTGGGTGGTTCGCACCGAGGACGTCGACCTGCCGGTCGAGTGTGTCCTCTACGGTGGCCAGCGCAGCCTCGAGCTCACCCAACCGGCACAGCGCGACCGAAAGCTCTGATGCGGTCTTGAGAGACTCCGGGTGGCTGTCTCCGTACACCCTCTGTTGAGCTTCGAGAACCTCTTCTGCGAGAGCTTTCGCCGCCTCGAAGCTTCCCAGCTGGTTGAGCACCACGACGAGGTTGGCTCCGCAGTTCATGGCCAGCGGATGCTGGGCGCCGTACCGGCTCTGGACGCGCTCGAGGGTTGACGTGAGCAGCTGCTCGGCGTCCAGGAGCTTGCCGCGGTGCGCACGCAGCAGCCCGAGGCTGTTCATCGCGACCAACGTGTGCGGATGGTCGGCGCCGAGGAGACGGCTTCGTGTTTCGAGGGTGTATCTGTACAGCGTCTCGGCCTCGTCCCATTCACCCAGCTTGTCGAGCGCCTTGGCAAGGTTGTAGGTTGTCCAGAGGGTGGTCGGCGCCTCGTCGCCCAGGAGCCGTTGCTGCTCCTCGAGAACCTGGCGATGGATCTGAACGGCCTCCGTGTACGCTCCGGTCTTGTACGCGAGCCGTCCGAGGGCGTTCAAGCTGACAAGGGTTTCGGGGTGAGAGGGACCCAAGGTTGCCGTCCGCATCTCGTGTGCGGTGCGCAGCTCGCTGCGAGCTTCGTCGTACATTCCGAGCTCGAGCAGAGTCCAGCCGATGGTGTTGCGGACTGAAGCCTCGATCTCTGGCTGGTGCCGGAGATCTTCCGAAACGATCTCCGAAGCCTTGAGGAGCAGGTCAACCACTCGGACGCGACGTCCATCGATACTTGGATCGACCGACGACAGGAGCTTCTGGAGGTACTCGACCGTCGCCGTAGCGTTCCGCTCTGCCTGCTCTGCGCGGACGCGGGCCCGGTGTGCTCGGACCGTCGCCACGTTCGAGACTGTCAGACCGACGATCAGGGCGAGCACCACGACCGCTCCGGAAGCAACACCGATCCTGTTCCGTGACACGAACTTCCGAAAATGGTACCACCTGCTCGACGAGTACGCGGCGACGGTGCGGTTCGCGAGAAACCGACGCAGATCGCTGCGAAGTGCCTCGACCGACTCGTACCGTTGCTCTCGCTGGGGTTGAAGTGCCTTCAGGACAATGGCATCGAGCTCGCCTCGGGGCCTTGCGAGAGTCCCAATGTGGCCTGTGTCAGCGACATCTCGGCTCGCATGTGCGACACGGCTCGGAGGTTCCGGGTGACCCGAGATCACCTGCTGAAGGAGCGTGTCGATTCCCTCAGCCGGAGCTTCGTACGGCACCGTGCCGGTGATGAGCTCGTACAGAAGTACGCCGAGGGCGTAGACATCGACCCGAGCGTCGAGGTCTGTCGCTGGGCCAGTCATCTGCTCGGGGCTCATGTACACGGGCGTTCCGGCGGGCCGATCATCTGCGTCCCTCGCGTCGCGCAGCTCGTCTCCGGTACCGGTCGCGATTCCGAAGTCGATGACCTTCGGCAACGGGACGCCGTCGTGCTCTGCGACAAGAACGTTCTGCGGTTTCAGGTCGCGGTGGATGACCATTCGCTGATGGGCGTGATGAACACCGTCGCACACCTGCAGGAACACCTCGAGGCGCTTGTCCAGCGAGAGCTGCTTGCGCCGGCAGTACTCAGTGAGCGGTACTCCGTCGACCAGCTCCATTACCAGGTACGGTCGCCCGGTGGTGGCCTCGGAGCCCGCATCGAACACGGTGGCGATATTCGGGTGGCTCATCAGAGCAAGGGCTTGCCGTTCGACCGCAAAACGCGCCTCGGCCCAGTCTCCCTGGACCTCGTGGGACATCAGCTTCAGCGCGACCTTCCGCCGAACGGGGGTCTCCTGCTGTGCCACAAACACGCGACCCATGCCCCCGCTGCCCAGCGGTTGCAGCAAGCGGTACGGACCGATCTGATCCGGTACCTGCGTGACGCTCCTGCTGGTCACGCGATGCGACTCGTCGGAGTCGTACATGCGGGTCTCGTCGTTGCCCATGCTCTCGAGGGTAGTATAGCCGGGTGTCGCAACGGACGCGCTGCTCCCGGTACACCTCAGCGGCAGTTGTGGCACCATGTGCGGTGCTGGAGGCGTGATGCATACCCTGACCTCTGCCCAGAAGCGTTACCTGAAGGGCCTGGCACATCATCTGCGAGCCACTGTTCAGATCGGGAAGCACGGCTTGACCGAGGCGTCGATCGCGTCGATCGAGGCGGCCGTCGAGGCAAACGAGCTGGTCAAGATCCAGTTCGTGGACCACAAGGACGAGAAGGCGGAGCTCGCTCAGGCAGCTGCAGATGCGGTCGGGGGCGCGCTCGTGGGCCGAATCGGCAACGTCGCCATTCTCTTTCGACGTCAGCCGGATCCAGCTCGCCAACGGCTGGAGCTTCCGTTCGAGCTCGACTCGCAACCGGGCCCGCTGGACGGCGGCTCCACGAGTACAGCATAGCGGAGGTTTCGTCGGCGGTTCGCGCTACAGACGCGTCGCTCCGAGCTCTGCAACCTCCGACCGTTCGCCTCGAATCAGCGAGACGTGCCCCGCGATCGCATCGCCCTTGAACCGCTCCACGAGGAACGTGAGGCCGTTGGATGTGGCGTCGAGGTACGGGTGGTCGATCTGCTCGGGGTCACCCGTGAACACGATCTTGCTGCCTTCGCCCACGCGCGTGACGAGCGTCTTGATCATGTGCGGAGTGAGGTTCTGCGCTTCATCGCAGATGATGAACTGGTCAGGGATGCTGCGACCGCGGATATAGGTCAGAGCCTCCATCTCGAGCACTCCGGTATCTTTCAGGTGCTCCAGGATCTTGCGGGCATCGTCGGACTTGGAGAAGATCAGCTCGAGGTTGTCATACAGGGGCTGCATCCACGGTCTGAGCTTGTCCTCCTTGTCGCCCGGCAGATAACCGAGATCCTGTCCCATCGGCGTGATCGGACGCGTGATCAGGAGCCGCGAGTACTTCCGTTGCTCCAAGACCTTCTCCAGCCCCGCAGCGGCGGCGAGGAGCGTCTTGCCGGTGCCAGCCGGTCCGGCCAGGGTGACCACCTTGACGGTATCATCCAGCAACAGCTCGAGCGCGAACATCTGTTCCTTGTTCCGTGCAGAGATACCGGAGGGCGTCGCGTTGGAGTGCCGGAGCACGGTGAGCTGGCCGCCCTTGTATCGGGAAAGTGCGCTGTGGGATGGGTTTGCTTCGTCGCGCGCCACGAAGAACTGGTTCTCGGCCGCCACGATGGGGGGGCTCAGGTCGACGGCGCCGCTGCGAAAGAGACCATCTACCGTGGCAGCCGGCAAGGAGACCTCACCGGTGCCAGTGTACAGGTAGGTCATGTCGACCTTGTCACCGTAGAAGTCCTCGGTCCGGAGCCCGATGGCGTCTGCCTTGATGCGCAGGTTCAGGTCCTTGGTGACCAGGATCACCGGCTGGTCGGTGTCCCGTTGAATGCCGAGGGCGACGGCGAGGACGATATTGTCGACCTTCGAGCGGTCGATCGCTCCCGGCAGCACCTGCGGGTCGTAGTGGTTGATATCGATCTTCAGGTGACCACCTTGAGGAAGGTCCAGACCGTCCGACAGCCGAGCCGTGGCACGGAGCTCGTCCAGGGTTCGGGAGACGACTCTGGCGTTCCGACCGACATCGTCCTGGCGGCGTTTCAGGCCATCGATCTCCTCGATGACAAGGAGCGGGATGACGACCTCGTTATCCTCGAACGCGAACACCGCGTCCGGGTTGTGAAGCAAGACGTTGGTGTCCAGAACGTAGGTCTTGCGCATCAACGGCTCTCCGTTTCTGGCGTGCACAACCCGCCGGCTTTCTGGTCAGTGCGCCAGACGGGATCGGTGGAACACCCTGGGGGCTCCTCGCGTGAGGTTCACGCTCCTTCTGATGTCTCCAGGCTGGAAGCCTCTTCGGCTTGCCGGAACGCGTGATCGGCCGAGGGGACATCGGTGTGTCCGGCATACAGCCATCCCCGTGGACGTTGGTCGAGGTCCAGGGTGATCGCGATGACCTCCGGGTCCTCGGGGAACAGCGGGGCGATACGGTCACTGCTCAGAAACGTGTCGTCGTTGATCCACACGACCACGCGCCGTCCGGAGAGCTTGGCGGCATCGAGGGCATCCGGAAGAAGCTTGCGTGTGTGCTGAGTGTCACCGCGCAACATCATTACGATCGGCGGGGCGTCGCGTGGTGTGTCAGGGCTGAGCCATCGTTCCAGCTCGGCTACGGTTTCCGGTTCGATCAGCCACGGACCCGATGTCATGCACCACCTCCAGGACGTGGACGGGTGCGACTATACCCTCTCCGTACTCGTGCGTCGAGATGGTTCGGCGTCGCACGCCTGGACGATGTGCACGCGGCAGATGTAACCAGATCCGAGTAGAGGACCTATATTGGTATGGGGGTAACCCCTCCTTCTCCTTCCAAGGCCCGCCACCGCTGGAGTGGCGGGCCGCCTTGTTGAGCGAGCCCGGCCGGCGCCGAATGGCGCCGACCGGGCGCGAGCGCTTCGCGATGGCCTCCGGACGGAGGTGTCGCGAGGTCTATCTTCCCTTCGGCATCGGGATTGGCTGCACGAAGGTGGGGTCTCCGGTTTGATTGTCGACCACCGAGGCGTAGGTGGCGAACCTGGCGCCTGGCGTTGTTGAGCGGACCACAGCGTGGGCGGTGGTGAGTGACCCGAGATTCATCCCGTGAAAGATATTATTGATCTGCAGGCTTCGGTGCGGTTGCAGGTTGATCGCACGCGAGTCCACGAAGGTGCCGGTGTCGTCGAACAGGAGCACGTCGGCGATGATCGGCCGATCCGCGAGGTTGACAAAGCCGATGTTCGTTCGAAAGCCCTCGGATGCGTTGTCGGAGTGCCGAAGCTGGAGCAGCTCGACACTCTCCTCAGCTGCCAACGTCTCGCTGCTCGTCAGACCCGGAATCGCCTGCCCGAGCGTTTGGTCCTCCACTGTGGTGTAGGTCCGGCTCGTTGCCATGATGGCGCCGCCGGATGGCTCGAGGCGAAGCGAGCCGACACCGTCGTATCCGAACAGCTCGCCGAGTGCGTCCGGAAATCGCCGACTGGTTCCGGCCGGAAGCTCGAGCTCGAGAGCGCTTCGGTTGCCAGCGGTTTCGCTTCCTGGGAGGAGTGTCACGGTGACGTGAGAGCTTTCGTCCGAGGGGTTGTGGATGACCAGGTCGGAGCGCCAGACGGTGTCATTGAAG
>CAZEJK010000081.1:0-5564 GCA_964512045.1 uncultured Thermoanaerobaculia bacterium
CCTGGGTCACGCTCGCCGACACCGTCCTGTACCCCGAGGGTGGCGGGCAGCCCGCCGACCGCGGTTGGATCGGCGATGTCCCGGTGCACGACGTCCAGTCGGAGAGCGGGCGCACCGTGCATCGCCTGAGGAGCCTCGATGCGCTCGCTCCAGGGCCTGTCACAGTCCGCCTGGACTGGCATCGCAGATGGGACCACATGCAGCAGCACACCGCACAACATCTGCTGACTGCGGTCGCCGCAGACCGTTTCGGGTGGGCAACGATCGGCTTCCACCTCGGAGACCAGCTGTCGGACATCGACCTGGACACTTCGGAGATCGATGTGAAGCAGCTCCGAACGCTCGAGGATGCCCTCGCGGACGCCACTCGCGCCGGCCACGCCGTTGTGGTGCGCTGGGCGACTCCGGAGGAGATCTCGAAGCTCGGGGCTCGCTGCCGCGCATTACCGGACGACATCGCGGACACGGTGCGGCTGATCGATATCGAAGGGGTCGATCTCGCCACCTGCGGCGGCACCCACGTGCGATCGACTGCCGAGCTCGCACCGATCTGCCTGCTCGGCGCCGAGCGGCGCCACGGCGGTACACGGCTGCTCTACGTCGCGGGAGACCGCGCCCGCAGGCGGCTGTTCGCACACGAGGAACGGGCCGCACGGCTTCGCCAGCTGCTGAGCTGCCGCGACGACGAGGTGGCCGCTCTGCTCGAGCTCCGAGCCCACCAGCTGGCGGAGGCCGAACGTCGCGCCAAGCGGCTGGGCAGCGATCTGCTCGACGCGATGCTCGCCCAGCTTGCCACCCAGGACGCCGCGGTGCTCCACCATCAGCTACCGGGACATGCCGCCGATCTTCTGCCGCTTCTGGCACGAAGGTACGCCGAGCTCGAGCGCTCTCGCGTGCTCTTGTTGACAGCTGAAACCGGCGCGTTCGCGGTCGTCGCTGGTGGTGAGCTCGACAGCGTCCACCTCGGGCGTGCAGTGGCCGAGGTTCTCGATGGGCGGGGTGGGGGCCGGCCACCGGTCTTTCAGGGCAAGGCGACCCGGATCGGACGGGCGGCACAGGCGGCCGAACGGCTCCGGGAGCTGCTGCACCCATAACCGGAAGCCACACGAAAGCTACCGTCACGTCACGACCGCTCCACAGTACGCGCATACTGGTAGCGGAAAGGATGCTCCGGTCCGGGAACTTTGCAGCCCTGACCTTCGTCTGACTGGACAGAGCCTCGCGGCGCCCCGTAGGAGGAGATGATGCGACCCCGACGACAGACAGCTCACGCACCGTTGCTGACACTGGCGCTGGTGCTTGCGGTCACAGCCATGGCAGCAGCCGACACCGAGGTTCTCCCGGAGGCCGTCACCACCGCACTTGCTGCCAGCGATCCCGGGTGGATCGCCCGGGTCCACTGGTCTGCCGCCCGCACGCATCCCGTGATGGTCAACGCGGTGGCGATGGAGGAGCAGCTCGGAGCACGGGCCGGTGGTCCCGCCCGCCTCATCCTCGAGATGATGAGCGGACAGGTCGAGGAGCTCGGCCTGGAACCGCGCGTGGTGGAGGAGGTCTGGTGGCTGGGAGGCGTCGGTCCGAGCTCGACATGGCTCCGCTCGGGAGTTTCCGACTCTGCCTTGGAGATGGCGCTGGAGGCCGCAGGTTGGTCTGCGGACCCGTCGCGCGAGGATCGGCTCGTCTGGGCTCGCGGCGCCGACCCCGAGCTGACCGAGTGGCAGGAGGAGCTGCTTGCAGAGATCGAGGACCCCGACGAACGAGCCGAGATGCTCGCGATGATCGAGACCAGTACACCGCGGATCGTTCGCTGTCCGGACGGCTGGCTCACGATCGCACGCCCGTACAGCGATCTCGAAGGTGCAGCCACGGCGGCCACGGTCTGTGGCGAGCTGAGATCCCTCGAGGAGCCTCCAGAGTTCCCTGCCGTCGTCCTGCTCGGGGACTCGCGGTCGGCGCTGGCGAGGGTCGCCATTCGCATGCCCGGTCGAGGTCCAGGCGACGAGGATGGCGCCCAGGACACCGACCAGCCGAGCGAACGCGAGCAGGTCCTCGAGCGACTCCGTTCACTGCACAGCAGCGAGGATGACCTGTTCGCCCAGCTCGGCGACATGTCCATCGTGGTCTCCGAGCTCGACGGCGGCCTCGCGGTCGACGTCCAGGCCAGGCATCCGGACGGCCGTGGTCCGGATGAGACAGAGCGTTTCGTGCGGATGCTCCTGCTCGGACTCCGCTTCGTCACCGCTCCGGTCGCTCCGGAGCTGGATCGAGAGCTCGCCGGAACGATCATCCAGTCAGAAAGGAGCACCGTTCGAGCCAGCTGCACGATCAGCCAGGGGGCATTGCTCCAGGCCATGGAACGTCATGCCGCCCGCCAGCGGGAGATCGACGAGCTCATGCGGCGTCTCGAGGAGCTGGACAGCAGCTCCGAGTAGAGCGAGACCCTCGAGCGAGCTCGCTCCTCAGTGCATGGCGCTGCTCAGGATGCTCTCCACCTCCTGGTTGTCGACGTCCATGACGTAGGTGATCCCGGTCATGTCGGCGGCCTCGTGCGTCAGCGCGGCGAGGTCGTCGCGGGAGATGTGCTCGAGCGCGAACTTCCGCGAGCCGCACATCAGCTGGCGCAGCCCCTGGCCGAGCCGCTCGTAGTAGGTGTACAGCCCGATGGCGCCGGTGGGCAGCCGATCGAACTCGTCGTTGCCGAGCTTGTGTCGGAGCTCGGTGGCGGTCACGAAGATCTCGTCCTTGGTCGATCCGAACCGCTCGACGTACACCGGAATCTGGTGCTGCTCGATCGCGCGACCGATCGTCTTGCCGACCATCGCGGCGGCGATCGGCGAGCGCGCCATGCCCACCAGCTTGACGAACGGAGCCCCCAGCGCCAGCCCCTTGAAGATCTGGTCCTCGAACGTGAACCCGCCGGCCACGGCCACAGCCGGCACCGGCTTGCCAGCGTTGGCCAGCCGCTCGAGGTACGCGTACAGCAAGGAGTGCAGCTCCACCGGTGGCATGCCCCACTCGTTCATCATGTGCCACGGGCTCATTCCGGTGCCGCCGCCCGCACCGTCGACTGTCAGCAGGTCGATCCCGTACGTGCTCGACCACGCCACGGCACGCGCCAGGTCCGCGGGACGGTACGCCCCCGTCTTCAGGAACACGTACTTGGCGCCGGCCGCCCTGAGCTCCTCGACGCGCGACGCGAAGCCCTCCTCGGAGACCATCCCGATCCGCGAGTGGCGTTCGAACTCCTTGAACCATCCACGTTCGAACGCTTGAATGACGTTCGGATCGGTGGGGTCAGGCAGCACCACGTAGCCGCGGCGATACAGCTCTTGCGCTTTCTCCAACGACCGGATCTTGACCTCGCCGCCGATGTTCTTGGCGCCCTGCCCCCACTTCAGCTCGACGCACTCGACCCCCAGCTCGGAGATCGCGTACTCCTGGACGCCGAGCCGGGTGTCCTCGACGTTGGCCTGGACGATGATCGCGCCGTAGCCGTCGATCTGGTGGTCCTTGTACAGCCGCACCCGGCGCTTCAGGTCGACGGTGTCGACCACGCGACCGTTCTCCATCCTCGCCTCCATGTCCATCCCGGAGACGTTCTCACCGATGGTCAGGCCCGTGCCGGCGAGCGCCGACCCGATCGCCAGCCCTTCCCAGTTATTCTTCGCGACATCGGTGGAGCCGATGCCAGGGATGATCCACGGGTAGCGGAACCTGATCCCGCCGTCGTGGCCGAAGTGCACCTCCAGGTCCACCGCCGGGAAGATCGCGCGGTCGCTGTCCGCCTCGATCCCGTGGGCGCCAACCGCGGTGCCCATGATGTTGAAGTGGGAGTAATCGACCGGATACGCCTTCTCGCCAGCGGTGGTGATCACACCGAACGGCTGTGGGTAGATCACCTCGTGGCCACGGTACGCGGACTTACCGATCTCGCACATACCGATGCAGCCGTCGACACACGTCACACACATCCCGGACGTCGGGACCACCGAGTGCTCGGTCCGGTTCTTGGTCAGGGTGGCCGCCGTTGCATTGATTCTCGAAAGGGTCATCGTTTCCTCCTCACGATCTCCGAGTCCCGTCGGTCACGCCTTGTTGATCTCGCAGGCAACACACGGGTCCATGTAGCACATCATGTCTTCGAAGCTCGGCTTGGCCACGCACGGCGGCGCCAGGTTGGCGCAGCCGCCGCAGATCGCCTTCTCCGGATCGGTGTACGTACACCGCAGCTCACACGCAGGGCATACGTACATGCACCCGCCACACAAGCGACACTCGTCAGCGGGCCGATCGAACGGGGTACCGATCGAGCGCTCGCCGCCCCGGCCGCGAAAGCCGATCGCGCCCGCCACCATCTGCTCGGCGCACATCCGCACACACAGACCGCACAGAATGCAGTCCTCGTGCTCTTGCCGGAACCGCTGCTGACGCACATCGTGCGCCGAGGCGATGTCCTGGATCGTCTTCGACTGTGGACATGACGCCAGCAGCAGCTCGATCACCATCCGCCGGGCCCGCAGCACTCGCGCTGACGCCGTGCGAACCTGAAGGCCCTCGGACACCCGTGACGTGCACGAGGTCACCAGCCGCGCGGCGGCGCCTTCGCCCACCTCCACCACACACAGGCGACAGGCGCCGTACGGCGTCAGCCCCTCCATGTGGCACAACGTTGGAATCGGAAAGCCGAGAAACTCCGCCGCCTCGAGGATCGTGGTCCCCGGCTCGACCGAGACCTCGAGACCGTTGATGCTCAGGGTGATCACCGTAGCTCTCCTTCCATCGCCCGCGCTGGCTCCTCGGCCGGCATCGTGAACTCCAGGTCGCAGCGCAGGCAGCGGCCGGCCTCGCACCGCGCCTGGTCCGCGGTCAGCCTGTGCTCCACCTCGACGAACGACGACCGTCGCCGCGACATCTCCGCCGTCGCAGGCTCGATCCGGTCGACCCCTGTTGCGACGTGATCGGCAACGCTCGGCGGCACGTACGCCGACGGCGTCCGTCGGGGGCGCGGCGCCACCAGGTCGAGCCCGGCGAGGTAACGCTCGATCACCGCCGCTGCCTGCTTGCCGGCAGCGATGGCGTCGATCACGGTGTTGGGTCCAGTCACGGCGTCTCCGCCTGCGAACACGCCCGGCCGCGTGGTACACAGTGTCCGACGATCCGCATCGATGTGGCCGTCCGAACGCAGCCGGATCCCGGCGCCGTCCTCGGGCAGGCACGCCTGCATCACCTCGCCGATCGCCACCACCAACGTGTCGAGCTCCGCCGTGAACTCGGTCCCCGGCTCCGGCTCGGGCCGACGACGCCCGCTGGCATCGAAGTCTCCGAGACGGTTGCGGATGAAGTCCACCCCGCGCAGCCGGCCGCCATCGGCGTGGAGGCGCACGGGCGACACCAGCTCCTCGAGCAGAATCCCCTCCTCCAAAGCAGCCGCCACCTCCTCTGGGATGGCCGGCATCTCGTCGGAGGTGCGGCGGTAGAAGATCGTCACCTCGTCGACGGCTTCCTGGCGCAGGGCCACTCGGGCCGCATCGATGGCAGAGTTGCCGCCGCCGATGACGCCGACT
>CAZEJK010000081.1:5574-7044 GCA_964512045.1 uncultured Thermoanaerobaculia bacterium
CGGGCCAGGCTCTGGCCACGTTGGTTGTACGCCTTGAGAAACTTCATGGAGGAGTCCACACCGTCGGTGCCCTCCTCGTGCTCGAGCCCGAGCTGACGACTCCGGTGGGCCCCAATGGCGAGAAACACAGCGTCGAACCCCTCCTCGTCGAGGAGTGTCTCCAGCTCCAGCGCGTCACCGAGGGTCACCGAGCAGCGCAGCTCGATGTTGGGGTCGTCGAGCAGCGATGCCACCTCCCGCCGAACCACGTCCCGCGGCAGCCTGTAGGAGGGAACGCCGGCAAGCAGCATCCCGCCAGGCTCCTCGTCGGCCTCGAAGACCGTCACCCGAACCCCGCTGCGCGACAGCTCGTGCGCTGCCGTCAACCCTGCCGGCCCCGAGCCGACAACGGCCACACGACCGCTGTCCGGGCCAGCTGGAAGGATCTCCGGCTTCCAGGTATCGGGACCCACCGTATCGGTCACAAAACGCTTGAGCGCGCGCACCGCCACCGGCCGATCTCCAGTTGTCCCCAGCCGACAGCTCGCCTCGCACGGGTGGTGGCATACCCGAGCGCACACTGACGGGAACGGGTTGGCCTCGCGAATCACCCGGTAGGCATCGTCGTACTCTCCCCGTTCGATGTGCGCCACGTACCGCCACGCCTCGGTACCCACCGGACATGCCGACTGACACGCCGCACCAACCAGATCGCGGCAGACACCGGCGCGGCAGCGCTGGTCGACCACGTGCTCGACGAACTCCTCGCGGAAGTAGCGCAGCGTGCTCAACACGGGGTTCGGCGCCGACTGGCCGAGACCACACATGGAGGTATCGCGCACGACCTCGGCAAGCTCCTCCAGGAGGTCGAGGTCGGCCAGCGTCGCGCGGCCTTCTGCGATGTCGGACAGCAGCTCGTGCATCCGCTGCGTACCCTTCCGACAGGTGAAGCACTTGCCGCACGACTCGTCCGCCAGGAACGACATGTAGTAGCGAGCGAGATCGACCATGCACGTACCTTCGTCCATGACGATCATGCCGCCCGATCCCATGATCGAGCCGACCTGCTTGAGGCTCTCGTAGTCCATGGTCAGTTCGAAGCGGTCCGCCGGGATACAGCCTCCGGAAGGACCGCCGGTCTGCACGGCCTTGAGCCGCCCCCCGCTGGCTGCGCCACCACCGATCCCGTACACGATGCTGTGCACTGGCGTGCCCATCGGAACCTCGACGAGGCCGGTGTTGCGGACCTTGCCCACGAGACTGAACACCTTGGTACCGGCGCTCCCCTCGGTCCCGATCGCTCGGAACCGGTCCGCCCCCTCACCAAGCACCACCGGGACGTTCGCCCACGTCTCGACGTTGTTGATCGCCGTCGGCATCCCGTTGATGCCGCGCTCGATCGGGAACGGGGGCCGCTGTCTCGGCTCACCCATACGCCCTTCGATGGAGGCGATCAGTGCGGTCTCCTCGCCGCAGACGAAGGCGCCGGCA
>CAZEJK010000081.1:7054-21599 GCA_964512045.1 uncultured Thermoanaerobaculia bacterium
GCACCGCGCACCAGCTCGATGTCGAACGACATCCCGGTGCCGAGGATGTCCGCACCCAGCAGCCCCATCGTCCGCGCCTGGCGCAGCGCGATGACCAGGTGTTTGATGGCCAGAGGGTACTCCGCACGGACGTAGATCACACCGCGGTCCGCGCCGGTCGCGAACGCTCCGATCAGCATCCCTTCAATGACACTGTGCGGGTTGCCCTCGAGCAGGCTTCGGTCCATGTACGCCCCGGGATCGCCCTCGTCGGCGTTGCACACCAGTGCCTTCCCGCGTCGTGAAGGTTGCTCCTTGAGGAGCCTCCACTTGCGCGCTGTCGGGAAGCCCGCCCCTCCGCGCCCGCGCAGCCCCGAGCGCTCGACGGCGTCGAGCACTGCCTCCGGATCACCGGCATCCAGTGCCCGGACGAACGCCGTGTAGCCGCCGCAGTGGACGGCGTTGAAGATCCGGATCGGGTCGAGACACTCGTTGCGCGCCATCAGGGTCCGCTGCTGTCCACCGAAGAACGGCATCTCCTCCTGACTCGAGATGACCACGCCCGTGACAGGATCCCGCGGCAGCAGATCCTCCAGCACCGTGCCGTCGGCGACGGCCTCGATGATCCGAGCCATGCCGTCGGTGGTCACCCGGGGGTAGAAGGTCCTGCTCGGCTCGACCAGCACTGACGGCTCCATCTCACAGAACCCATGGCAACCGGTGATCCGCAGCGCAACTCGATCCGTGAGGCCGCGGGCGAGCAGCTCTCGCTTGGCGACCCGGATCAGATCGTTCGCGCCGCTCGCCTGCCCGCACGTTCCCGCCGGTATGATCACCACCGGGTGCGACGGATCGGCATCCGCGATCAGCCGCTCACGGAGCTGATGAAACTCGAGAGTCGATCTCAGGCGATCCATTGCAGCCTCGACCTCCCTTCAGAAGCCAACGCGGCCGAGGGCCGCAACCAAAGTGATACTCCGAAGCTACCGGTGTCGCGCCCGCGTAGCAGTACGATATGAGGTGTTGACGTTGCGCTCCCCCACTCACCCAGTCTCACTCGCAGGAGCGACGTCTCCGCAACCCGGTCCAGGTCCCTGCCCCGACAGCCGGATCCCCGCCATCCGGCCCCCGGCGCATGCCTCGAGTCTTCGAAGATGTGGGATGCTTGAGTCGCTGAGAATGTGCTCACTGGAAGTTGACCCCGTTCAGATCGAGCATATGGGAGCGACACCCTCGGCGAGAGCAGATCTGCACCATGCCGCCGCCCTGAACGATCATGGGCACCATCGGTGCGTCGCACACCGCGCAGCTGGCATGGCCCATCAGCTCACCGTGGCAGTACGGGCAGAAGAAGTTGGCCACCGTGTCCTCGGGGATCGGGTGCTGCGACTCGATCGTGAACGACCCGTACAACGACGACAGCAGAAGCCAGCCGTGCTTGCGCAGGAACGACACTGTCACTCGGATCGACGGCTTGCCGTCGAGCAGGTGCTCGTGATCCATCAAGGAGTGGTTGCAGCGAGGACAGTGCACCTGGACCGGGAAGACTCGCTCGTCTCCGGCAGGCTCCACCCGATCCAGCCCGACCCGGGCACGGTTCAGGATCGACTCCACCTCTCGTTCGCTCACCTGCGAGAAGTAGTGGCCGTCGATCACCACGATCGGTCCGAGTGCACAGGCGCCCAGGCAGTTGACGAGCTCGAGCGTGAACTCCCGATCGTCGGTTGTGTGCCCCGCAGCAACGCCAAGCTGACGCTGGAATGCCGCGGCCACCCGCGGGGCGTTGCGAACGTGACACGCCGTCCCGGTGCACACCGAGACCAGATGACGACCGCGAGGCTCGAGACTGAACGCCTTGTAGAACGTCGCCACGCCGTAGATGTCGACAAGCGAGCGTCCAGTCCGCTGCGCCAGAAGCCGCAGAGCCCCCTCCGGCAGGTACCCGAATCGGGCCTGGATCCCTTGCATCATGCCGATCAGACCGCCGCCGGCTTCGCCATGCTGAGCCACCAGAGCCTCGATCTGCTGGACCATCGACGGATCCGAGGCCGTTCCCGGCATCTCGAACTCACCGCAGCGGAGCACAGGATCGCGGGTTGGCGTGCAGTCAGGACAGCTTGCAGCGTGCAGGCAGCTGGAGCACAGGTCGTTGTACACGAAGCCAGGGTCGTCCGCGGAGGCGTGGGTGGGTTCCATGCGAGTCCTCCATCGAGGCCGGAGTTTTCTTTGAAGGAGCAATAGCTGTGCCATGCCGCATCGCGGTACTCGGGTCTCAACATCTGACCGTGTCACTGCGAGAACGGCCACAGCAGGGTCCCCGCACGCGTGACTGGCGACCCGATGCTCGTCGGTCCCTGGTTGTTTCGTGGACAGAGCAACGCCGTTCTCCGCTCGTGTATCGACAGCGCGAGCGCACGACACCGTCTGCCCCCAGAAGACCGGCGCCGCATCGCGTCATCCCTGGAGTCGATTCGCGATCGAGACGCACTGTAGTGGGTAAAATCTTCCCACTGATACGAAAATCACCGAAAAGGGCGAGAAAAACAGACCCACCTCCTCTTGACAGCTCACCCAGGCAGGCTATGGTCAAGTCAGGACGGAGACATCCATGAGACCGACGGAGGGCACGGTTCTGGTGGTCGTGGAGCACCAACCAGTGCGCGACAGCTTCCAGCGCTTCCTCGAGGAGCAAGGCTGTCTGGTACGGGCTGTCGGATCGGCCACAGAAGCCCTCGAGTTCCTCGAGGCAAACCCTTCCACTGTCGTGCTCGCGGATCTCGCCCTCGGCGATCACGCTTTTGGCCTCATCCGGCATGTGGCCGAGAACTCCCCGCACGCTGCATCGATCGCCGTCGGACGCGCGCGCAAGGTCGACGAGGCCGTCGACGCCATTCGCGCCGGCGCCGTGGACTGTGTGGTCGCCACGTGCTCCGCCGCCCGGCTCCACTCGGCGCTGGCGCGAGCGAACGCGCACCGCCGGCGACGTGGCACCGTGAAAGGACCACCCCCTCCGCACCGGGTCGCGGCAGCTGGGTTGATCGGCGAGGCCGACGTGATGCATGACGTGTTCCGTACGATCTCGCGGGCCGCCGGCACCACCGCCACCGTCCTCATCAGCGGCGAGAGCGGGACCGGCAAGGAGCTTGTCGCCAGGGCGATCCACTACTCGTCGCCACGCGCCTCGGCTCCGTTCGTACCCGTTCATTGCGCAGGAATTCCGGAAGGCCTGCTCGAGAGCGAGCTGTTCGGTCACCTCAAGGGCTCGTTCACCGGCGCCACCGAGTCACGCGTCGGGTTCTTCCAGACCGCCAATGGAGGCACCATCTTCCTCGATGAGATCTCGGAGATGAGCCTCAGCATGCAGGTCAAGCTGCTGCGCGTGCTGCAGGAGCGCGAGGTACGGATGGTCGGTTCCACGCGTTCTCGCCCGGTCGACGTCCGCGTGCTCGCTGCCACCAACAAGGACCTGCTCACTCGAGTCCGTCAGCAGCTGTTCCGGGAAGACCTGTACTTCCGGCTCAACGTCATCGCCATCGAGGTTCCACCACTGCGCGACCGCGACAACGATGTCCTGTTGCTGGTACGCCACTTCCTGCGGAAGTACGCTGAGGAGCACGGTCGCCCTGAGCCAACGCTCACCGACCGCGCCATCCAGATCCTGCACAGGTACGCCTGGCCAGGCAACGTCCGTGAGCTCGAGAACCACATCCAACGGCTCGTGGTGCTGGGCGACGGCAACGCCATCGACGTCCCGGACCTGCCGTCGCACATGCGGTTCTCGGCCGTCCGCGCTACAGCCCTGGAACGATCACTCGCCGAGATCGAGGCCCGTCACATCCAGGCGGTGCTGAACCATACGGGAGGCAACAAGACCCGGGCGGCACGTGTGCTCGGGATCGACCGCAAGACACTGCGCGACAAGGTCCGCCGGTACGGGTTGGATGCAGACGTCCGGCGGCCCGAAGCGCACGGCCAACCCAGTCGACGCAACGCGGCAGACGAGCTACATTAACGATGTGGATACACGAACCTCTCGTCTGCTCGTCCTCCTCATCGCTCCTCTCCTGGTCGTCATCGGTTGCACCTCCACCGGCGGGACGCCCGACCAGCCTGACCGCGTCTACTCTGCTGCTGGCTTCCGCGAGGTCCTCGCGGCCTTGTCCGCAGCCGTCATCGACATGAAAGCCGAGGTTGTGACGTACCGGCAGACGCAGGAGCCGATGGCCGCACACCTCGAGGCCGTGCTGGACTGGCCCGCGCCGGAGCCCGAGAGCTCGGTCCTCATCGTCCACGTCGTGCCAGGCGAGCACGGAACGAGGGTCACCGTCGACAGCGAGTGGTTCGCCGCCTACCGGGAGCGCACGAGCGGCCGGATCACATCGGTCGATGCGAGCTCGGAGGACTGCATGGCATGTGCGGCGGCCAAGGACGCGAGCGCGCAGTTCGTCAAGGTCTCCATCGGCCGGGCCATCGCCAGCGGCCGCCGCGCCGAGAGTGATCTCCTCGCGGCGATGGACCAGCAGCTCGGCGCCGACGCCGGGGTGTGAGAACGACGGGGGAGCTCACTGCAACGGCACACGCGACTCGGGGACCGGCCCGTTCACGCTGTCGCTGACGACCTCGCCGTCGCGAAGCTCGACGACTCGCTGCGCCCTCCTGGCCAGGGCCATGTCGTGGGTCACCACCACCAGGGTCCTGCCCTGCTCCCAAAGGTCGGCGAGCAGTGACATGACATCCGAGCCAGAGCCGGTATCGAGGTTCCCGGTCGGCTCGTCCGCGAGGATGATGTCCGGCTCCATGGCCAGCGCCCGAGCCACCGCCACGCGTTGCATCTGACCGCCGGAGAGCTCGGTGGGCCGATGCTCGACGCGATCTCCGAGCCCGACCCGCTCGAGCTGCTCCAGCGCCCGCCGGCGGCGCTCGGAGCGGCGAACGCCGCCGAACAGCATCGGCATCTCGACGTTCTCGAGCGCGGTCAGCTGGGGCAGCAGGTTGAAGCTCTGGAATATGAACCCGACACGCCGGTTGCGAACATCGGCCAGCTGATCGCGATCGAGCCCCGCCACCCGCTCGCCGCCGAGCACGTACTCACCGTCCGTCGGAGTATCGAGACAGCCCAGCAGATTGAGCAGGGTTGACTTGCCCGAGCCCGAAGGTCCGACAACGGCAACGAAGTCACCGCGCCGCACCGCAAGATCGACGCCTCGCAACGCCTCCACACGAATCTTGCCCGACGCATACGTCTTGGTGATCTCGCTCATGTGGATGAGATGTCCGTTGGTCTCCTGGGCCGTCTTCTGAGCGCGCATCAAGGGCCAGTTCATGGGGTCACCTCACTCATACCGAAGTGTCTCGGCCGGCTCCACGGAGGCGGCCCGTCGCGCCGGGAAGTACCCGGCGAGGAGTCCAACGGTGCCAAGCACCCCGGCCGTCGCCGCAGCGATCGGCCACGACAGCGTCGGCTTGCCCAGAAACTCCAGGGCGTCGTTGCCGGCAGTTGGCAGCAGGGCGAGCACGGTGACCAGCACGAACGCCAGCGCCAGGCCAGCGCAGCCTCCGAGGAGTGTACAGCAGCCCCTGCAGCAGGAACGGACCGGTCACCCAGCCGCGACGAGCGCCCATCGCCATCTGAACCCCGATCTCCTTGGTCTTCTCCTTGACCACGGCGTACATGATGTTCGCAACACCGATCCCGCCCACGAGCAGGGTCAGGCCACCGATGACTCCGAGGAAGATCTGAATCGAGACCAGCACGGTGGTCATCACCTTGGAGCCCTCCGCGGTGTCCCACAGCCGCACCACCTCCTGGTCGGTGGGATCGAACCGGTACCGCGCGCTCAGTGCATTCGCGAACTGCTCCCGCGCCACCGGCATCAGCTCGGGACGATCCACCTTGAACACGACATTGCTCAGGGTCTCCCGACCGAACTGAGCTGCGAACGTGGTGATCGGCACGACGCCGTGGTCGGCGTCCGGCCCACCGTAGGTTCCCATCTGGAGCTTCTCCTGCATCACGCCGATCACCGTGTACGGCGAGCCAGCCACCTGCACGACCTCCCCAACAGGATCGACCTCACCGAAGATGTCCGCCGCGAGCTCGTTGCCGAGGAAGATCACGCGCCGCTTTTCGGCCTCGTCGTTCGGGTTGAAGAACCGCCCGCCAGGCTGGGCGAAGTGGTGCCGGAGCACTCCGTAGCTGGAGTTGGCGCCGGTCACCCTGCCGTTGACCGTGCGCCGTCCCCAGGTGAGCGTGGTCTGCCACGATGTGATCTCGCCGACGACGCCGGACGCCGCCGTCATCCGCTGGCGCAGGTACGGAATATCGTCGAGCCGCGGTCGGATCGGTCGGCCGGTTGGCAGCCCGTCCCACACCACCGACGTCTCCCCGGGCCACCAGACCGCGATGTTCTCACCCATCCCACGACGGCCACGCATCATCTGCTGCTTCAGCCCCTCGCCGAACGCCAGCAACAGCACGATGGCGACCGTGCCCCAGGCGATCGCGGCAACGGTCAGCATGGCACGCTTGCGCTGCATGGTGGAGGCCTGGAGGAACAGCTGACTGATGACCGCAAAGCTCCGTGCTCCCATCATCCGCCTCGCTACAGCTTCATCGCCACCACCGGGTCCATCCCGGCGGCGTCTCGTGCCGGAAAGTACCCGGCGACCAGCCCGATCAGTCCCAACACCGCCGCTGTCAGCCCCGTGAGTGCCGGCGACAGATGCGGCTCGCCGATGGCCTCGGTCAGTCCGAACGCCGGCACGGCAGCGCAGATCGCGAACGCCAGGGCCAGACCGACGGCGCCTCCAACAGCGGTGATCAGCATCGTCTCGGCCAAGAACTGGGCGAGGACAGTGCGGTACCGCGCCCCGAGTGCCATCTTGATGCCGATCTCGCGAGTCCGCTCCTCGACGACGACGTTCATGATGTTGGACACCCCGATCCCGCCCACCACCAGCGTCAGACCACCCATCAGGCCAAGGAAGATCTTGAAGCCGAGCATGAACGTGTCGAAGAACACGAACATCTCGGTTGTGTCCCAGATCGACAGCGCCTCGCTGTCCGCCGGATCGAACCGCATCCGCTCGGCGAGCCGCTCTCGGATCCGCTCGGTCAGCGCGGCGTTTCCGGCGGGGTCCTGGGCCCTGAAGATGAACAGGTTGATGTACTTGCGGCCGGTCAAAGCGCGCAGCGTCGGCGCGGGGATGAACATCTTGCTGTGGTCGCGACCGGAGTACGAGGAGTCCTGGGTCTTCGGCGTCAACACCCCCACCACCGTGAACGGCGAGCCGTGCAGCATCACGGTCTCGCCGACCGGGTTGGGGCGACCGAGCAGGTCCTCTGCCAGCTCGTTCCCAACGAACACCACCCTGCGCCGCTGCTCCATGTCGATCGGGTTGATGAACCGGCCTCCACTCTGCGGCACCAACGCGCGCATCGTCCCAAACTCCGGCGAGATCCCGGAGACATCCACCGCCCGTCCCCGCTCACCGTAACGGACCTGGAGCGTCTCGGAGTACTCGCTGGACAGCGCCGCGATCCCGTCGACCCGGTCGCGCACAAACTGCACATCGTCCTCGGTCATCCGGATCTGCCGTCCCTTTCCGAGGCCCTCGTACGGTAACGAGGTCCGTGACGGCCAGGCAATCACGATCCGGTCGCCCAGGCCGGCGAAGGCTTTGGTCTGACGTTCGTGCAACCCTTCCCCGAACGCCAGCAGCAGGCTCACGGCCACCGTCCCCCAGACGATCCCGAAGGTCGTCAGGAAGGTGCGCAGCTTCTGACTCCACAGATCGCGCACCATCTGCCGCAGGAGCAGCGCGAGAGTGCCCACGGTCAGCTGATCTCCCGCGGCGGCCGCTGAACCACCTGGTCGCCTTCCTGGAGGCCTTCCACGATCTCGACGTTGAGACCGTCCGACAGCCCGAGCGTGACCGGCACGGTCACGGGCTCAGCATCGGGACCGGAGCCCGGGACCTCGACCGAGGTCGCGTCCTCACCCCCGCCAAAATGCACCAGCCGCTCCGGAACCAGGAGGATATCGGTCTTCTCCCGGATGATCACGTCGGCGTTGGCAGAGTAGCCCGCACGCAACGTCACCGAGTGGTTCGGGTCCAGCTCGATCTCCACGTCGAACAGCGTGGCGCCCTCGCTGCTACTCGCCTGCGGGGCGATCCGCGCCAGCTCGCCCGTCACAGCAACATCCGGCAGCGCGCCCACCTTGATCCGGCACGGCATTCCGACAGAGACCTTGCCGACGTCGATCTCGTCCACGGTGCCCTTGAACACCAGATCACTCATGTCAGCAATTGCCGCCAGCTCGGTCCCCGGCTGGTAGGAGGTCAGCGGCACGACCGGATCTCCCGGGTTCACCGAGCGGCTGAGCACCGTGCCACTCGCCGGAGCACGGATGATGGCGTCCACAACCGTGACACCCCCGGACACCTTGCCGCTTCGCGTCAACTGTCGGTTGTCTCGCGCCTGCTCGAGCGCCACCTCGGCGAGCTCGAAGCTCTCCTCCAGTGCATCCAGGTCTCCGCGTGACATGAGCCCCTTGCTGTGGAGCTCGCGGCCGCGCTCGAGATCCACCCTGACCTTGGCGAACGTCGCCTCGGCGGATCGCAGCTGATGGTCCACCACCAGCAGCTCCTGCGGGGTCGGATCCGGCGCGATCTCGAACAGCCGGTCACCGGCGGAGACCACATCGCCCACCTGGACAAAGCACTCGCGCACGATCCCGGAGATCTTCGACTTCACCTGGAACCGCTCGCGAGGCTCGATCTGCCCCACCGCCAGCGCCTTGTCCGTAATCGCACCCCGCTCCACCGGGATCAGCGTCAACCCGTTCTCAGCTCCCCTGTGTGAGCCGACCCACGCCGAGATCCCGCCGGCAGCGGCGGCAATCACTGCAACGAGCACCAGAATTCTAAGCAGCTTGGCCATCGCGACGCCTCCCCGGATCGTTTCCTTCTCAGTTTAGATACGGGGAGCCCCCCCCTGGGTTTAACAGCAGGAGGTGAAACGCGCGCTACAGAACCGGCGCCAACGTGGCGGCCAGCGCTCGCGCCTCGACGATGTTGTCCTCGATGGAGCAGTACGTCCAGCCGCCGTATCGGCCGAACGGATAGACGCCGGCGGCGTTGAGCACGGCGCGCACACGCGCCGTCTCGGCCCGCGATCGCTCGGACAGGTGCACGTACGCCGGATCCAGCCGCACCGAGTGCGAGGCCAGCAGACGGTGATCCTGGATGATCCCGATCTCGCGGAGATCAGAAAGCAGCCGGTCGAGCTCGACGTCCTCGTCGACGGCCGTTCCCGCCGGCACGCCGATCTCCACGTACAGGCTCATCCGGTCGTCGCCGTGGATGTTGTCGTAAAACCCCACCCGGTAGAAACGGATCGACGGGGACGGCTCGTACAGCCAGTGGATCCCCTCCGGTCCCTTGCGGTCGAAGCCGAGGTTGAACACCTGCACCGCGTTGGCCGAGAACGCCCCGCGATCGTGCTCGAGACCGCACATGTCGAGTAGCTGGGGCAGTGGGGTGGAGCTGACCAGTCTGCCGTAGCGGATCTCGCCGCGGTCCGTCGTCACCACCCGGCGCCGCAGGTCCACCGAGGTGACCCGCTCCGAGCAGCGCACCACCCCTTTCGGCAGATCCGCCAGCAGCGCCCGGATGTACTGCACAGCCCCGCCGCGCGGGTAGGTGAACGTCGCGTTGTAGGAGACGTCCTCGGCGCCCTCACGCATCGCCGCGATCACGTCGGACAGCTCGACTGTGGGGAAGAACCGTTCCATTGCGCCGGCGTCGAGGTCGTCGAGATCGCAGGCGTACAGCTTCTCGTTGTACGGGATCAGAAAGCGCTCGGCGATCGCCTGACCGAGCCTGCCGATCACCATCTCGCGAAACGACCGGTAGCCAGGGCTACTGGCAGTGCGACGAGCCTCGGTGGCACCGAACAGATCCACCAGGCACGCCAGAAAATCCTCACGCGGCAGCTGGTGGATATGGCGCTGGAACGGGAAGTCGACCCACCGATCCGCGAACCGGATCTTCGAGCACTTGGTAACTGTCCGCACATCGTCGGCCGGCATCCGGTCACGCAGCCAGGTCTCGATCTCGGGGTGCCGGAAGTGGAAGAAGTGGCCGGAGTAGTCCCAGACGAAGCCGTCGCGGCGAACGGTCCGGCAGTAGCCGCCGGGCTCCTCGGCCGCCTCCAGGACGAGCACCGTCGGCGGCCCGGCACACGCATCCCGGATCGCGTTGGCAAACGCCAGGCCGCTCACACCGGCGCCGATCACGACCAGATCGTGCGACTCCACGCCTACTCCTCGAACCGCTCGTCCGCCCGCCGTCGCTGCACGGCCCCATCGTCGAGCCAGCCCGCCGCCGACTCCGGGAACGCGTCGAACATCGGCACGTACGGCTTGATGTCGAGCACCGGCGTCCAGTCGAGCAGGTCGAGGTCGAGCACCTCCAGCTCGGACCCCCGGACCTCCACGAGCCGCACCACCGACAACCCGATCGGGTTTGGTCGGCTCGGCGAGCGCGTCGCGAGCACGCCCCGCTCCACCACATCACGGTACGGCACCACCTTTGGCCGGTAGGGCCGTGCGCGATCGGCCAGCCACACCAGCCAGATCCGCTCGAAGCCATCGAGGTCGCACAGCGCTTCTCCGAAGCCTGGTTCCAGGATCACCGTCCCCCGCTCTCCGTCTGAGAATCTCGGTTGGATCGGTGTCCCCGGCTGGCTCGTGAACGGCGATCGCACCCAGCCGATCGGTCGTAGTGTCGCTTCCATGACCACAGCGTAGCGCCGACCCGGATGGAACGCGAGCATGAAGGAGGAGCTCGCTCGTGGTAGCCTACTGCTACTGTGCAGACAACGCGACCAGTTCAGCTCTACGACGGAGTGGATCGTGCTGACGGATAGCACGGATCCCGCGCCGTCGGTGGTGACCGAGCTGCTGGGAGCGTGGAGCCGTGGCGACCCCGACGCCCTCGACCGTCTCACGCCCCTCGTCTACACCGAGCTCCAGCAGCTCGCGCGGCGCCAGCTGCGGCGCGAGCGGAACGACCACACCCTCGACACCAGCGGCCTCGTGCACGAGGCGTTTCTCCGCCTCGTGGACCAGAGCCGGGTGCAGTGGCGAGAGCGCGCGCAGTTCTTCGCCGTGGCGGCCCGGATCATGCGCCGGGTGCTGATCGACCACGCCCGCCGGCGCCACGCCGCCCGCCGGGATGCCCGGCTGCGGGTCACCGTAACGGACGTCGAAACACCAAACCAGCCACGCGACGAGGATCTGATCGCCCTGGACGAGGCACTGACCCGGCTGGCCAAGCTCGATCCACGTCAGACGCAGCTCGTCGAGCTGCGCTACTTCGCCGGCATGACGGTCCCCGAGGCGGCCGAGGCCCTCGGCATCTCGCCGGCCACCGTCAAGCGAGAGTGGACGGTGGCCCGAGCCTGGCTGCGGCGCGAGCTTTCAGCGAGGGCTGCACCATGACGACCCCGCGCTGGAGCCGTGTCAAGGAGCTGTTCTTGCAGGCGCTCGACCTCACGCCGACGGAGCGAGAGCGGTTTCTCGAATGCCTTACTGGCGCCGATGCCGACCTCTGCGACGAGATCCGATCGTTGCTCGCAAGCCACACCGATGACGACTTCCTGGAGACCCCGCCAGCAGGTCCGGGTCCGATCGATAGCGCAAACGGCTCGATGAAGGCTGGTGACGCTATCGGGCCGTTCCGGCTGGTGCGCGAGATCGGTCGCGGCGGCATGGGCACGGTATGGGAGGCCCACCGTGCGGGCGAGGAGTTCGAGCAGCGGGTGGCGGTCAAGATCATCGCTTCGCACCTCTGCGCGGCCGCCTTCGAAGAGAAGTTCATCGCCGAGCGCCAGATCGTGGCGTCCCTCGAGCACCCCAACATCGCCCGCCTGCTCGACGGTGGCACCACCGATGGCGGTCTCCCGTGGTTTGCGATGGAGCTCGTCGACGGCGTGCCGATCGACACCTACTGCGACGAGCACCAGCTATCGATCGACGCGCGGCTCGAGCTCGTGGAGCAGCTGTGCGACGCCGTCGATCTCGCCCACCGGCATCTCGTCGTGCACCGCGACATCAAGCCGTCGAATGTGCTCGTCACCAACGATGGCATCCCGAAGCTGGTCGACTTCGGGATCGCCAAGCTCCTCGACCCGGAGCAGGGCGACAGCACCCACTGGACGGCCCTCGGTCTGCATCCGCTGACCCCGGCGTTCGCCAGCCCGGAGCACCTCCGTGGCGAGGCGGTATCGATGGCAAGCGACGTGTACTCGCTCGGTGTGCTCCTGTACGCATTGACCACCGGCGAGCTCCCCTACCCGTCCACGGGCACTCGACCCGACGCACAGCTCCGCGCCATCGAGACCGGGCCGCCTCCGCGACCGTCCCGACGCGCCGACAGCGACACCGACCACGGTCATCTGCAAAACCAGATCAGCTCAGATGTCGACGCGATCATTCTCAAGGCCCTCCACGCTGAGCCGTCCGAGCGCTACCCATCGGCGCGAGCGCTCGCCGATGACCTCCGACGACACCGGCAGCACCTACCGGTCGTGGCCCGGCAGCCGTCCACTGCGTACCGCCTCGGGCGGTTCGTGCGACGCCATCGGCTCGGGGTCGCTGCCGCCGTTGTCATGCTCGCTCTCGCCGGCAACGCCGTCGTGCAGAGCGTTCGCCACACCCGACAGCTTCGCATCGAGCGCAACCAGGCCCTGGACGCACAGAGCCTCGCCGAACGGAAGGAGAGCGAGGCCCGCGCCACCGTAGAGTTTCTGGTCGACATCTTCGATCAGCCACGACCGAGCAACGCCCAGGGCGAGGAGCTCACGGCGCTGGAGATCCTCCAGGCGGGCCGAGAACGCCTCACCCGCGAGCTGCACGACGAGCCCCTGGTCCGAGCCCGCCTCCTCGACACCATCGGCCGGGTCTACTCCTCACTCGGTGAGGAGGACGAGGCGGAGGCCCTCCTGCTCGAGGCGCTGGAGGTCCGGCGCCAGCACCTGGGTGACGACGACCTGGACACCGCCTCCAGCCTCGTATCGCTGGCCGCATTCGAGCGCCAACGGGGCCGGTCCCGTGAGTCCGCCGAGTACTGCCGGCAGGCGTTGCGGATCCAGCAAGACCACCTCGGCGAGACCAACCTCGAGGTGGCCATCACACGTACCCTTCTCGCTGCTGCGTTGCGTGACCAGAACGCACTCGAAGAGGCGGACACGATGAGCCGCCTCGCTGTCGACGCTGTGAAGGTGCAACGCGGAACCGATGACGTTCGAACATTCCTCGCCACCGGTGTTCGCGCTCAGGTCTTGACCGCGCTCGGCCGTTGGGAGGAGGCCGAGCGACTCTACCTCGATCTCGTCGAGCTGCAGCAGGCGGCGCTCGGTGAGCGACATCCAGACGTGGCGGCCACGTGCAACAACCTCGCGTTTCTGTACGCGCGGTGCGGGCGGCCCGCCGAGGCCGAGCGGTGGTACACGCGGGCACTCGAGATCTCCGTGCCGGTCCTCGGTAGGGAGCATCCGAACGTCGCGCGAACCCTGACCAACCTCGTCGCCGCATTGGTCGATCAGGGCCGGCTCGAGGAGGGGGAGGCAGTGCTCCGTCAGCTCCTCGAGAGCCGGCGAGGCGCCCTCGGCCCGTATCATCCCCAGGTCGGCTCCACGCTCGTCCGAGGCGTGGGCAACATCCTTCTTGAACAGCACCGCTGGGCAGATGCCCAGGCTCCTCTGAGCGAGGGCCTCGAGCTGTTCGAGCACACCCTGGGCCCTGACCATCAGTGGACAGCGTTCGCCCACGGCTACCTGGCGGCCTCGCTGTATGGGCAGCATCGCGACAGCGAAGCAGAGGACCATCTCCGGAAAGCGATGGCCCTCATCGACGCCGCCGAGACCCTGCATCCCAGCGCGCCCTTCGCACTACAGCAGATCGCCGACCACCTCGAAGCGGCCGGTGCTCCGAACCGTGCCGAGGATGTTCGCAAGGCGGCCGAGCGCGCCCGTTCGATCAACCGGGACGGGTAGCGACTCACGACCGCCACATCATCGAGAAATCGCAGCAAGATCGTGAGCTCGGAGTGGAGAGTTCAGAGCTCAGAGTTCAGAGTGCCACCCGCCCTCCCCGCAGTCTGCGCGGTGCGTCTCAGCCATCGAAGTTTGGCGAAGACGTCCTCAACGAGGACCGACTCCAACCCGGCGGACACCAGCGCCGCCGACACAGACGCTTTCGTGCCATCCGATGTCGACCGGTCTAAAAGCTGCGACGCCGGCGACATCGGGTGATACTCTCCTGCGTCGAAGGTCCGGGCGGCTGCGCCTGTCCCGGAGACCCGAACATGAACGGCGATCCTGCCGTCGACGCGGACGACCCCACTCAGCTCGTGTGGTCGGTGTTCTAGCTGGACGGTTGAACCGAATCAGCGCATCCACCGCGGAGAACGCGGAGGACACAGGGACGAACGGGCGAAGCTCCAATCGGGCAGCAAGCCGCCCTCGCACGGACCGCGGACCTCTGGTCCGCATCGGACC
>CAZEJK010000082.1:0-21579 GCA_964512045.1 uncultured Thermoanaerobaculia bacterium
AGAGGTCCGCGGTCCGTGCATGGACGGCGGCACACCGGCACGCCACATCCTCCGAAAGGACCGCGGACGTCTCGTCCGCAGCATCGAGCTTGCAGCCTGGCCCGATGCGGACCAGAGGTCCGCGGTCCGTGCATGGACGGCGGCACATTGGCACGCCACATCCTCCGAAAGGACCGCGGACGTCTCGTCCGCAGGATTGAGCGTGCAACGAGGCCAAGCCGTGCCGGATGGTGGTGTGTCCTCTGGTCGCGTCAGCGGAGCATCGGGACGGTGGTTGCGTCGTTGGTGCGGGAGTCGATGACGGAGGCGGATGCTATGACACCGGTTCCCGACGTCACGCTCACTTGCGCGAGCCCCCATCCGAGGTTTGGCTGCGCCGCACGGGTCCGGAAGGGCTCCACGTCTTGGACGAGGCCGTGCGGTGGAACGGTCACGGTGTATCGGGTGCGCTCGGTACCGTCGGTGGCGAGGAGCCGGACCTGGAGCGTGGCGGGCTGACCCGAGGTGTTGGTGAACGCCAGGTTGGACCGGAACAGCCCTTCCTGTTGGCGAAGCCCAGTCAGCCATGCCGAGCTGCCAGTGCTTAAGGTATCCTCCGCATGCACTCCGACGAACGACTGTCCGAAGGTACCGGTCTCGGAGCTGTTGTAGACGCGGGCGGTGACCCGCAGGGCAGCTGACGAGCGGATCTCGAGTGCGCCCTTGCCAGTTGCTCCAAGCGCCCCGACGATGTCCTCGAACACTCCTTGGGCGCCGCCGAAGATCGTGCTGGCTGTCTGGACGTCTCCCATGGTTGTATGGAGGATGGCGGTCACGGCGCAGTCCTCGCCGGTCTCGTTGAACGCGACGACATCGGTCACCCACTGGCTGCCGAAGCTGCCGCCGACATTGGCGGCAACGGGAATCCAAACTACGAGGTCCTGATCGGCGGGTGTGGCGCCGTACTCGTAGGCGCCGATATCGAACGCAACGCCGTTCGGCCGGGAGGCACCGTCCGCATCGGTAGCGGGCGCGCCTGTGCTCGACCCTGCGTCGATCGCCGGGGAGCCTTGGTGAAGGTGGAGGTCGCCGGCTGCGGCGTCGACCAGCAACGGGTCGGCCTCCACGACGTCGTCGCCACGCACCTCGGTGTCGAACCCTCGCCAGCCGTGAATCAGGTTGTGGTCGATCGACAGGTTCGTGATGGTCGCCTCGTTCGAGATCTGGAACATCGAGTTCGATGCCACGAGGTTGTTGCGAATGACGATATCTCGCGCATCGGAGCTCTCCAGGGAGATCCCCCCGCCCCAGCTGGAGCCGGAGGCGCCGTTGTTGACGAAGGTGTTGTTGATCACCTCGAGGGAGCGTACCGGACGGGTCGCGACGGGCTCGCCCCACGCGCCGAGTGTGAAAGCGACCGTTTCGTTGTCGTACACGAGGTTGTTGGTGAACCGGACCCGCTCGAGCACGCCGCCCGCCTCCGAGGTGACGGCGATCCCAGCCTCGCAGCGGTATACCGTGTTGCTGTCGAGCACGATGTCGTGGGTTGGCTTGTCCCATGCGTCCACGTACAGCCCGACCCGGTTGATGTCGTGGATCCGGTTCCCACGGACCACACCGTTGGTGGCGCCGTCCTTGATGTCGATCCCTTCGCCGCCCATCGACCCTGGCCCGCCGTCATGGACGTGGTTGTTGGTGACGGTGAAGGTGTCCGTGGTAGCGACGGTGAGGCACTCCTGCTCGCCGTCATTGCAGGCCTGGATGATCTCGTTGCCATCGATGGTGACGTGGCTGGAGCTCCAGACGCCGATCCCGGAGGAGACCGTGTTCACCGTCGTGCAGCCTTCGACAACGACGTGGCTGGCCATATCGACCAGGATGCCGACGTGGTTGTCGTCGGGGCCCGCGTTCATCACGCGCAGACCGGATATCCGGATCCAAGAGACGTCGGCGATCTCCACCAACCCTCCCCACCCAGCGGGGATGGTGGCGCTGCTTCCATCGATGGTCACCGTCTCGCCGTCCGCCGCGGCGAACACGATCTCTTCACCGGAACTGCCCGAGCGCTGGGGCACCAGCCGCTCGGAGTAGACTCCTTCGTGAATCACCACGGTATCGCCGGCGCTGGCCGTCGACGTCGCCTTGGCCAAGGTCCGCCACGGAGCGCTTGCGCTCCCGGCAGCCGCATCGTCGCCGGCAGGGCTGACATGGTAGGTGGTGGCTGCTGCAGGAGCAGCGGCGAAACAGACGATGGCCAAAGCACGACATACACAAGCACCTACACCGCTCATGATGGGCCTCCGTGGCTTGCTTCGTTGTCTTTACGGTCAGGATACCACGAAGGCGTTGCAGTGGGCTCCGAGGAGCCGCTACCGTTCGAGACCGCGCTCGAGCTGCGCCCTGGCGTCGGCCGATACGACCTCCTCAAGGGTGTCGAGACACTCTGCGGTGGAGGTCACCTTGCGGTCGGCGAGGGCCCTCAGAAACCGCAGATACGCATCGCGACCGATGCTCGCCTCGAGCTCGGCGAGCAGCACTGGTCCCTTGCGATACAGCGTTGTGAACGCCTGCTCGTGGTGTCGCGAGATACCACGGATCGGTGGCGCGTCGGCGGACGCCTCCCGGTAGGCGGCGACCCTTTCTGCGAACACCTCCTCACCGAAACGCTCTCGCAGGAGCATGAGGGCGCTCATCTCCGCGAACGACTCGTTGAGCCAATCCTGCCAGCCGGTCGTGGGCGCCTGGCGCCACCAGAGGTGTGAGACCTCGTGGGCGAGGTAGCGCAGGAACACCGGCGTGGCGTCGTCATCCTCGTAGAAACGTTCGTCATACAGCATGACGACGAGTCCGGGACGTGCAAATCCACCGCCGTCGGTGCGGGGCGCGAACACGAGATCGACGTGGCCGCCGGCGCTGGCGCCGAGCCAGCCTTCCAGGGTTGCGCGCACCGTCTCGGTGTCACGGACGATCCGCTCTGGAGCGCCTTCCGGCAGATCAACGTTCCAGAGGGTGAGGGAGTCGCCGACTGGCAGACGCTTCAGCTCGGGTGAGGCCAGAACCACAACGTCCTGGACATGCTGTTCCGTCGAGATCCAGACGCCGCCGGTGAGCACCGGCCGACCGGTTCCGGTCATCAGCCAGCCGTCCGGGAGGCGGACCTGGAGCCGGACATCGAACCGTCCGGCGTCGGGGGCGAACGGGAACCAGCCGGAGTACACGGCCTCCAGCTCCACCCAGCGTGGTGTCACCTGGACCACGCCCCACGCGTCAGGCTCGACCGCACCGCTGGCTTCGATCTGCATGACGACCGGTTCGCCACTGGCGGGCTCGGCAAGGAAGACCGTCAGCGAGGTTGCCTGGGGAGCGTACTGGTACGGTCCAGGACAACTGCGATCATGCTCGAAACCGGAGATCGCCACGTTGGCAGTGAGACGAGAGACTGCCATGCTGCGGTTCAACAGGAGGTGGATCTCGGTCTCTCCGGACGCCGGGGAGACCAGGATCTCCGTCGACACCGCGATGGTGCCGTTGTCCGGATCCACCGACAGCTCGATGTCCGCGCGCTCGATCGCAGCGGCCGGTGCTGTTGCGGAGAGGGCGAGAGCACAGATGACAGCGAGTCGGCGCATTCAGGACCTCCGTTCAGCAGGGTTGGTGCGGTCACATCGTGCCGCAAGCCAGTCCGCGACTGCCGGGAAGTGGTCCTCCGGCGCATCCGCGTGGGTCAGCATGTCGATGTGACCGTAGTCGTGCAGGTTCCCGTTCTCCTGTGCGAGGAGTCTGTACTCGGCGTTGGTATCGCCGCTTTCCTGGATGAACAGCTTGACGTCGGACGGGTGTCCGAGGAAATGGTCTGCGGCGCCGGCGAGGTAGAGGATCGGCGGCAGATCTGCGGCCTTCGCGGCGGTCTGATAGTCGAAGCCGTCGCGCGGATCGATCCATGGACCCTTCTCTCGGACCCAGGCAACGCTGTCGCTGTGTGAAGGGCGGGTCTCGTCGTCGGAGCCGATCTTGAACCTGCGTGCCGGCAGGTAGCCGTAGGCCGCAGAGAGAACCGTCGATGCGATCTTCCAGATTCCGTCGACGGCGTAGTATCGCGCCATGCTGCGCACGAGCACGCGCCGCTTGGTGCCGAAGTGGACCGCGCCGCGGATAGCCCTGCGGTACTCCGGAAAGCGTACGAGAAACGAGTTGACGAGCACGCCGCCCCACGAGTGCGTGACCCACAGGGGGGCGGGAGCTCCACGCTCTTCGGACACTGCGTCTGCGATGGCGGGAAGCTCCTCGGTGATCGTCTCGGTCTGGCCGTGGCAAGAACCGCGGCCGAGGTGCGGTCGGCTCTGCCCGCGCCCTCGCAGGTCGCCGACCCAAACGTCGAACCCTCGCCGTGCCAGAAACGATGCGAACCCTTTTCCGTTCGGTGTCCAGAACACCCGGCCGTTCTCGACCGCACCGTGGATGGCAATGACTGCGGGTCCCGGTCGCTCGGGGTCCACAACGATCCGCCGAAGGTGCAGCTCGTCGCCGTCCGAGGCCACCGGAATCCACCGAGACTCCTGATACACGTCCATGGCAGCTATTGTGCCAGTGCTGCGCTGCGGCAGGAACCCCTGGCCGGAGGGAGGCTGGAGCCAACCTACCGAGCCGGAATGAACACCGGATCGCCGGATCGGTTGTCCACCACCGAGGCGTATGCGAGGAATCGGCCGTCCTGGTCCGTACACGACACGATCGCAAAGCCGTCCTCGAGGGCGCGGGCCGCGACGTGGGAGAAGATGTTGTTCTCTTGGTGGTAGGCGTACGGTGGCAGAGTGACCGAGCGGCTGCCGAGCTGGGTGCCATCGCTCTCGTACAGGTCGATGACGAGCGTGATCGGTGTGCCGCCCAGGTTGACCGTGCCGATGTTGGTCCGGAATCCGGAGCCCTGATTCGGCGAGTACGCCAGCTGGATCAGGCGTACGGGCTGACCTGTCCGGCCGGCGGACGACTCGGCAACCCCGGGGATGTACTGACCGTATGTGCGATCTCCCAGATCGTTGTACGTGCGAGAGGACACCATGACCGTGCCGGTCTCCACAGCGACACGCAGGGCGCCAGACCCGGTAACTCCGAACCGTCCCACGATGTCGCCGTAGCGCATGCACAGCCCCGGCTCGAGGTTGAACTGCTCGAACTGAGGGCTCGAGTTGTCAGAGTCCGCCGCCAGAAGCTCGATCCGGTAGAGCGCCTCACCGGCGCCGACCGAGCAGACCTCGAGATCGGTGCGCCAAAGGGTGTTGTTGAGGCCAGGAGCGTGAGCGGCGGCGGCGACAATCACGTCGTCGCTGGTGGCGTGCGCAGGGGCCACGTAGATCGGGTCGCCGGAGTGGTTGTCCACAACCGATGCGTAGGTGTGGAAGCCCAAGGTCGGGTCGTCTGCGAGGACCACTGCGCGGGCGTCTGCGACCGACCCGGCATCAGCAAGGATGTCGTTGGCCTGGAAGAACGAGAACGGCGAGATCACAAACGACCTCCTCCCGAGATCCGTCCCGTCTGCAGAGCGCAGACTGACAGTGACCGGGAGCTCCTGCGTGTTCGGGTTGGCGAACCCGATGTTCGTTCGGAAGTCCTCGGTGCGGGTGAGCTGGACCAGGTGTGCCGCGTCGCCGGCGGGTACGGATTCGTCCGGCCGGTAGCCAGGGATGTACTGACCAAACGTGCCGGTGGCAGCCGTGTTGAACGTTCGGGATGACACGATCATGTCCTGGCTGGCAACCGCCAGCAGGGCTGCGGAGGTCGATGTGTGACCGAAGACCGAGGAGACGACGTCGGCAAGGCGAACAGACCTGTTGCTGCCGATGGTGACAACGTGCGGCTCGCGCGCCTCGTTCTCGCTTCGGGGCATCAGGTACAGCACGGCAGTGCTGGCCACGTCGGTCGGGTTATGGAGCACCAGATCGGAGACCCAGCTGGTGCCCGCGGCGCCGGGGCTGTGGGCACTGGCGGGGACCAGGGCGAGCTGACCGTCGCAGCCCGCCGTCGAGACCACGGTCACCGCAGTGGCACCTCCGGTGCTCTGGCTGTCGCTGGCGCTGAGGACGATCTCCTGTGGCCCGCAGGGAAGTGGGACGTCGAGCACGGCGTGACCGCCCGATCCGACCTCCTGGGTTGTGGCCGTCCAGGTCAGGTTGCTCTGGTCCACGGCGCCGTCCTCCGGGTCCCAGGCGGAGCCGTCCAACACGACTGAGGCGCCGGCGGGGATCATCTCGTACGGCGCCGGGCTGACAATCAACGGTTGCGGTGGCTTCTCCGCGACCTGCAACGAGCCATCGGTGCGGTCGACACCGACCAGCAAGCCGTCGGAAACGCGCACCTCGATGATTCCGGAGTTGGTACCAGCTATGGTGGAGGTGTCGACCTCGAACGACGTACCGGTGACGTTCACGCCGAGCGGTACCCAGGTGGCGCCGTTGTCCGGCGAGAACCGTACGATCGCGTGGAGGTCGTCACCGTCGGCGTCGTGGGCTGACCACGTGATCGTCTTCGTGGCGGAACCGGTCGTGCTCCAGGTCTCTCCGGGAGTCGGGGCGGTGACGGTGACCTCGGGAGCATGGTCGCTGGCTTCGACGGTGGTCACGACCTCGTCCTCGAGCAGGATCACCACTCGGGCGGTCGCGGAGTGCCATGGGATCAGCTGATGGATGCGGCCGGTGTCTGCGCTCGCAGAGTGGAACGGATCGGCAGCGGACAGTGGCTGGTCGACGAGCACCTGCCCTGTGGAGTCGCGCAGCTCGACTGAGTAGGAGCTGTCAGTTGGAGGCGCAGGCGGGGGCGTCTCCAGCACCCACAACGGGCTGGAAAGCTCCACGTTGCCATCCGCGATGTCACCCGTGAGGAGCAGGTGCGGGGAGGGTGAGCCCTCGACGAAGGGCACGGGCGCCGGGAGGTGGTCCATCATCTTGGAGTAGGTGTACAGCGACATCCACTCGGGAGAGCAGTACGACATGACGTCGTAGGTGCCGTGCGGCGAGAAGACCTGGTCGCGGGCGCACGGTGGCGGCCAGCAGCTGGTGGCGGAGACAATGATCCCGACGTCGCCGATGGAGGCCCGGGGCAGCGGAAAGCCGAGGTGGTCGGTGTACTGCGGGTAGCTCGAGTCCTCGTTGGCGGGGTTGCCGCAGGCCGCGTTGGTGACGTCGCCGTTGGAGTTGCGGTCGGACGGCGCGTGCTTGCGACCCATGTTGTGGCCGAGCTCGTGGACGAGAGTTGCGCCCGAGTCTGACGAGAGGAGTCCGGCGGCGCCGATGCCTGGTCGGTGTGCACAGCCGGAGTAGTGGTGCGGGACGGAGGGGTGCACCAGACCGTAGATGTAGGCGTTCGCCGGTCGTCCGCTCCAGCTGTGCCAGAGCGCCTCCATGTCGTCCACCAGCTTGCTCCAGCCCTTGCCACAGCCACCGCTCGTGTTGGTGTAGTCGTAGTTGGCGACATGCGGACCGCCGCTCTTCTGCCAGATCTGGATCTGGCCCACGGGCATGGCGGCGCGTATCCAGTTGATCATCGAACTCATGTTCGGGTGGGTCCACGATGGCACGAGATTCGAGGCTTTGACCGGGACCAGCATGACGCTGAGCGGCTTGCGTGCGACCCAGCTGACCGTCGTGTTGACCACATTGTTGGCGTTCGAGGACTCGGGGATCTTGAGCTCGGGGTTGACCTTGGCCTGCAGGTAGATTGTCTTGCCGGTGCGGTGCCAGGAGGTTGGGAGGTAGAAGTTGAAGTTGTGGTAGAAGCGGAGCCGGTTGAGACCGGCAGGTCCCGAGTCGACGGTCTGGCCGGTGATCTTGAGGGGGGATCCCGGCAGCGGTGTGCAGCCCGAGCAGTCCTCCCAACCGTACAGCCAGGCGTCGACACCGGCGATCGGGGCGCTTGCGCCACTGGATACTGCGAAGAACCGCGCCAGGGTGGCCTTGCCGGTGATCATCGGGATGGTGTTGGTCAGGCGCTGGATCGCCTGGGTGATCTCGAGCCCGGAGGCCACCAGATCGTACGTGGCGCCGAGGGTCACCTCCAGCTGGTAGGGGAGGACGTTGTCGTATGTGGTCTCATTGCCCCCTGAGGTGTAGGTTCCGAGTACCTGGACGCGCCAGGACCCGGCGAGGGTGGGGGTGTGGGAGATGGTGACATCAGCCGTACCAGTCGAGCTGCCGTAGACGGCGTGGATATTGTCGGGGCGAACGAGATGAACGTTGTAGCTGGCGGGAAGCTTCGAGAGCTTCACGTCGATCGTCGTGCCGCTGGTCGTTGGGACGTCGAAGGCGTACCAGTCCTGGTCGCCTGGGGGGCAGATCCAGCCGGTGATCGGATGGCTCGACAGCCCCGAGATGCTCGGCGAGATCTTCGTGGCGGCGGAGAAGCTGTCTCCAGCATCGGTGAAGATGGAGTCGGCGCAGACCGAGGCCTTGATCGTGTACGGGTTGCTCGGGCGCCAGTCGGTGGCGCTTCGTCCGGTTGCCACCAACGCCCATGTGCCGCTGGCATCGGCCGTGTAGCGAATGTACTCGTCCTTGGCTGCTCCCCACCTTTGGGAGGTGGCGACGCCCGATCCGGAGGGGTTCATCAAGGTCAGGTTGAGGTCGGCGGGGAGGTTGTATAACCACGCGTTGATCTCGGCGCCGCTGCTGGCCGAGAACGACCACCAGTCGTCGTCTCCGCTCGGGCAGATGTATGCGGTCTGCTCCGTGAAGAGGTCCAGCGAACCGGCCGTCGCGAAGCTGTCGCCTGCCTCATCCGGCTGAGCACAGACGGCGGTCGGCGTGGCGGTTGGTGTCGCCGTCGGTGTTGGTGTCGGTGTGTCCACCGTGACCTGGTTGGTGAGCTCCACCGTCAGCTGGGGACAGAATGCCGTGTAGTGCCGGGCCTCGAAGATCCGCCGCCATTGAGCTCCGGACTCCGGACCGCGGATGACCACGCCGAAGTTCCGACCGGGATCGGTGATCCACTGCTGTGCGAGCGAGGTGACATCCCAGCCGAGGACGTGGCCGCTGGCCCCAGCGGGGACCTGCTCTGTCGCTGCTGAAGGGGAGGCGACTGGTGGCTGGTTGACCCAGGTCACGCTGCTCTCGCTCCAGCCCGCGCTCGCTTCGAAGACGTCAACAGGCACCATGGCGAGGCCGTCTCCAGTCTTGAGGCCCATCTCCAAGGTGGCCTTGTGGATCTGCGCCTCCGGCGGAATGAAGTCGAGCTCGAATCGGAGGAGCGTTCGGGTGGCGAACGGCTCGCCCTGGCCTTGACCGAAGCCGACCCGAAGCTCGGTTCCGTAGCCGTCGTTGCTGGAAGGGTTGCCCTCATCGACAGTGGCATCCTCGACGGCGCAGACGGTGATCGTGGTCGGTCCTCCAGGCGTCGGGGTGGCAGTCGGCGTCGGAGTGTGACTCGGAGTTGGGGTTGGTGTGTCGAGGGACTCGATGTCCCAGAACCTGTTGTCCTCCAGAGTCTGGCCCGGAAGGGCACCGCCGTACTCGATCCAGTCTGCAGATCGGACCTCTCCACCGACGCTCTCGGCGTGTACGGACTCCCAGCCTTCGAGGTTGGTCTCGATGAGCTGGTAGTACTCCCACGTGCCGTCGTCGGAGCGGACGGGGATCTCAAAGTGCCCGTCCTGGTTGCTCACGGTCGAGCGCAGAGGTTCTCCGAGGGCAGGGTGCGGGTCCATCGAACCGTGTACGGTGACCTCGACTCCCGGTAGCGGCTCGTCGGCTCCGGGTTCGCCTGCGAGGGTCTGGCCCGAAAGGACCACCTCCCAGGCTTCGTCCGGTGTGGCGGTGGGTGTCGGTGTGGGTGTGCTCGTTGGAGCGCCGGTGCGCGTTGGGGTCCGCGACGGAGTCGGTGTCGGCGTCGGCTCCTCTGGAGGCTGGTCCCAGAACAGATTGCCGGCCAGCTCCTGGCCTTCGAGCGGCCAGGCGAACTCGATCCAGTTGCTGCTGCGAACTGTTCCGCCTGGGCTCTGGGCGGTGGTCGATGCCCAGCCGGGGAGGTCGGTCTCGATGACGTGGTAGAGCTCCCAGACCCCCTGCTCGTCTCCAGCGCGGAGCACGAAGTGGCCCTGCTCGTCCGTGATCGTGTCGTCGAGGAGTGTGCCCTCGTCGGGGTGAGGGTTGTTGGCGCCGCGAAGCTGAACCGCGACGCCGCCAACTGGCCCCCGATCGTCGCCTGGCTCGCCGTCACGGACCTCGCCGTCGAAGAAGAACTCCCACGGCTCGGGTTCCGGCGTCAGAGTGGGTGTGTTCGTTGGCGTTGGCGTCGGTGTTTCGATGACCTCGGTCAAGTCCCAGAACGTGTTGCCCGTGAGAACCTGCCCGTCGAGCGGAATCGCGTACTCGATCCAGTCCGGATCCCGCACCGTGCCGTCAACAGAGGTGGCCCCGGCGGACCAGTGGTTCGCGGGGTTCTGCTCCCGGATGTGGAAGAACTCGTAGATGACATCGTCATCTGTTACCTCGAGGCCATACCAGCCCTCGGAGTCGGTCGTGGTGCTGCGAAGGAAGGTTCCTTCGTCTGGGTACGGGTTGAAGCCGCCGTACAGAGATACGGTGACGCCGTGCAGTGGTGTGCTCTGGTCGCCGACCTCACCTCTGTAGACGCGGCCCTGGAGCACCTGCTGTGCGAGAGCGGGGGTCGCGATGGCCATCAGGATCGGCAGAACGAGCGGCAGGAGAAGACGGCGGTGGCATCGGGGCATGGGAAAGCCTCCATTGCAGCGTCTCGCGCGAGTCTATCGCGTGTTGTTGACGGTACCCTCTGTCCAGTCTCATCATCTCCCTCGCAGGTGTCAACGGCTTGACGTAGACTTGACAGCTGGAACCGGACAGCGAGCCGGCAACACGGTGTCGAGCGATGCCCTGCGCCGGGCCCCAGGAGTGTGTGATGGTCGAGTTCCGTAGCGTCCACTGCCCGAACTGCTCAGCGCCGCTCGAGGTGCCGCTCGGCGCCACCGAGGCGCTGTGCGAGTACTGTCAGTCGCATCTCCGCTGGGTTCCGGGCGACGAGGAGATGCAGGTCGTCCGGACCCGCGAGGAGATGAAGTACCGCGAGCGGGTCGCCGTCCGCAAGGCCGAGATGCGTCAGCAGATGGAGCAGGAGGAGATGGAGCGCTGGCGGCAGGTGGCGGGACGGGTGGCGATCCATGCTGTTCCAGTGTTGGGTGATGCCGCCGGCAGGGCGGTGTTCAGGGCTGCGATGGCGCGCGGGGGCGGATGCGTCGGGTGTGGTTGCGTCGTCGTTTTAGGTGTTGTTGGCAGTCTGCTCGCGTTGCTGGCCGCGTTTACGACCGGTTAGGGCTCGCGCAGCCCGCATCTTTGAAAATTCGAAGCATCCACCGGGGGCCGTGACATGCTGCGCGCGGTGCGGTCACTGCGAGGCTCGTGAGCCACCCACCCGGCCCGCGGGACGCGGGACGCCACAACCCGGAGTGCGTGGCACTTCAGCTGTGGTCGGCGGGGCTCGGGAGCTTCCCCCACGTCTACCCGATCCACCAGAACCTCTCGCCTTTGACGGCAGCGAGGGCCATTGCTTCGGCCAACCGCTCTGCCCAGGCGCGCAGGTCCACCTCAGCTCGTCGCGTCCATTGCCAGCTCAGCTCGCGGATGCGCCGACTGACCTCGAGGCTCGCTTCAGGCGAGATCTCGCCATCAATCGACGAGGCGTGGAGCAGATGGACGAGCGGGTCATCCGAGTCCGGCGGGCGTCTGCGATCGGTGCGAGGCTCCGTTTGTGAGAGCCCGGCGGACTCTGCAAGGCGATCCTGGAGCTTGGAGAATATCCGATGGCTCATGGAAAGCCCCATGTGGCTGAAGTCGACTCCCATTGGTTCCTGCCATCGTGTCAGGATCGAGGCGAGCCTGCAACTACGGAGTCAGGCGGCTGGGGGCTCTTCGTCTCGATATAGCGCCGGACGGTCTGCCATACTGTCGGCATGGACGACCTGCATGATTCTCGGTCGCGCGCATCCCCTTTGAAGGCCTGGTGGCTCGGTGGCTGCGCAGTGCTGGTGGCCAACAGCGCGTACCTGTTCGCTTCGGGCGCCCCGACCCTGTTGTACGTGGCGAACGTTCTGCTGCACGTCGTCCTCGGCCTTGGGGTCCTGGTCGGTTTCCTGGCGTGGTGGTGGGCGCGGCGGAGTGATCTTCGAGCTGCGGTGGGCGGCGTGCTCCTCGTGCTCTCGGCCGCGTGTGCTGGCTGGCTGCTGTGGGCGGGCAACCTGACTGCTCACCGTCACTGGCTGTGGGCGCACATCGGTCTCGCCGTGGCTGGCCTGGTGGCGTTACTCGCCGCGTCGGTCGGGCACTGGAGAGAGCCGTGGTGGCGTCTGTCTGCAGGAGGTCTGGTGGTTGCGGTCGCCGTCGGGGGTGGCGGCCGGTGGTGGCCGACGGAGCCACCGGTGACCTTCCTGACGGATCAGCGGGCGCCCTTGACCATGGCTGAGGAGGCGATGGGTGGAGAGGACGGGCCGTTCTTTCCTTCGTCGGTCCACACCGGTGATGGAGAGCTCGTCGACAGCGAGGTGTTCCTCGGTTCAGAGGAGTGTGGGCGTCGAGGGTGTCACCCGGATCTGGTGGAGCAGTGGCGGAGCTCCGCGCACCACTTCTCCAGCTTCAACAACCAGTGGTACCGCAAGTCGATCGAGTACATGCAGGAGGTCGTCGGAGTGGTGCCGTCGAAGTGGTGCGGCGGCTGCCACGACCCGGCACTGCTGCTGACCGGGATGATGGACCGCCCGATCGAAGAGGTCATCGACACGCCAGAGGCGCGAGCGGGCCTGTCATGCACGGCGTGCCACCTCATCACCGAGGTGCGCAGCACGATGGGGCAGGGGGATTCCACGCTGACCGTTCCGGCGATGCACGCGCTGGCGGCGAGCGACAACCCGTTGCTGCAGTGGCTGCACGACACAGTCGTGCGGCTGGATCCCGAGCCACACCGCCGAACATTCATGCAGCCGTTCTTCTCCGGGGAGGGGTCGGCAGAGCTGTGCTCCACCTGCCACAAGGTGCACCTGGACGTGCCGGTGAACGGGTACCGGTGGGTCCGGGGGTTCAACTCGTACGACAACTGGCAGGCGAGCGGGGTGTCGGGGTCTGGCGCTCGCTCGTTCTACTACCCGGACGAGCCGCAGGTGTGCGTTGACTGTCACATGCCGCGTGTCCTGTCCGATGATCCGGCCGCCGACGATGGTACGGTGCGCTCCCACCGCTTTCCCGGCGCGAACACCGCGCTGCCGGTGGCCAACCGCGACGAGGAGCAGATGTCGGTGGTGCAGGGGTTCCTCAAGGCGCGACAGGTTACCGTCGACATCTTCGCGCTCGTCGAGAGCGAGGCTGCCGAAGCCAGTGGTGGCGGTCTCGAGCTGGAGGGCCCCGAGATGTCCACGGGCTTCGCGGTTGGCGAGGAGCAAGGGATGGCAGTGGGTCGCGGGGGTGTCGCACCCGACGTGGAGGAGACCGTGCTGGCGCCTGTGGACCGGATGCCAGTCACCGTGCCGCGTGGTGGCTCGGCCCGGGTCGACGTTGTGGTCCGTACGCGTGGAGTGGGTCACTTCTTCCCCGGCGGCACAGTCGATGCGTTCGATGTCTGGCTCGAGCTCAAAGCCACCGACGACACAGGCCGGGTGTTGTTCTGGAGCGGACGCGCCGATGAGCATTCGCCGGTGGAGCCCGGAGCGGCGTTCTTCCGGTCGTTGATGGTGGACGCGCACAGCAACCCGATCGACAAGCGCAACGCCTTCGCAACCCGTGCGACGGTGTACGTCAAGCTGATTCCGCCAGGGGCTGCCGAGGTGGTCCGCTTCCGCCTGGAGGTTCCCGATGACTCTGGCGAGGAGATCAAGCTCGAAGCGAAGCTGAACTACCGCAAGTTCTCGTGGTTTTACACCAACTGGGCGTATGCCGGCGTCCCGGATCCGGAACAGCAGCTGGAGGAGCCGGCGTACGGGGTCGGCTTCGATGACCGGCGGTTCGTCTTCACCGGTGACACCAGCGACGTCTCCGGCGAGGTGCAGGAGATCCCGACGTTGCCGATCGTGGTCATGGCCCAAGATGTCGCCACGGTACGGGTCACCGATGGGGGTCTCGAGGTGAAGGCAGCTCAGGAACGGCCGGAAGTGGACCGTGAGCGGTGGAACGACTACGGCATCGGGCTGCTCCGTCAGGGCGACCTGCGCGGCGCGGCGCGTGCGTTCGGTCGCGTCACGGACCTCGATCCTTCCTGGGTGGACGGGTGGGTGAACCGGGGTCGCGTGGCGGTGGCGGAGGGAGATCTTGATGTCGCCGAGGAGATGCTCAGTCGGGCTCTCGACATGGAACCGCAGCTCGCGCGGGCCAGCTACTTCGCGGGTCTGGTAGACCTGGAGCTGGGTGAGTATGACGCGGCCCTGAAGCATCTTCAGATCGCTGGTGAGCAGTACCCTCGAGACCGGGTGGTGCGGAACACGATCGGCCGGGTGTACTTCCTGAAGCGCGAGTTCGAGCGTGCTGTCGCCGAGCTCGAGTCCGTGTTGGAGATCGACCCGGAGGATCTCACGGCCCACTACAACCTGATGCTCGCCCACCGGGGCGCCGGCAACATGGAGGCCTCCGACCACCACCGGAAGCTGTTTGAGCGGTTCAAGGCGGATGAGTCTGCCCAGCAGCTCACGCGACAGTACCTGGCGGAGCATCCGCACGACAACAACCGGCGCCAGGCGATCTTCGAGCACCGCTCGATCGCGCTCGAGAGTGCCGATCCCTCCAGCTTGAACTGAGCTTGAGATCCGGTATCCTGTGTCGGCAACGACTCAGGACAAACCGGGAGGGCATTCATGAAGCTCGCGGAGTTCATCAACAGCAACCAGCAGAAGGAAGGCGGCGGGGCGTTTCAGCTCGAGAGCTCGAAGCTGCTCGAGGTGAAGGTGGACGGCTCGGTGTGGGCCAAGGCCGGCGCGATGGTCGCGTACGCCGGCTCCCTCAAGTTCGCGCAGAAGCACGGCGGCATGGGGAAGTGGCTCAAGAAGGCCGTCACCGGCGAAGGTTCGTTGACCATGGAGGTGTCCGGTAACGGTGTGCTCTACCTCGCTGATCAGGGCAAGGAGGTGCACGTTCTGGAGCTGGAGGCCGGCGATGCCATCTCCGTGAACGGCAACGATGTCCTGGCGTTCCAGTCCTCCGTGCAGTGGGACATCAAGATGATGCGCAAGGCTGCCGGCATGGCCGCCGGCGGGCTGTTCAACATGCAGCTGCAGGGGCCCGGGATGATTGCGTTCACCACCCACGGCAAGCCGCTGGTCCTCGGGACGCCGGTGGTCACCGATCCGCAGGCGACCGTGGCCTGGAGCGTCTCCGCCGAGCCCGACTTCCGGACGGATATCTCAATCGGTACGCTGTTTGGCAAGTCCTCCGGCGAGACGTTCCAGCTCGACTTCAAGACGCCCGGCGGCTTCGTTGTCGTCCAGCCATACGAAGAAGGCGGTGCCGCTCCACAGTAGACGGCTTCGGATTCAGCTCTGAGGCCGCGCTACACTGGCGCGCCATGGGTCGCCGAGCTGCCCCGCCGCCCACGCCAACCGAGCGCGTTGATGAGCGCGACACGATGTTCGCGCGGATGGCCCGTCGGGAGCGGAGCGCGGCGTACGAGGATTACTACGGGCGCCGACGGCCGGGCCTGAAGGCTGTCGACGACCGGCTACGCAGGCTTCCTGGTCTGCTCCAGCCTGGTGGACGCCACTACGATCCGCAGCTCTCCGGACGTGCTGACGAGCTGTTCGAGGCGATCCCGGAGCTCGTGCCCGATCCAAAGGCTGTTACGGAGTGGGCGCGTCGTCTCGAGAGTACGGCTGACCTCGGTCGAGCGATCCGGCAGATGGTGCGTTCCCTTGGCGCGGTCGCGGTGGGGTTTACGGGCGTCTCGCCCGAGCTGGTGTACACCGTGCGGGGCCGTCACGACCGCTCGTACGGCGAGACGGTTGCCCTCGGTCACCCGACTGCGATCGTGTTCCTCGTGGAGATGGACCACGCGGCGATGCAGCGGGCGCCGATGGCCGAGGCGATCGTCGAGTCGGCGAGGCAGTACTACCGGGCAGCGGCCATTGCGAAGACGGTCGTGGCGGTGTTGGAGGCCCGAGGACACTCGGCGACGGCCAACTTCGACGCGAGCTACGACCTGATCCTGCCGCCGATGGCGATCCATGCCGGACTGGGTGAGCTGGGTCGCAACAACATCCTCATCGCAGACCGCTACGGCAGCCGGGTTCGCATTGGCGCGGTGACCACTGATCTCGAGCTGCCGCACGACCGGCCGGTCTCGCTCGGAGCGCGCCACTTCTGCGAGATCTGCAAGAAGTGTGCGGACAACTGCCCGTCGCGGGCCCTCACCACCGGCGAGATGATCGAGGTCCGAGGCGTTGCCAAGTGGCCGACCCACGTGGAGCGCTGCTACGGCTACTGGCGGGTCGCGGGCACCGACTGTGGTGTGTGCATGGCGGTCTGTCCGTTCTCGCACAGGAACAACTGGTTCCACAACCTCGTGCGGTTCGCCATCCGCCGCTTCCGATGGGTCCACCGGTTCGCCCTCTGGTGCGACGACCGGATCTACGGCCGCACCTGGAAGCACCTGCGTCCTGGAGCTGAAGGCAACCCTGGTGAGGACAGGTAACGGTCCTCCGCGGGCCCGGTCGATCCAGCGTATGCTGGATCATGGCCGAGAGGTTGTATTGAACCAGATCGAATCAGCTGAGCCCGAGCTCCGGGCCAGGGGAGGGGAGCCGCCATGACCTCGATGCAGCACGGCGCCGCCGCGCATCCGCTCAAGCAGCCCCACGGGCTGTCACCCCGAGCTCAGTGGTTGCGTGACTACTACTTCATGGGTACCGAGCGCCCCTGGAACAACGAGTTCATCTGCTTCACGACCGGTACGCCCTGGGACGTGGTCTATGACGAGCTGACCTATCTGATCGTGCCCGAAACCTACGGCTTCATGCAGCCCTTTCGCTGCTCGTCGCAGCTGGCGGCCTATCCGGTGGATGTGCCCACCGACTTTTTCGACCGCAGCATCGCGGAGCGACGTGCCTGGTTCATCCGCGAGGTCATGGTCGAGCATGTGCCGCAGGAGATCCTGCCCGGCGACCTGCTGGCCGGCGGGCGGTTCAACATCCTGGCCTCACGGTGCTTCACGCGTCGCGAGGCGCGTCAGCGGGACCGGCGCGTGGTCGGGCGGCGCGGGGTGCGCCGTGCAGTGCAGGAGTTCCACGACCGTGGCTACGGTAACGCCGGCGCGACGTCGGGACACCTGATTCCCGGTCATGAGCGGGTACTGAAGGAGGGTTTCGCCGGTATCCATGCGCGGGTGAGCCAGCGCCTGGACGAGCTGTCGCCGGAGCAGCTCCGGGGTCCGGAAGGAGGGCAGCTGAAGGCGATGCAGCTCGCCGCGACCATGCCGCGCGATCTGGCCTCGCGCTATGCAGACCTGTGTGAGGAGCTCGCCGGTGAGGAGGCCGATCCGGCGCGCAGGGGCGAGCTGGAGCAGATGGCCGCCAACCTCCGCCGCGTACCCTGGGAGCCGCCGCGCACCTTCTGGGAGGCGGTGCAGGCACTGTGGTTGACACATATGCTGATCATGTCCGACGAGAACTACCCCGGCCCCGGGGTGAGCTTCGGGCGCGTCGACCAGTACCTGCTGCCGTACTGGGAACGGTCCCTCGAGGCGGGCATGGATCGGGAGCTCGGAAAGGAGATCCTGCGCTGCTTCTGGATGCACGCCAACACCGCCTATGACGCGATGATCCGAATCGGCGCCAACCAGGGCATCACGTCGGGCTTCGGTCAGCTGATCACGCTTTCGGGCCTCGGCCCCGATGGCAAGGACATGACCAACGACCTGACGTTGGCGATCCTGGAGGTGATCGACGAGCTCAGCCCGATCCTCGAGCCGAAGCCCAACGTGAGGCTGCATCGCAGCTCTCCTGACGAGCTGCTCGAGCGGGTGGTCGAGATGATCGCCTCGAGTCAGGGAGCGCCGTTCCTCCTCAACTTCGACGAGCGCTCGATGGCCGGGATGATGCGCCAGGCGAGCACGCTCGGCCAGCAACAGTGGATCAACGCGAGCACTGTGCACGACTATGCGCCCGTGGGCTGTCTCGAGAACACGATGGTCGGCAACGACCGTTCCGGAACGGTGGACTGCAACCTCAACCTGCTCAAGGCCGTGGAGCTGGCTCTGACGGGCGGTAAGGACCTCGTGGAGGCCAGCGATCCGATCACCGGGAAGGCCTACCCGATCCGTCAGCACGGTCCCCGGACCGGGGATGCGAGGCAGTTTGCCAGCTTCGAGCAGTTCTGGGAGGCCTACGCGGCCCAGACACGATACATCGTGCAGCGTTGCGTCGATCTGTACGAGATGTCCGAGTCCGTGCGTGCCGAGCTCTGCCCCACACCGTACCTGTCGCTGCTGGTCGACGGCTGCATCGACACGGCCCTGGATATTACTCAGGGGGGCGCCGAGCTGAGCACGGTCACCATCGAAGGTGTGACCTTCGCCACGACGGTGGACTCGTTGCTGGCGATCAAGACGTTGGTGTTCGAGGAGCAGCGCTGCACGATGGAGGAGCTGATCACCGCCTTGCGTGCGAACTGGGAGGGCCACGAGGTGCTCCAGGCCCGCGCCAAGCACAAGGTCCCCAAGTACGGCCGTGATGATGACGTCGCGGATGCGATGGCACGTCGCGTGATGGACCTTTGGACCGACTCCGTCTGGACGCACCGCACCAGGAGCACGGGGCGTCCGTTCCGTCCTGGGATGCTGAGCTGGAACTACTGGGTTGCCGATAGCTCCGTTCTGGCTGCCAGCGCAGACGGGCGACCCCGCGGACAGTTTCTGTCCAACGCCATCTGTCCGAGCAACGGTGCGGATCTCAAGGGTCCGACGGCGAACGCCAACTCGGTGGGCACGGCGCTCGGCGGCCGCGCCACGGACGGCACCGCCGACTGGGGGGACACGTTCAACTCGCTCCCCAACGGAGCGAGCCACACCTTGACCTTCAACCCCTCGCTCCTGCGCGATCCGGAGCACAGGGAGAAGTTCAAGGCGTTCCTGCGAGGCTATGCGCACAACGGTGGTACGGCGTTGCAGATCAACATCCTCGACGGCGAGATGCTCCGCGAGGCACAGCAGCATCCGGATCGCTACCGGCACCTGCTGGTTCGGGTGACGGGGTACAACGCCTACTTCTCCTCAATCGGGCGCGAGCTCCAGGACGAGATCATCGCGCGACAGTCGCACCAGCGGTTCTGATCGGAGGCAGTGTGGACCAGCTGGGAGCCGTGCTCGAGATCCAGCGCATGAGCACCGAGGATGGCCCCGGGCTGCGGACGACGGTGTTCTTTCGCGGCTGCTCCCTCGCGTGCCGCTGGTGCCACAACCCCGAGAGTCTGACGCGTCGCCGGCGTGTGCTGTGGCACTCGGAGCACTGCATCGGTTGCGACAGCTGCGGTCGCGTCTGCGAGCACGGCGCGTTGCGGCAGACAGCTGATGGGATTGCGGTCGATCCAACGCTCTGTGCGCGGTGTGGCGCCTGTGTCGACGAGTGCCCGGCGGGGGCCTTGCGGCTTGCCGGCGAGGACTGGACGCTTCCCGAGCTGATCGACGAGGTGTGCCGCGATCGCGCGTACCTCGTGGGAAGTGATCGGGGTGGCGTGACGGCCTCGGGGGGTGAGCCGACGCTGCAGGCAGCGTTCGTTCGACGGTTCCTGGAGGCATGTCGTGAGCGCGGCCTGCACACCGCGTTGGATACCTGCGGCGAGTGTCGCCGGGAGCAGCTGGAGGAGGCCCTGCTGGGGGCGGATCTGGTGCTGTACGACCTCAAGGGCATCGATGCAACGTTGCACAGCCACCACACCGGACGTGATAACGCCAGGATCCTCGAGCACGCACGGCTCGTGGCGAGCGTTGTGGGGCGCGACGGCGGCCCGGACGAGCTCTGGATCCGAACGCCGTTGATCCCAGGTATGACGGCTGAAGCCGCGGTGATCGAGGGCGTTGGCCAGTTTGTCGCTGAGCAGCTCGGTGATGTCGTGTCCCGTTGGGAGCTGTGTGCCTTCAACAACCTGTGCCGTCAGCAGTATGTGCGCCTCGGCCAGGCCTGGGAGCTGGCCAACGCTCCTCTGCTCACGCCATCCGAGCTGGACGCCTTGGGTGAGATCGCCAAAGCTACGGTGCCGTTCCCGGAACGGGTTCACGTCTCGGGGCCGACCGCACGCGAGACCGGGGAGGACCGTCATGACTGAGTCGTTGTCGCAGGCCACCATCGACGCCTTCGCCCCGGATGCCAAGATCGCGCTGGTCGCCACTGTGGATCCCGACGGCCTGCCGCGCCTCTCGCTGCTGACGACCCTCGCGGCAAAGGACTCGCGGACGCTGATGTTCGGCCAGTTCACCGAAGGTGAGAGCAAGACCAACCTGCGCCGTGACCACCGCGCCGGATACTGTGTCATGACCCTCGATCGACGGCTGTGGCGGGGGATCGCTCGCTGGACGGGCGAGGCCCGCGAGGGTGAGGACTACGAGGCCTACAACCGGCGCCCGATGTTCCGCTACAACGCCTACTTCGGCATTCACACGATCCATTATCTGGAGCTGATCGAGGCCGGCGCTCAGATCGACATCCCCTGGGTCGGGATCGCTGCCGGGACGCTGGCGGCGCTCGCCGCGCCGCTGGGCCGGGGCACGAACCTCGAACGACCGCTGACGGCCTGGGGCCGCGGTCTTCTCCGGAGCCCTGCCAGCCTGAAGTTCGTGGCCCACGTCGATGACCAGGGCTCTCCCCGCATCACCCCGCTGGTGCCGGCCTCGGTGAGCGCCGATGACCAGCTGGTCCTGGTGGGTACGGGGCTGGCCAGGGAGCTGACCCGCCTGGGCGAGGGAACGCCGCTGGCGGTGATGGCGTTGACGACCAAGATGGAGAGCCTGCTCGTGCGCGGGAAGCTCGGAGGCTTTCGCCGACGCCTGGGCCTTCCTGTGGCGAGGCTCGAGCTGGACTGGGTCTACAACTCGATGCCGCCGACGCCGGGAGTGGTCTACCCCCGGCAGCCGCTTCGCGCCCTGCGCGGCGATGACTTCGTGAGATCCGACGGGTGACGCACGGTTGCGGTCACCGGGCGGGTGTGATGGGCGCCGCCGCTGGCAGGCGCCGGAACGGGAGCGACGCCTCAACCTGAGAACCAGCGCGTGCCCACGGACCGCGGACCTCCGGTCCGCATTGGGCCGTGCTGCCAGCTCGATGCTGCGGACGAGACGTCCGCGGTCCTATCGGAGGATGTGGCGTGCCGGTGTGCCGCCGTCCATGCAGGGACCGCGGACCTCTGGTCCGCATCGGGCCCTGCTGCAAGCTCAATGCTGCGGACGAGACGTCCGCGGTCCTATCGGAGGATGTGGCGTGCCGGTGTGCCGCCGTCCATGCAGGGAGCGCGGACCTCTGGTCCGCATCGGGCCCTGCTTCAAGCCCGATGCTGCGGAGGAGACGTCCGCGGTCCTATCGGAGGATGCGACGTGCCGGTGTGCCGCCGTCCATGCACGGACCGCGGACCTCTGGTCCGCATCGGG
>CAZEJK010000083.1:0-10029 GCA_964512045.1 uncultured Thermoanaerobaculia bacterium
CTGGGTGTCCGGCGCCATGTCGCCGATCTCGTCGAGAAACAGGGTGCCGCCATCGGCAAGCTCGAACTTGCCGGGGCGGGCCTCGATGCCCGTGGCGACGCCGCGCTCGACCCCGAACAGCTCGGCCTCGAGCAGGTCGCGCGGCAGCGCGGCGCAGTTCAAGCTGAGCAGTGGTCCGTCGGCGACCGGGGACGCCTGGTGGATGTATCGAGCCAGGACCTCCTTGCCGGTGCCGGACTCACCGAGGATGAGCACGCTGATGTCGCCGCGCGCGACCTTGGCCGCGTTGCCGTAGATCGCCAGCATCTGCGCGGAGACCGTTGGCGGCTCCGGAAGCGGCGGCGAGTCGGTTCGTCGGACGGTCGTCGCAACGCGCGCTCCACCTCGCTGATCCGCTGCCAGGATCAGTTGAGCCCCGGTCTCCAGGAGCGGTGCGTAGGCCTCGGCGACTCGCATTGAAGGAAACTGCGCTGTGATACAGAAGCTGCCGGCGGTTGCTTCGGCTGCTCCGGTGATCGAGCTGCCGTCGCCGGATGACTCGTGCGTCGCGGTGAACAGGATCCCTTCCTCTCCCGTCGCGCTGCGTGTGCTCACCGTGACCTCGATGGCGGGCGTCGCGTGCGCCAGCGCGTGCCCGATCTGCTCGGCGATCTCCTGGCTCCCCGCGCGTTCTGCCAGCCGCTGGGCGATCTCCGGCAGATGCTGCAACGCGAACGCATCTGCCAGCCCTGAGGAGAGGGTGGTTGCGTCGCCTTCGCTGCCGTGGGTGCTCCGATCACCGTCGGCGGCCAGCAAGATCCCGGTCTCGAGATCGCCAGCGGGGATCGCCTCGAGGTGCGCCTCGACGGCTCCGAACCGGATCTGCTCGCCGATGTCGATCGCGGAGGACGAGACCTGCTGGCCGCGGTAGTGGGTCCCGTTGCGCGAGCCGAGGTCCTCGACCTCGATCCGGCCGTTGACCAGACGGAGCAGGGCATGCTGTCTCGACACGCTCGGGTGGCGCAGGCGGATCGGGCAGTCGGGCTGCGAGCCGACCAGGTTGTCTCCCGGCTCGAGCGGGAAGCGCAGGTGCGCGCCGAGCAGCTGCACGACAAGACGGATAGCGTTCTCGGTCACTTCTCGTCCTCCTCGAGCTGCTCGAGCGCATGCCGTGCGTCGAGCGCGGTCTCGAGCCGTGGGTTGATCGCCAACGCTGTGTCGGCGTCGTGGAGCCCGTCCGAAACAACGGTTCCCAAAGGCTGGCCGTGCGTCCTGCGCCATCGGGCCTGCTGGAGCCTGAGATCGGCACGTAACGCGAGGCTCTCGGCGTCGTCGGTCGAGGCCTCGATGACGGCGCTGAGCTGCTCGTCGCAGCGAGCGAACAGTGCGCTCGGATCATTGCCATGGCGGGCCTGCCATGTCCCCTCGAGAAGGGCTGCGGTCGCCAGTGAGCGTCGCGGCGGGAGCCATGTCGGCTGGATCTGGCGCGAGGCTTCGAAAGCGTCGCGAGCAGCGGCGAGATGGGCGAGCGGTGAGCGATTCTCCTCGAGAGACCAGTGGGCGGCGTCGAGGTGGACCGTGCCCAGGAGGAGCAGGGCCGAGGCTCGGTCGACCACTCGCGGCACGGCCCTCTCGAGGTGCTCGACGGCTCGGCCGAGCGGCTCGCCAGGGTCGTCTCCCTGTTGGCGTGCACGGTGGGCCTCGATGAGCAACGCGGCGCCCCGTTCCAGCTCTGCGTCGGCGAGCTCGGGCTCGAGCTCGAGGGCTCGATCGATCGCAGCGTTGGCCCTCTCGAGGTACGGTCGAGGGTCGCGTCCTGCGCTGAGCGCGGCGTGCGCCAGCCGGCGTTCCGCCTCGGCGTGGACACGGTGGTCGTGTGCAGTCGAGGAGCTGTTCGCGATCCGGCGGTAGAGCTCGGCCGCCGTCGCAAAGGTCGTGACCGCAGCCTCGATCTGCCCGCGGCTCGACTCGACCTGACCGCGTAAGAGCAGCAGATTCGCCTGCGCGACGCCAAGTGATGCATGATCCTCCGTGCTGGCGACTGCAGGCGCGATGGCCGTCAGCCCATCCTCGATGACCGTTCTGGGGTCGCCTCCGGTCACCATCTCCCAGCTCGCGACGATCCAGTAGGCATCGCCGAGCAGCGTGGCCACCTCGGTGTCGCCCGGCAGCAGCTGCGACGCCGTACCGTAGCGCTCGATCGCGCGGCGGGCGGCCGGACGCGGGTCGTCGCTGCTGCGCAGCCGGTCGTAGGCGAGCCAGTAGCTGACCCAGCCGCTGAACAGGTACCCCGCCGGTTCCTCCGGGTCGATCTCGATCGCACGCTCGGCGTGCTCTCGGGCCTGGGCGAACATCGGCGACGGGTCGCTGCCCCCGTCGCGCAGGTGGACGCGCGCTGCGAGAACGGACAGACCGGCGAGGGCCATGTGTGGCGTGGTGGCCTTCGGGTCCAAGAGCACAGCCTGCTCGCACGTGGCCACGGCCTGGTCCAGATTCTCCATGGCCACCGGCGCGAGCCCGGAGATGAGCCGACTCTCCGCCAGCTTGGTCTCGACGCCGCAGAGCCTGGCCCAGGCGTTGGGGTAGCTGCGGCCGACGCTGGTGGCCTGGCGGAACGCGTCTCGGGCCTGCTCCCAGATTGCCACCTCGTTGGCTGCGTCGCGCTCCTCCAGTGCGACGTCACCAGCGTGGAAGAAGTGCAGCTCACCTTCGAGCATCGGCGCCTCGTACATCCACGGGGCGGCATCGGCCAGGCGGGCGGTGGCGGCGAGCCCATCGTCGTACCGCTCCTCGATCATCGCGACGAGCCCTTCGATGTACGCCGCCGGCGTGGTCGAGCTCTCCCGACCGAGCTCGAGCATCTCCAGCGCCGGGTCGCGAAGCTCGCGGACCAGACGATCCCGCTCCGCGCCCCGCGGTTCCGCATCCCGGATGCGACGGCTCGCGATGATCCCGCGGTGGTAGAGCTGAGCCAGAACGACGCCGCGGGCGAAGGCGGCCTCCGGTGTGCGCACACCGGAGGCCCATGCCGCGTCCAGGTGCGTTCGGGCGGCTTCGAGCTCGCCCAGAGCGAGGTGGACCTGGCCGAAGGCGAGCGCACCCGGGCCTTGGGCCAGTCTGCCGAGAGCGTTCATCTGCTCGCGGAGGCGTTCCTGGCGTCGTTGGACCTCGGTACGCGCGGGCTCGAGGTCATGCATCGGGCTCAGGTACTCCGCGCGCATCATCCAGGTGATGTCGCGCGCCTCGGCGGCGAACTGCTGGGCGATGGTGACCTGACGCCGGGCTCGCAGCTCGCGCCAGCCGATGGCCGCAATCGCCAGGATCGCCACGATCGCGGCCGCAGCGCCGAGAGCCCTTCGGGTGCGCTGCCGCCGTTCCCGGTGCGGCCGGTCGAGGATCCAGCGGAGGCGCGCAGCGGTCTCGGTTGCGGTCGGACGGCGCCGCGGGTCGAGGTTCTCGAGCTCGTCGATCAGCTGGGCGAGGTCGCGGTCGTCGATGCGCTCCGCGGGGACGGTCGCCGCCCGCGCGACCATCGAGAGAAGCTCGACGCCAGTGGCGCCGCCGTAGGCGTCGCGACCCGTGAAGATCTCCTGGAGCATGACGCCGAGCGCGTACATGTCGGCCGCCGAGGTGACCCGCTCCCCGCGGGCCTGCTCCGGGCTCATGTAGCGGACGGTGCCGATCAGCATGCCTTCGCTGGTGACCGGTGGGCCGGCGGGTCGAGACGCGTACGGGGCGGTCTCGTCGTTGCCTTCGGGCCACAATGGTGTGCCGGTGCCGTCGATCAGCGTCTCCGACTCGTCGATCGCTGCCGGGTCCGGTGCTCGTTGGCGGCTCCGCACTGGCTCCAGCATTGAACGTGCGATCCCGAAGTCGAGCACCTTGGCGCGCAGCTCGGGCGTCACCATGATGTTGTCGGGCTTGAGATCGCGGTGCACGATCTCCTGCGAGTGGGCTGCGGCGAGGGCATCAGCGACCTGGGCGAACAGGTCCAGGAGCTCGTTGCGGGTGAGCGTGCCGGTCATCTCGCGCAGCGTGCGGCCGTCGATGTACTCGAGGATCAGGCAGTCGGCCTCGTCGGTCTCCGCCAGGTCGTGGATCCGGCAGATCCCGGGGTGGTCGAGCTTGGACAGTAGACGAGCCTCCCGCAGCAGCCGAGCCTTCGCCTCCGGGTGGAGGCGCCGGGTCTCGGTCAGCCGCTTGACCGCCACGTCGCGCTCCAGCCCCTCGTCGAAGCCGCGGTACACCTCGCCCATGCCGCCGCGACCCACGCGCGCGTCGATCCGCACCCGGCCGATCCGCTTTCCGATCATCTGCACTGTCCTTTCTGAGACGAGTGTAGCGAAGGCGTTCAGGGATGACGAGTGCACGGTTCGTCCGCCGGATGCGGACCCGAGGTCCGCGTTCCGTGGGCGTGGTCGGACACCGTTCGGCATGCGATTGGACCGCGGACGTCCCGTCCGCAGGGGTGAGCCTGCAGCGAAGCCGGATGCGGACCAGAGGTCCGCGGTCCCTGCGAGTGCGTGGGCCCGCAGACTGTCCCCCACTGAGCCTTCGAACCCCGAAAGGACCGCGGACGTCCGGTCCGCAGGGGTGAGCTACAGCGAAGTCGGCAGCCGGGCCCGGACCTTCGGAGCCCTGGCCGTCGGGTTGACCGAACGCCACGCCGGTTGGCAACGGGGGCTCGGTCGAGATGACGTGTCCCCGCGGCGGGGCTCAGTACTCCAGGCTTTCTCCGATCGGCAGCACCTGGCCCTGGAAGCCTGCGTCCTGGATCTTGGCCACAAACTCTTCCGGATCGACCTCGATGACCTCGAAGGTCTTGTAGTGCATCGGGATCGTCAGCTTCGGCTTGAGCAGCTCGGTGGCCTTGACGGCGTCGCGGATCCCCATGGTGAAGTTGTCGCCGATCGGCAGGACGGCCACGTCGATCGGGTGCATCTCACCGATGAGCTGCATGTCGAGGAACAGGCCGGTGTCGCCGGGATGGTAGAAGGTCGTGCCGTCCATGGTGATCAGGAAGCCGCATGGGTTGCCGGTATAGGTGCCGTCCGGAGCGCACGAGCCGTGGTGGGCGATGGTCAGCTTGACGCGACCGAACGGGAAGTCGAAGCCGCCGCCGATATGCATCGGATGGACGGTCGCTCCCCGCTCGGCGCAGTAGTTGGCGAGCTCGAACGGCGCGACGATGGTGGCGTCGTTGGCAGCGGCGATCTCGAGGGCGTCGCCGATATGGTCGCCGTGGCCGTGCGTGAGGAGCACGAAGTCCACCGCGATCTCCTCTGGTTTGACTGTGGCCAGCGGGTTGCCGGAGAGGAACGGATCGATGACGATCCGGCCGTTGCTGCCGGTGACGGTGAACGCCGAGTGTCCGAGATAGGTCAGGGTGGGCATTGTTCGACCTCGCTTTCTGTGGGCGGACGCGGGGTCCGCAGTGTTCTCGGGAACCCATGGTAGCGCGGGTCGCGTGGTACACTTTGGGGGATGTTCAGGAGCGGGGAATCGGGTCGTACCTGTGTTGGGGGGTCGGGGTGACTCCGAGTGGCGTGCACCTTCTGGCCGACCTCTGGGGTGTGGATGCCGGCGCGCTGAATGAGCCGGCGGCGCTCGAGGCGACCATGGTCGAGGCGGTGCGGCGCGGTGGCGCCACCGTGATCGACTCGCGCTTCGCCCAGTTCGAGCCGCATGGCGTGAGCGGGGTGGTGCTGCTGGCCGAAAGCCATGCCAGCATCCATACCTGGCCCGAGCATGGCTACGCGGCGGTGGATGTGTACACCTGCGGTCCCGAGACGATCGCGCGCGCGGTGCTGGCGGAGATCGAGGGGGCGCTGACGCCCGAGCACCATGAGGTCCACCGGGTGGACCGCGGGATCGCGCCGCCAGTGCCGAGGGCCGTGGTGGGAGGATGATGATGGAAGTCGAGCTCACCTGTCCCGCCTGTGGCGCCCACGCCGAGGTCCACAACCCGGGTGTGATCTCGGTGACGTGCGAGTACTGCGGGACCACGGTGTTCTGGGACCGGGAGAAGGTGCGCGACGCTGGCGTACGTTCGACGTTGCCCGAGGGGTTCACCCGCCTGTACCGTGGCGCCCGAGGCACGCTGCTCAAGAAGCGGTTCAACGTCCTCGGCCGCGTTCGCTACAGCTTCGGCCGCGGCTTCTGGGACGAGTGGTTCCTGGAGCTCGAGGACGGCAGCACCGCATGGCTGACCGAGGACGACCACGAGCTGGCCCTGGAGACGGAGGTCAGCGGCGACGGCGTCGCACCGTTCGATCAGCTCCGGCCGGGCCAGTCGTTCATGCTCCGCGACCAGTGGTTCGTGGTCGAGGAGGTGGGCGAGGCGAGCTGTCTCGGCATCGAGGGGCAGCTGCCGAACGACGTGCTGCCGGGCGAGACGTACCCGTACGTCGATGCGGCCAGCCCGGATGGCCGATACACGTTGGGCATCGAGTACGACGCCTCCCCACCGACGGTGTTTCGCGGTCGATGGGTCAAGCCTGCCAACCTGCAGCTCGATGATGACGGTGGAGGATGGTCATGAGCACGCCGGCAGTGGACCCGGAACGGTTCGCGCTCGGGCAAGGGCGGCCCCGCCCGGAGCATACGCCGAAGCCGCTCAAGTGCGGCAACTGCGGGGCGAGCCTGTCGATCGCCAATGAGCACACCGAGCTGGTGGTGTGCGATTACTGCGGATCACATCTGGACGTGGGCGCCGAGGAGCAGAAGGTCCTGGGCGTTGGTGGCGGTCAGAGGTGGGAGTTCCCCCTGTCGCTGGGCACGAAGTACCGGCACAAGACCGTCGAGTACGAGGTCATCGCGCGCCTGGCGTGGATCGAGGACAACGACCCGACGGAGCTGACGCGACAGTACCTGCTCCACAACCCGGTCCACGGGACCCTGTGGCTGAGCGAGTACCACGGCCACTGGGACCTGTCGTGGCGCTCGCACGTGATGCCGAAGACCGAGGCGTTCGGACGGCAGCGCGGCGACACCATCGAAACGTACGACAACCGTCGCTGGGTGTGCCAGGGCAGCGGTACGTATGAGCTGGCCTATGTGGACGGGGCTTTGCCATGGCTCGCTCAGGTGGGCGACCGGCAGCAGTACGCCGAGTTCGTCGAGGCCTCGGGGGCACGCGAACGCTACGAGGTGGAGCGGTCGGGCTCCGAGGTGGAGTACGGTCGGGGCACGGCGCTCGATCCGCGACAGGTGGAAGCGGCCACCGGTGTGCGCGACCTTCCTGCGGCCGGGGTGGTCGACGAGAATGCGGCACTCAAGGCGCGCGGGTTCAAGAGGCTGACGATGATCGCGTTGATCGTGCTGCTGATCAACGGTGTGGCGTGCATGGTCACCAAGCTCAGCGGGAGCACGGTGCTCGATCAGCAGTTCGCTCCGGACGAGCTGATCGGGGAGGTCTTCTCGCAGCCGTTCGAGATCGCCAATCCTGGTGACCTGGTCCGCGTCAAGCTCCGAGCGCCGCTGAACAACTCGTGGATGGCGGTCAACCTGGCTCTCGTCGAGGGCGAGGATGTGGTGCTCCACACCGCTGATGCGGACATGCAGTACTACCACGGGGTCGATGGTGGCGAGAGCTGGAGTGAAGGGAGCCGTTCCAAGGCGGTTGACTTCAAGGTGGCCGAGGCCGGGACCTACCGCCTGCTCATCCAGGCCTCCGGCAACCGCGGCTCGGCAAATCAAGCCGCGAAGCCGGACGAGTACCTCCGGGTACGGGTCATCGATGGCGCGCGGATGTCACGCTACTTCATACTGATGATCATCGCGTCGGCGGCGGTCCTGGTGATCACTGGCCTGGCCTACGGGGCGTGGAAGAGCGAGGGCGAGGAGGATTAGAGACCATGGGTCTGAAGAAGATCTTGCTGTATGGGGCGCTGTTGGGTGGGACCGCCGGAGCCGGCGCGGCTACCTTGGCCAACGCCGGAGCGCCGCCGTTGGAGCACCCGCAGGGTGTGAGCTTGAAGGAGACCAGCGTCCGGACGGACCGCGGTGCGGCGTTCTTCCCCGGCTACTGGGGGCGATCCCACCGCGGCGGCGGTCTGCGCGGTGGCAAGTGATCGGTCGGGACCGAAGATGAACTGGAGAGAGCATGATTGATCAGTTACACATGTCGCAGCTCCTGTGGTCGGTGATCTATGCCGTCCTCGGTGTCGTGATCTTCGCCATCTCCTTCTGGCTGATCGACCGGCTGACGCCGTTCTCGATCCGCAAGGAGATCGAGGAGGACCAGAACACCGCCCTCGGGATCATCATCGGCGCAGTGATTATCGGTCTGGCCATCATCATCTCCGCTGCGATTGTCTGACGCCGAGACCAAATCCAGGCGCTTCGAGGAGCCCTCGGAGCTCGAGGCTGAGGACACGCTCTCTGGCGGCGGTCGCCTGATCCTTCTGGCGTCCGTGTTCGTCGTCGCCGCGGCGGGGCTCGTCTACGAGCTGGTCGCGGGAGCGGTCTCCAGCTACCTCATCGGCGACGCCGTCACCCAGTTCTCGCTGGTCATCGGCGTGTTCCTGTCGTCGATGGGGATCGGCTCGTTTCTGGCCAAGTTCGTCCGCCGTCGCCTGCTGCACACGTTCGTCGCGGTGGAGATCGTGGTCGGTCTGATCGGTGGCGCCAGCTCGATGGTGATGCTGACGGTTGGAGCCTTCCTGCCGACCATGTTCTCGGTGGTCTTCTACTCCATGTGCATCATCATCGGCGTGCTGGTCGGGATCGAGATCCCCTTGCTCGTGCGCCTCGTGCGCGCTGCCGGTGGGGTGTCGGCCGCTGTCAGCGATGTGCTCGCCCTGGACTATCTCGGAGCGCTCGCAGGAGCGGTGCTGTTTCCCCTGGTGGTGCTGCCCTGGCTCGGGATCGGTCGAGCGTCCGTGGTGTTCGGGGTGCTCAACCTGGTGGTGGCGGCGGCCGGAGTGACCCTCCTGCCGGGCGCTCGACGTGGGCTGATCGCGGGGCTCGCCGCGTCGACGATGATTCTCTTCGCGCTGTTCGGCACCTCGAGCAGGGTGGTCACCTTCCTCGAGGACCTGCTGTACGACGACGCCATCATCTACGCCACCGATACCCGCTACCAGCGGATCGTCATCACCCGCTGGCGGGACGATGTTCGGCTGTATCTGAACGGCCATCTGCAGTTCAGCTCCGTGGACGAGGCCCGCTACCACGAGCCGCTGGTCATCCCGGCGATGGAGGCGTGCCCCCGGCCCCGGTCAGTGCTGGTGCTCGGCGGCGGCGACGGCATGGCGGTGCGCGAGGTGCTCAAGTACCCCGTGGAGACGGTGACCCTGGTCGATATCGACCCAGTGATGACGCGTCTCGGCCGTGAGCGCCCGGAGCTGGTGGCGCTGAACGGGGGGGCGCTCGACGACCCGAGGGTGCGCGTGGTCACGACGGACGCGATGCGGTTCCTGTCTGAGGACCGGGAGCTGTACGACGTCATCATCGCCGACCTGCCGGATCCGAGCAGCGCAGCACTCGGCAAGCTGTACTCCGACGCGTTCTACGCGCTGGCGGCCCACCGGCTGGCTGCCGGTGGGGTGCTGGTCACCCACGCCACGTCACCGTTTTACGCCCGACAGGCGTTCTGGTGCATCGTTGCGTCGATCGAGGCAGCCGTGGCCGAGGACCATCCGGCAGGGCCGCTCGAGACGGTGCCGTATCACGTGAACGTGCCGTCGTTCGGCGAGTGGGGGTTCGTGCTCGCCAGCCGTTGGGCCGTGCAGTGGGATGCACTGGCACCGTCGGTGCCGACGCGGTTCCTGACCGCCGATGTTCTCCATGGCATGGACGCATTCGGGCTGGACATGCAACGTCCGGAGGACGTGCCGATAAACCGTCTCGGCAACCCGGTTCTCGACACCCTCTACCGCAGCGGCTGGAAGCGCTTCAACGAGTAGGCGGCGCGATCACCGCGCAACCGCTCAGCTTAGGTGGGGTTCAGTTGCTCTCGCCGATGATCTCGTCGACGGTCATGGGATCGGCGCACGGCGCGCGCGAGCAGTAGTACCAGACAGTGCCGTAGCATCGGCACACGTTCTG
>CAZEJK010000083.1:10129-15566 GCA_964512045.1 uncultured Thermoanaerobaculia bacterium
TGTTGTCGATGGTCACCGAGCTGTTCGCGTCTTTCCGTAGCGAGACGTTGCCAGCGATATCCCCGAGCTGCTGCTTGCCCGATCGACTCGCAGCGTAGTCCGAGAGGCTGGCGTCGTCCGCGAGGATCTTTCGGTCGGCCATCATCGCGGTGGGGTCGCGGTCGGACTCGAGCGTCGCCACCTCACCGAGGCGCACTGGATCGAGTCGGAACCTCCTGGCGAAGCTGGCGTCCGCCGTCGTGCCGTGGCTGGTCACGGTGACGGAGTAGCTCTCGGCCGGCTGTGCGTTCGCGATCGGCTCAGGGACGTCGAGGGTGGCCTGGTAGGTGCCGTCTGCGGCCGGAGCGAAGGATGTCTCGACGGTGGGCACGTCGGCTCCTTCCAGCCGAGCCGTCAACCTGGCCCCGTCGAGGTTGACGAGCAGCGGCTGTGCGGTCACAACGATCGGCTGGGGTGGGAAGTAGACCACGGTGGGCTTGAAGCGGAGGCGAACTCCGTTGCGCACGGTGAACTGTCGCAGCACCGCCGGTGCGATGATGAAGCCCACCCCGTCGGCGCCGCTGATCCTGGCGCGGGCAACGCCCAGCAGGCGGCCGTTCTCGTCGAGCGCCGGCCCGCCGGAGTTTCCGGGGTTGAGGGCGGCGTCGGTCTGCAGGGTGCGGAGCGCTCCGTTGTCGTCGTGACGGAGGGAGGAGACATGTCCGATCGACACCGAGGCCTCCGGGCTCGCACCTTCGACGGTTCGTTCCACAGTGAGTGCGTCGCCGAACGGGAACCCGACGAACCACATCTGCTGCGTCAGCTCGGGTGTTCCGAGCTTCTCCAGCGAGATGAAGGACTCGGGGTTGTGCGAGACCTTCAGCAGCGCGAGATCGGAGTCACGGTCTCGGCTCACGACCTTCGTCGGCAAGGTGATCTCGTCAGGCATGCCGGAGTTCACGACGACCTCGATGTCGATGATCGTGGTGTTGGCCTCTCGCCATTGCCCGAAGATCGGCGCCTGGATCTGCTCGGCGATGACGTGCCAGTTGGTCAGGATGTATCCGTCCGAGTGGACGAAGAACCCTGTGCCGCTCGTCGGCAGATGTGTCCCCATGTACACCCGCTGGACGCGGATCAGGACCACCGCCTGGGTTGCGTTGGTCAGGGTTGCGGGAGCGATACGGCCGGCGAAGAGAGTACCTTCGATGAGTAGCAGCACGATGGCGCCGGCTCCGACGCTACGCCACCACCTGCCCTCGGCCAAGGGCTCGAGGAGTCTTCGGATCGTGTCGGAAGTGCTCCGGCGAGCTCGGTCCTGACACTGCAGGATGTAGTGACCCATGTCTGAGCAGCTCCCTCAGCTCGATGAGCCTCCAGGATATTCGAACTGGACGGGTCCTGCAACGGCGCCACGGCTCCTGGTCACATTCCGCTGATGGCCGAGGGAGCTCACAGCTCAGGACGCAGCACTGGGAGCTCGGCGCTACGCCGCATCCCCATGCTGGTACATGTGCACATCGCGCTGCGGGAACGGGATCGAGCAGCCGGCGTCCTCGAGAGCTTCCTTGAGCGACCGGGTCAGCTCGAAGCGAGTGGGCCAGTAGTCCGACGTGGCCACCCACGGACGAGCGATGATGTTGACCGACGAGTCGCCCAGCTCGGAGACCGCGATCTGCGGCTCGGGGGCGGCGAGAACGTTCGGGTGGGCGGTTACCACTCTGGTGATCGTGTCGAGTGCCACACCGATGTCGTCGTTGTAAGCAATCCCCATCACCAGATCGAGCCGCCGGGTGTCGTTGCCGGTGTAGTTCTTGATGATCGAGCCGTACACCTGCGAGTTCGGGACCACGATCTTGACGTTGTCCGGGCTGGTCATGGTGGTGGAGAAGATGGCGATCTCCTCGACGGAGCCGGCGGTACCGCCGGCCTCCACGTAGTCGCCGACCTTGAACGGCCGGAAGATCAGCAGCATGACGCCGGCGGCGAAGTTGGACAGGGTGCCCTGGAGGGCGAGACCGACGGCGAGACCGGCAGCACCGAGCACGGCCACCAGCGAGGCGGTGGGGATGCCGAAGATGCCGAGCACCGCGATGACCACGATCGCGACGACCAGGTAGTAGACCAGGCTGGACACGAACGGGACCAGCGTGTTGTCCATCTTGGCTCGCTCGAGGAGCTTGCGAACGGAGCGCCGGATCATGCCGGCGATGATCCGACCGAGGATCAGGACGGCGATGGCGCCGACGACCTTGAGGCCCCACTGGGTGACGAGCTCGTTGATGGTGGTGATGATCTGCTGGGCGTCCATGGCGGTACTCCTCCTCCGGTTGTCGCTGACTGTCTCTCGCCTCCAAGGGAGTTCGGAGGACGAGCATGTCGTTGTGCATTCGGCTATCGGAACTGTACCACCGGTCCTGTCGATTCCCGAGGGGTCACCCGAGCTGGCGTCGGAAGCGGAGTCGAGCGAAGGTGAGCAGCAGAACCCCCAGCCCCAGCATCGCCAGGCCCTGCGGCCAGAGCACCTCGAGCCCGACGCCCTTGAGGAACACGCCGCGCAGCACAGTCACGTAGTAGCGGAGCGGGATCGCGTAGGTGATCCACTGGAACAGCTGCGGCATGTTCTGGATGGGGAAGATGAACCCGGACAGGTAGATCTGGGGGAGCATGAACACCAACGTGGCGATCATCATCGCCTGCTGCTGGGTGCGCGCCAGCGTGGAGACGAGCAGCCCGAGGCCGAGGGTGCAGAGGATGAACGGTACCGTCAGCAGCGCCAGGACCCCTGCCGGTCCGCGGAGTGGGACGTCGAACCAGAGGAGCACCACCGGCAATGCGGTGCAGATCTCGACGATGCCGACGAAAGCGTACGGGACGAGCTTGCCGAAGATGATCGTCACCGGCGACAGCGGAGTGACCAGAATCTGCTCCATGGTGCCCACCTCGCCCTCGCGCACCAGGGCCATCGAGCTGAGCACCATCGTCATCACCATGATGATCATCGCCAGGACGCCCGGCACCATGAACATCCGGCTGAGCAGATCGGGGTTGTACAGCACCTTCGGCCGGAGCTCGAGGATCGGTGGGGGCGTGCCGGCGGGCGAAGGAAGCGACGCGACCACACCCTCGGCGTAGCCCAGGGCGAGCCCGGCCACCATGGCGTTGGCGCCGTCGGCGATCACCTGGACCTCGGACGCGGCCCCTGCTTTTCGGGCGGCAGCGAAACCCTCCGGGATCGACAGGGCGAGCCGGGCCTCGCCGGCGTCGAGGAGCTGGTGGAGCTGGCTCTGGTCGGAAACCGTGGCGAGATGCCGAAAGTACGGCGAGGCGTCAAACCGGAGGATCAGATCGCGGCTAGCGGGCGTGTGGTCGGCATCGAGCACCGCCAGCTCGACGCGCTGGACGTCGGTGGTGGCGGCGTAGCCGAGGACGATGAGCTGGATGACCGGCGCCACGAACAGGATCGGCAGGATCTTCGGGTCGCGCCGGAGCTGGTGGAGCTCCTTGACGATGACGGCGAGCAGGGTGCGCATCGAGACGTTCTCCTTCTGCTACAGGCTGCGCAGAGTCCGTACCGTGGCGATGGTCTGGACGATCACGGTGTACACCACCAACCCCGCGACCTGCGGCCACCACATCTCGGGCCCGGTGCCCTTGAAGAGGATGTCGCGCAGCGCGGCGATGAAGTAGCGGGCGGGCACGATGTGGCTGATCCACTGCAGTGCGGTGGGCATCGATGAGATCGGGAAGATGAAGCCGGACAGGAGCAGAGTGGGGAGCATGGCGGAGATGATGCCGATCATGAACGCCACCTGCTGAGTGTCGGCGAGGGTCGAGATGAGCACGCCCCACGCGAGCCCGCCGATCAGGAACAGCAGGGTGATCCCGGCGAGGTGGAGCAGCGAGCCCGTGACCGGGACGCCGAACAGTCCCCACGCCAGGACGAGCGAGCCGACCGCGGAGGTGAACGCCACCAGGAGGTACGGCAGCGTCTTGCCGATGAGCAGCTCGAACGCCGCCACCGGCGTGGCTCGGAGCGACTCCATCGTGCCGCGTTCCTTCTCGCGCACCACTGCCAGGGCGGTGGCGATCACCGACGTGATCATCAGGATGAACGCGAGCAGGCCCGGGACGAGAAAGATGGAGGACTCGAGCTCGGGGTTGTACAGCACGAGCGGCGCCACGGTCGTGCGTCGGGCCGCGTCCGGCCGCCATCGGATTCCCTCGCCGGTGACCGCCCGTCGGACGTAGGAGAGGATCGTCGAGGCGGTCTGAGCGTCGGCTCCGTCCAGCAGCAGCTGAACATCGACTGGACGATCCGCCGCCACGTCGCTGGCAAGCCCAGACGGGAGGATCAGCCCGGCCTGGACGGCGCCGGTATCGAGACGTCGCTGGACCTCGTCCGCACTGTCCAGCACGGCCACGAGCTCGAAGGTGTCGCCGGCGACGAGCTCGTCGACAAGCGCGCGGGAGCGGCTGGAGCGATCGCTGTCGACGACGGCGAGCCGGATGTGCTCCACATCGAACGACAGCGCGAAACCGTAGATCAGGAGCAGGACGATCGGCATCGCCAGCAGCGTGGCGACGGTCCGCCAGTCGCGCGCGAGCTGCAGGAGCTCCTTGACGGTGATTGCCACCAGGCGGCGGATCATGCTGCAGCTCCTCGTCTGTCGCCCGGGTCGCTGTTGCGGTGGATGGTGTGCAAGAACACGTCCTCCAGAGTGGGTCGCACCGCCGTGATGGACGGGTTCGTGACACCGGCGTCGGCAAGCGCGCGGGTGACGGTCTCGCGGGCGGAGCCCTCGGGGACGAGCACGTGCACGCGGTCGCCGAACAGCGCGGCGTCGAGCACGCCCTCGGCGCCCTCCAGCTGCCTGGCGATGCGAACGGGATCGCCGTCTGTGACCTCCACCACCGAGCCCTCGCCGAGCCGGCCGGTCAGCCCCGGAATCGTGTCGAGCGCGAGCAGGCGGCCGCGGTCCATCAGTGCGACCCGGTGGCAGCGCTCGGCCTCGTCCATGAAGTGGGTGGTCACGAACACGGTGGTGCCGGAGGCGGCGAGGTCGTCGATCAGATCCCAGAACCGGCGTCGCATCTGTGGATCGACGCCACCGGTGGGCTCGTCGAGGAACACAACCGGGGGCTCGTGGAGCAGGGCACAGCTCAGTGCGAGTCGCTGGCGGATCCCGCCGGGAAGATCCCGGACCAGTGCCTTGCGGTGTTGGCCGAGGTCGGTGAGCTCCAGCGCCCAGTCGCGGCGGCGCCTGTAGCGGTCGCCGAACAGCCCGTACGCACTCGCCCAGAACCGGAGGTTCTCCTCGACTGCGATATCGGTGTACAGCGAGAACCTCTGCGACATGTAGCCGATCCTCCGCTGGACCTCCAGGGGCTCGGTGGCGATGTCGAAGCCGGCCACGGAGGCCGAGCCGGCCGACGGCGCGAGCAGCCCGCAGAGCAT
>CAZEJK010000083.1:15576-21498 GCA_964512045.1 uncultured Thermoanaerobaculia bacterium
ATCCGGATGGTGGTGGTCTTGCCCGCTCCGTTGGAGCCGAGGAAGCCGAACACCTCTCCCGGCGCGACCTCGAACGACACGGCGTCGACGGCGGTGAACGCACCGAACACTCGCGTCAGGTCGACGGCGGTGACAACGGGATCGGAGCCGGCGCTCACGGTCACCGTCCCACGGCCCGGTCAAGGGCGGCCGCAGCAAGCCAGGCGCGGGCGTGGCTCGCCACGACCTCCCGCTCGGCGAGGGCCAGCTCGCTGTCGGCCTCGAGGACGTCGGAGACCGTGGCCATGCCGGCGTTGAGCCGGTCCCGCTCGGCCTCGACCCGAGCGACCGCCGCGGCCTGCGCCGCTTCGCTGGCGGTGACGGACTCGAGGGCCCCGACGAGCCGCAGGTGGGCGCGTTCGACCTCCAGCCGGATCTGGCGCTCGACCTCGGCGAGCTCGGCCTCGAGTGCAGCGACCTCGGCCCGCACGGTGGCCACGCGGGAGCGGGTACGGTCGCCGTCGAACACGGTCCAGCGTGCCGTGACCCCTACTGCCCAGCTGTCCTTGAACGTGTCCTGCAGCGGCATGATCGCCTGATTCGGGCGGGCGATCCGCCACTGTGCCATGGCGTGGAGCGACGGCTTGAGTGCGGCGGCCTCGAGCTGCTGCTCGGCGGCGGTGGCGTCCCGGCGAGCGGCCAGCACCTGCAGCTCACTGCGCTGGGTCACAGCCGTCTCGATCAGCCGGGACACCGGTTCCGGTGTGGCAGGGATCGCGGGCGCGGCCGCATCTGCGAGGGTGATCGGGGTGCCCGGGGGGAGACCGGTCTGCGAGCGCAGGGTGGCGAGCGCCTCGGCGCAGCCGGTTCGTGCTGCCACTGCAGCCGCCTCGGCGGCGCGCACTCGGGCCTCGGCAGCGAGGAGGTCGGCGCGCACCGCCATGCCGGCGTCGTGGAGCGCCTGTGCGTCTCGGAGCAGTTGGTTCGCGCGTTCGAGCTGTGCCGTTGCCGCCTCGACTCCGGCGGCGGCAGCGACGGCGTTCCAGTACGCGGTCTGACCGGCCAGGCGGAGCGAGGCGACGGTTCGCTCCCGCTCGTGCTCACCGGCGCGCACGCTGTCTCGAGCGGCGTGCTGCCGCGATGCGATGGCGCCGCCGGTCCAGATCGGTTGCTCGAGCTCGACCGCCGCGCGGGATCGGGTCTGGATGTCGGGAAACAGCACGTTGGGCGGGCTGCCCGGACCTCCGAGCGCCACCTCGAGCTCGGGCACGGAGCTGTGGCGCTCGAGCGAGGCGGTGACCGCGACCTCCGGTCGGGTCAGGCGTTTGGCGGTGTCGAGGGCCGCGGCGGCCGCGTCGATCCGGTGCTCGGCCGCCTCGATCAGCGGTGAGGACGCCACGGCCCGTTCGGCTGCCGTGTGGGCATCGAGTCGGACCGGGTCAGCGGTGGCTGCCGTGCACGGTGTGGCGATGGCGGCTGTCAGCAGCGCCGTGGAGAGAAGTGGCCGGGGGTTCATGGGGCCTCCTGCGGGGTCGCGCCGGAGGGATCCGGCGTCGTGCTGGAGCTGGTGAAGGCGAGGAAGGCGTCCTCGAGGGTGGGCGAGATCTCACGGATCGCTCCGATCGAGATCTCCTGCTCCTCCAGGGTCTGGCGGAGCCGGCTGCGGACGTCGGCGAGGTCGGCGTCGCCGGTGAAGCGAACGTGGAGCTGGGCGCCGAACACCGACGCCTCGGCCACGTCATCGGAGGAGCGCAGCGCTTGCAAGGCGGCGCGCCGCGGCGTGGCCTCGATCTCCATCAGCTGACCCGGGAGCCGAGACCGCACAGACGCCGGCGTCCCGCTTGCGAGCACCCGGCCCTGGTGGAGCAGCAGCACCCGCTGGCAGCGCTCGGCCTCGTCCAGGTACGGAGTGGCGACGACCAGCGTCAGCCCCTCGCTCACCAGCTCCCCGAGCAAACGCCACAGCTCGCGTCGGGTCACGGGATCGACGCCGGTGGTGGGCTCGTCGAGCACCAGCGCCTCCGGTGCGTGCATCAGGGTGCACGCCAGCGCGAGCTTTTGCTTCATCCCTCCAGAGAGGCGGTCGGCGAGACGGGTGCGAAACTCGGCGAGGCCGACTCGCTGAAGCAGCGCATCGCGCCGCTGTCGCCAGCCGCGGATGCCGTACAGCACGCCGAAGAAGCGGACGTTCTCGTCGACCGTCAGGTCGCCGTAGAGGGCGAACCGTTGTGCCAGGTAGCCGACGCGGTGGTGGAGCTGGCGGCGTGATGCCCAGACGGGCGCGCCGAACGCCGTGACCTCCCCGCCACTGGCACGGTGGAGGCCGGCGAGCACCCGCAGGGTCGAGGTCTTGCCGGCGCCATCGGGACCGATCAGCCCGACCACCTCGCCGCGGTGCACGTCCAGGTCGATCCCGTCGACCGCAGGAGAGTCGGCGCCGTACGATACCGTGAGACCGCGTGCCGTAAAGACAGTGGTGTGCGTGTCCTCCGAGCTCACGACGGATCCTCCGGGCGATCGAGGGCGCCGAGCACGGCGTCCGCCGGCATCCCCGGCTTGAAGATGCCACTGCTGTTGTCGAGCCCGATCTCGACGCGAAACACCAGCGAGGCGCGCTCTGAAGGGGTCTGCACGTTCTTCGGGGTGAACTCGGCGACCTCGGAGACGAACGTGACGGTACCGTCGAACGGCTCGTCCTGGCCGTCCACCCGCACCTCGACGATGTCGCCGAGGGCGATCCGAGACAGGTTCGGCTCGTCGATCCAGACATTGAGCCACGGCCGGGCCAGGTCGGTGAGGATGGCGATCGGGGCTCCCGGACCGAGCACCTCGCCCGGCTCGGCGACCCGGTGCGTGAGGACCCCGTCGGTGGGCGCGACCACGGTCCCCTCGCTGATCTGGTACTCCAGCTGCGCGACCTGAGCCGCCGCAGCGGCGCGTCGGGCTCGGGCTGCGGCGATCTCCTCCCGGCGCGGTCCGGCGACCAGCTTGTCGAGCTCCGCCTGGGCCGCGGCCACAGCTCGGCGGGCGACCTCGAGCCGGGTGCCGGCGTCATCGCGGGCCTTGGTCGTGGCCGTGCCGCGTTCGGCGAGACCGTTGAGCCGCTCCAGATCGCGCTCGGCGGCGTCGCGTTCGGCGCGCGCCTGGGCCAGCTGCTCCTCGGCGCGGCGCAGGTCCTCGGCGCGCGTGCCGGACAGGAGAAGGTCGAGCTGTGCGTCGGCGGCGTCGCGCTCCGCCCGGGAGCGGGCGAGCAGGTGCTCGCGCTCGGTGGTGTCCAGAGTGGCGACCACCGCGCCGGCCGAGACCCGGTCACCTTCGTCCAGGGGCGCGGTCAGCAGCCGCCCGCCGACGGTGGCCGCAATCCGGACCTCGGTGGCCTCGATGTGGCCGGAGGCGCGGATCGTGCCGTTCGTTGGACCGTTGGCGCACGATGCCGTACCGATCGTGGCAAGCACGATGGCGAGGAACGCATGGGGGAACGAAGAGAGCGACAGCGAGCGTGGTTGTGGATGCATCATCGGTCTCCTTGGGCGATGCCGTTGAGCAGGAGGTCGGGGAGAAACGTCGGCAGATCGGAGATCTCGGGAAGGGTCACTGTGGGGTCGAGGGTCGCGATCCGCTCGCGCAGCGGCGTGATGGCGGTCATGAACACCACCGCGCCGACGATCGTCAGGTGGGTCAGCACCGGGTCCGTACGCCGGAACTCACCTGAGGCGACGCCGCGCTCGAGGATCGAGCGCACGGTGGCGACGATCCCGAGCATCTGCTGGACGATCTCCAGCGGGAGGTTGGGCGCTCCGGCGGCGACCTCCCGGAGCACGATCCGCGGGTGCTCCGGGTACTGCCCGACCAGACCAGCTAGCCCGGCGATCAGCGCGTTGAGCTGGTCTGTCGGTGTCTTCGCCTGCTCCACGACGCTGGAGAGCACTGAGTTGACGCGCGAGAAGTTGCGCTCCAGCACGGCGTGGTAGAGCACGGCCTTGTCACCCACGTGGTAGTAGAGCATCGCCTTGTTGACGCCGGCGCGACGCGCGATCTCGTCCACCCGGGCGCCGGCAAAGCCGGTCTCGGCGAACACGGACGAGGCGGCGTCGAGGATCGCGTCGCGTGGGTGCGCTGCGGGTTCAGAACCGGTCATGACTTCCTCCGGGTTAAACTAACCAGTCGGTTAAACCGACAAGTTAGTTATAATCCCCGTCTCGCTCGTTGTCAAGGGGCAGCCTGCGATTGCGCTCGCGCGGAGCCTCCTCCGCGATGCGCGCATCGGTGTGTGACCACAGCGCCCATCGATGACCGGCAGCCGGGGCCGGTGCAGCCTGCGTGGAGTGGGACCAGCGCCGTCGGAGCATGTCCGTGCTCGCGGTCCACGGCCGCAGTAGGGCCTCGCCGGGTCGACCCGAAGCTCGTGCCAGAGTACGATCGCACCACGAAGGGAGCTGCCATGCCGAACGACAGCGCTCAGATAAACGAGGAGACGTACGCCGCCGCCGTGCGGTATATCGAGGATGCTGCAGACCGCCTCGAGGAGGCCGCGTCGTCGGGCCAGGTGACCTCGCACGGAGACGAGCCTCCACTGCCGGAGGTGGCCGCCCTCATCGAAGGCGTTGGCGCAGTGCTGCGCTACGAGGCGCGGGTCGACGATGAGGAGGAGGTCAGCGACGATGAGCTGGAGTCGGTGGTCTCCTCGGTGGCGGCGCCGGTGGAGGAGATCGCATCGTGGCCGCCGAAGTGGCGCGCCGCCGCGCTCCTGGAGATCGCGTCGCTGCTGGTGGACCTCGGTGTCGACTGGTTGGCGTGGTCGGTCCACGACCGACTGGCCCCCGATCTGATCGGCGATGCGGATCAGATCGGCGACGAGGCGCTACTGGTGGATCTGCTGGTGCTCCACCTGGATCGGGTGACGGAGCCGATGGACTGGACGTCCGAGGTGAGCGAGGTCCTCGAGGCGGTGGCGCAGCTGGTGGACGCGGGCCTGGACGCCGAGCGGCTGGTGCAGGCGCTGGTGGAGGCGTTGGAGACCCACGCGGTGCTCGAGACGCGAACGGCGCTGTCGCGCCAGCGACAGCTGATGGTGGAGGCGGAACCGTTCCCGGAACCGTACGAGGAGGCGGTCGACGATCTGGCGACACTCATGAGCGCCCACGAGGCGCTGGGCTGGTCGATGGAGCTGCTGGCGCGGGACCTGGTCGCATCCGGGGCCGCGGCCGAGCGCACGCCGCAGCAGCTGGCGGTCATCGCCATGGCGCTGATGCTGACCGAGGACGCGAGCAGCGTCGAGATGGACGACAGCGACGTGCTGCTGACGGCGAGCCTGCGCTGGGCAAACTGGACGCGTGACGAGCTGGAGTCGGCCATGGACGCTGCTCGCAGCGTACTCGACTGGTCGCCGGACAGCGAGCCACCCCGCCTGCGCCAGGAGCGCCGGTGGCGCATCGAGTCGATCCCGCCGGGTCGTCAGCCAAACCGGTTCCTCGATCCCGCTGCGGAGCCGGAGACGTTCTCCGCCGAAGCCGTGGAGCAGGCGTTCGATGAGCTGGAGGAGGAGGTGTGGGCGATGGTCACGCCGGTGGAGGCGGCCCGGTTCGTGCTCGATCGGTTCGATACGGACGCGGTGGGCGAGCACGCTCCAGCGATCCGCGACCGTGCCGCCGCCGTGTGGCGGACCGAGAGCGTCATCGGCCGACTCGAGGCCCGCGAGAGTGAGGACGAGGGTCTTCCTTCGTAGCGACTGAAGACCTGCGCTTCTTCGAACAAGCGAGGCATTATCGCCGGGGGCCGGGTTGGCCACTGAAAGCTCAATGGCAATCCGCGACGACACCAGGTGTGCTCAGCTGCGTGCTTTGGAGATCACCTCCACCCGTGCCCCCAGCCTGCGAGACGCAGGCTTTCACAATCGACGATCGCTGCGCTCTGGTTGTGGCGGCCCGCGTCTCGCGGGCCGGG
>CAZEJK010000084.1:0-20695 GCA_964512045.1 uncultured Thermoanaerobaculia bacterium
GGCCGAGCAGGTAGCTGTCGCAGCCGTTCAGCTCGATGAACAATGCGCTGGAGCGTCGCTCGGCGCAGCCCATGCCAGCGCCGGCGAGCGAGTACGTATCGCTTCCGTCTGCGTCCACGAGCACTCCGACCGCTCCGTCCCACGCATAGCCCAGCGACGCGCCGGCCTCGCGTTCCAGCCAGTGGGTATCGTTGCCAGCGGCGTCGAGGAGCAGGCCGACGGCAAAGTGAGACGCAGCACCCTGGCTGAAGTACACCGACTCGTACAGATCATCGCCTCCGCCGTCGAGGAGCATGCCGGTACCGAGCCAGTAGCCGGATCCTTGAGCGAAGTTGCCAGCGGAGTAGCGGTCGTTGCCCTCGGAGTCCACCAGGAGCCCCACGCCACCGGCCCACAGATGGCCGTCGCTGAGGTCGCCGCGTCGGCCGACAGCAGCGCCCTGGGCGTTGTTGGCGGCGACCTCGCCGTGAGAGTGGGGATCAGCGCGACCGCCGGAAGGTGCTCGGACCGCGATGTAGGTGTCGTCACCACCGAGATCCACGAGCACACCGCCGCCATCGGGTCCGGCGAACCCTTGTCCCTCGCCGTGCACGTGGTAACGGTCGTCGCCATCTTCGTCGAGCAGGACGCCCGTGCCGAGTACAGCAGCTCCCTGCGCTGTGCCGTCGGCAGCGAAGCTGTCGTTGCCGGCCAGGTCCCAGAGCAGTCCGGCGCCGAGGACGCCGGCGCCCTGTGCTCGGCGCATGGCCTCATAGGTGTCGTTGCCCATCGCGTCGACCAGCAGCCCGACGCCGCCGAGCCCTGCTCCCTGGGCTACCGGCTCGCCGGTCTGCTGGTAGCGGTCGTCGCCGGCGAGGTCGATCGCCACAGCAACCGGGTTCGTCGGGGCGACGGCGCCACCGGCGCTGCCTTCCCACAGGTCATCCCCGCCCAGATCGATGACGAGCAGGCAGTCGCTGCGGCACCGATGACGGTCGGAGCCTGTTCCGGTGATCACCACGCGGCCGACCGGCGTGGACACCTCCCACGCCACCTCTGCGACGTCCGCTGAGGTTGCCGCAGCGTGAAGCTCCGGGAGCGTGGCTGCGACGGTCTCCGCGAGCCGTAGCAGCGCAGCGTCTCGTGCAACCGGATCACCGATTCGGGCCGCTTCGTCCAGCGCCGGCCACCAGGTCGTGCCGCCGGCGAGCTGCTTGGCGACCGCGCCGGAGGCGACGGCGGTGGCGAGGGTCGCCGCATCGAGCCGGGCCCACGACGCGTCAACCTCGCGGGTCGCGACGACCAGCGCGTTCAGCAGTCGTGCCAGTGGCCCCCGGAGGCTCTCCGGAACGCTGAGCTCCTCGGCTCCGGGAGGGAGCAGCGTGTGGTTGTTGGGTACATCGGTGCGAGCTGGACGCGTGGTCACAGGAGGCGAGCGGAGGCGAAGCAGGGCGCTGGTCACGGCCCCGGGGTGGTCGACTGCCTCGATCCCGATCGGAAGACCGCGGAAACCGGGCCGCCGTGGCTGCAAAGCGAGGGCCGTGATCACGCTGCGCACCCGTGTCTGGTGGCTCTGAGCCCTGGCCGCGCTGCCGGCTACGGTCAGGGCGTTGCCCGCGAGCTGGACTGCGATCGTCGGATCGTTGAGCGTTGCCGCGAGGTGGGGTGGGGTGAACGGTACGGTCCGAGGATCGATCCATCCGAGCCAGTCGGTGCCGGTTTCCACTCCGAGCTGCGAAGGGAGCAGACCGATCTGCGCCAGAGTGGTCTGCAGCGGTCGCTGGGACGGAGGTTGGGCCCGCGCGGTCGTCCAGCCCTGGAGCAGGATGACACAGGAAACCAGCAGGGCTGCCGTGCATCGGTGGCTCATGGCGTGGGTCTCACCTCGAACGCGGTCCACTCGGAGCGAGCGGGAACGGACGGTGCGATGACGCGGAAGCGGAACGGGGAGTGACCGGCGACGTCGTTCCAGAACCCCTGGGGAAACGGTCCAAACACGATCTGCGTGCCGGTGCTCTGGAACACACCGTCGAGCGCTGCAAGACCACCTCCCGTCGAGTACTCGATCCACACGGTGGGCGGCTGCTCGAGCTTCTCCGGCAGAGCCCACTCCAGAGTGATCTGGCCACCTGAGCTGCTCCACTCCAGCGCGGCGTCGCCCGCTGGTTCGAGAACGTCGACCGTTGCCGGCATCGTCTCGACCGCTTCTGCGTCGGGCATCTCCACACCACCATCGGTGAGCATCGCCATTCGCTGAGAGGCCTGGTCCTGCTGCCAGCGAGCCAGCTCGCGCTCGAGCTGGGCGAGGCGCTGCGGCGTGCATGCTCCTGGCACCAGCTCGCGGTGCTCCACCGTGACGCCGCTGGCCAGACCAGTGTGATGCTGGAGGAGGCACGTGGCGTCGCTGACGGCCTGGAGGCGTTCGTGCCGTCGATTGCTGGGCGTCAGGTTGCCCCCTGCGGAGCTGTCGAAGAACAGCAACCGCCGCTTGGAGCGGACGTCGTCGGCGTACAGGTGGAGTCGGGCGCCGTCGAGCCGTTCCGGCGTCGGTAGCTGCAGCACCCGGCAGAGCGTCGGCAGGAGATCGACCTGCTGGGTGAGGCCGTCACTGACGATACCGGCGGGGAGCCCCGGTCCTGCGAGCACCATCGGAACGTGCAGAATCTCGGGAATCAGCTTGGCGTGGATCGCAGTGGAGGCGTGGCCGACCCAGCCGTGGTCGAGAAGCTCCTCACCGTGGTCGCCCACGAGAACGATGATGGTCTCCTCCAGGAGATCGCGGGTCCTCAAGACGTCGAGGATCTGGCCGATCGACGTATCGAGCAGCTCGAGATCGTGATCGTACAGATCGAGCAGGTGCTGACGGTCGCCGGCGGCAAACTCTGCCGACCCCACTGGCACCTCGGCGCGGAGCTGGCTGAGCTCCAAGCCGCTGGACCCGGGGATGGTCACCTTCCGTGCTCGGTAGCCCGAAGCGCCGTACGGTAGGTGGGGCTCGAGAAGGTGCACCCAGACGGCGAAGGGTGCATCGCCGTCTCCCCGGTCGAGGAAGCGAGCGAGCGCCTCGCCCTCACGGCTGTGCTGCAGGCCCGGCTCGGCCGGAGGGAGACCGAGGTTGCGGAAGTAGGAGATCTCGGAGAAGAAGGTCAGGTTGCCGAGGCGATACCCAGCGTCCGCGGCCAGCCGCATGAACGTGGGGATCTGGGGGGAGGTCGTGTCATCACGCACCACGATGCCGTGCGATGGCGGATAGAGACCCGTCATCACCGAGACCATCGAGGGCGCTGTCCATGGCGCTACGGCCCATGCGTTGCTGAGGACTGTGCCGCGGGCTTGCAGTGCCTCGAAGTGTGGCATCGCGGGGCCGTCATTGCTCCATGGGCGGAGCCGGTCGCAGCGCAGTGAGTCCACCGACAGCAGGACGACATTGGCTCCCACGGCCGGCGGCAACACCCGCTGGCAGCCGACAGCGACGACCATGACAGACGCTGCGAGTATCGCGACGGCGAATGCTGTGCTCACTACTCTGGCCACGTTGTGCCTTTCCGCTCCTGCGACAGGGGGCTGACCCGAGACGCCGCGAACCACGCGAGTGCACCGAGCCCGGTCGCCCACCAGTTGCCCAGGATATCGCGGACATCGAAGTAGCGGCTGGGCAGGACGTACTGTACGCCTTCATCAAGCGCGCTGACCGCCAGCACGATACCGATCGCAGCTGCCACCGGGCGCCGGTCGAAACGCACGGCATTCAGAACCCACCACGTCAATGCACCGTACTGAACGAGATGGACCTTGGCGGCCATCGTGGTGCCCGCGAGCACTGTCGTCAGAGCGAGACCGGCACCGGCGAAGACGAGCATGAGGAGCAGGACACGCCGAGCACGTTGCTCGGCAGGACCGTTCGTCCAGGCGGCTACGACCAACGCTGCGCACACACAGCCCGCCAGCATGACCGCCAGCTCCGGCATGTGGCCGGCAGCCATCGGTTGGAGCCACTCCCAGACCTTCGGCGCGACCTCCAAGGTGGCGAAGATCGTGCCGGCCAGGGAGATCGAGGCGATCAGCCATGGCCGAGACCGGATGATCGGCGGCTGGGACGTGTTCATACCCGGAGAATCCTCATCACCATCGGTGCATTATCCACGGTACGCGTGGTATCGCGGTTTTGTTACGGTGATACGCTGCAAGCCGATGTGATCGGACATCTGGAGGGCTCATGGCGGTGGAGTACGACGTGGTGGTGATCGGGTGTGGCCCGGCGGGCGAGCGGGCGGCGATCCATGCGGCGCGTGCGGGGAAGAAGGTCGCGGTGATCGAGAAGGAGAACGTGGTGGGCGGTACCCGGATCAACTGGGGCACGATCCCGTCGAAGACGCTGCGCGAAAGCGCGCTGTTCGTCTACTCCTTGACGCGTCTCAAGCTGCACGGCATCAAGACCGAGATCGCGGACGAGATCACCGTCCAGGACTTCATGTGGCGCGAGCAGCAGGTGGTCCAGCGGGAGCTGGAGTTCGTCAACAAGGCCCTGGGTCGGTACAAGGTCGACGTGTTCAAGGGGCGCGGCAGGTTTGTCGACCCCCACCGCGTCGCAGTGGTCGGGCGTCACGGCCAGACGCGCATGGTGCTCTCCGGACAGGTGATCATCATTGCCACGGGAACCTCGCCGAGCCGTCCGCCCGAGGTTCCCTTCGACGCAGAGACCGTGTTCGACTCGGTGACGATCCTCAAGCTGCCGCGGATGCCGCGGTCGATGCTGGTGCTTGGCGCGGGTGTGATCGGGACCGAGTACGCGGCGATCTTCGCGGCCCTCGGGATCGATGTGACGCTGCTCGATACACGTGATCGTCTGTTGCCGTACCTGGACCGCGAGATCGCGGAGCGCCTCGAGCGGGAGCTGACCGAGCTCGGGATCGCGATCATCCACGCCGACCGGCACGAGACCATAGAGCGACTCGGCGACGGCCGGCCACGGGTGCGGTGCACCACGGTGAACGGCAACACTCTCGAAGCGGACGTTGCGCTGTACTGTGTCGGTCGTGACGGCAATAGCTTCGACCTCGGGCTGGATGAGATCGGGATCGAGCCGAACAGCCGCGGCCTACTCGCTGTGAACGAGTTCTACCAGACCAGCCATCCGCACATCTACGCGGTCGGCGATATCATCGGCTACCCGGCCCTGGCGTCTACCTCCATGGAGCAGGGGCGGCAGGCCATCCGCCATGCATTCGACCTCCGCGGTCCGATCGGTGGGACGGAGGTGCTGCCGTTCGCCATCTACGCGATCCCCGAGGTGAGCTACATCGGCGAGACCGAGGAGACGCTCCGTGAGTCTGGAGTAGCGTACGTGGTGGGCAGGGCGCAGTACGGCCTCAATCCGCGCGGTCAGATCATCGGCGACCGCGGCGGCATGATGAAGCTGCTGTTCGAGGTCGGATCCATGCGGCTCGTGGGCGCCCACATCGTCGGCGGGCAGGCGAGCGAGCTGATCCACACCGGGGTCGCGTTCCTGCGCTCCGGCGCCACCGCCACCGACATCGCGGAGACCCTGTACAACTACCCCACGCTCTCCGACATGTACCGGCACGCAGCGATGGAAGCGCTGTGGGAGAAGATCCAGTGGGACCGGTTCCGGGGCAACGCCACGGCCTCTCCAGTGGAGTCGAACGCGGGCGGGCAGGAGCCCGACTGACAGCACGAAGAAACAGCCCCTTCCCGAGCGGGAAGGGGCTGAGGTGAGAGCGCAGCGGAGGTCTGGCTACCGGATCTCGAACGAGAGCAGCTCGACAGGCACGGTGGTTCCCACTGCAGCGTTGGCATCGACGAGGCCATAGCCCGTGTTGAAATCGAACCCTGCTACATCCATGTCGATGGCGGTGCTTTCGAGGTCCGAGTAGATGGTGCTCGGCGTCAGCGCCCGGCTCTCACCAGGAGCGCGCGCCGTGTCCTCGCGATCGATCATCAGTGCGGCGATTCCCGCCACGTGCGGCGCGGACGCCGAGGTGCCGAAGAAGTTGGGGAAGGTGTCCGGATCCGAGAAGCCTGGATCCGGCAGGTCGCTACCGAAGAACGTGTTATTGCCTCCATCTGGACCGACAATCTCGGGCTTCTCCCGGACGTCTGGCGATGGGAGCGCCGAGCCGGTGATGTCGAACAGAATCGGCACGCCACCTGGTGAGGAGAACGACTCCAGCAACGGTGGTGTCTGACCGAACTCAGGGGTCTGGAAGAAGGCGGCCGCTCCCACGGCCTCGGCGCCTGCGGCGTTGGCGTGGCCGTACAGGGTCGGGCTGTTGGTTGTGTGCTCATCATAGGAGAAGGATCCGCCGCCGTCGAAGACGACGACCTTGAGGTCGAGGTCGGTGGGGCCGCTGATGTGCTCGATGGCGATACCGGCCTGGCTCGTGCCCCCACCGTTGGTGATGCCGAGGATGTCCACAGCATCACCGCCGGTGTTGGAGTCAGGGGATGCAAAGAGAAAAGTTGAGCAGGCTGTGTCGGCGTAGAAGTTGACCTGAAGCTCACTTGAAGCGCCACTGCACGACGCCCCGCATACGGACTCGAACGGCTGGTCCCACTGCAGCACGAACCGCGTGGTGGCCCCCCCTCCGGAAATCGTTACCGTCTGGCAGGTGTCACCAGCTCCGAAGTCGTGGAGTGTTCCTCCGTTCTCGCCGGCGACACCGGAGCTAGAGTACGTGTCTTCCCAGGAGTCCGTTCCGTTGTTGCCAGCCGACGAAAAGTACGCCTTGCCGTTGGCGAAGGCGGAGTCGACGGCCTGGGCGACAACCCCGTCCATGAACATCGGCTCGGCCAAGAAGATGATGTCGTCCACGATGACGTCGGAGCCGGCGGCGTCGAGGTCCGAGATCGCGCTGGCGAAGTCTGCCTCGCTTGCCCCGGCGGTGTGGAAGAGCAGATCGGCTCCTGGCGCCACATCGTGGACGATCTGAAGCATGGCCCGGCCCTCGTCGATGTCAGTGGTGTCACCATCGTCGAGTACCGTCACCCCACCGGCTGGCAGATCGCCGCTGGCGATGTCGTCCGCGGCGCTGCCAGAAGCAGTTGTGCTCGTGTCGTAGCTGTCGGAGATGACCCCGACTGCAGCACCGGTCCCATCGACGCCGTAGTTGGTCCGAGCCTCGTCCGACTTTTGCGCCTCGTCCCCCTGCGTGGTGGTGTCACCAACCCGCGACACCGATGGGAACGAAGGGTTCACAATCGCAACCTCTTCCAGCGCGGCGAGATCCGGGAGGTTTGTGATCGGGATCCAGCCGGCGATCTGTGGGGTGGCTGTGGCTGTAATCTCCATGCCCGCACCGCGCAGCGCCGGGAGTGCCGTTGCGACATCGCCGCTTGCGACTGCGGTGACCGCGACCCGCCCGGATTGCACCTGGAGGATGCTCGGGTCTTCGGAGAAGGCAACCCCCGTGCGCTCCACCGGTTCGACGCCGTAGTAGAGGCGGGACAGACGCAGGCTGAGCTTGCCCATCGGTCCGTCGCGGCCTTCGCCATCCTGGCCGTGGACGGCCTCGAGCGCCATCTGCGCAGGAGCCTTCGGCGCGGCCTCCTCTGCCGTGGACGGCTCCGCCGATGTCGCGGGCTGCTGAGCGATCACAGGAAACGTCACTGCTGTTGCAAGCAGCAGCACGGCGGCACAGTGGATCCAACGTATGGTGCGCATCAGGTCCTCCTGGATGGTCTGAAGTCTCGTAGGCACGTGCTGCAGCCGAGTATAGTCCGATCTGCACGGCGGCTCAAATGAGTGACCGGAAGGGGTTGATCGTGGTGCTACGATTGCCGCGGCATGGCATTACGCGAGAGCCGGTACGCGGACGGCGAGGTCGTACGGTTCGACCTGGCCCGGACTCTGGCGGGTCGGGGGCGGTACTGGACAACGTGCTACCTGGTGGACGGCCTGCTCATCGACTCCGGCTGTCCGCACGCAGCTGAGGAGCTCGTACAGGCTCTGGAACCGCGTCGGCTCGAACGGATTCTGACGACGCACAGCCACGAGGATCACTTCGGTGGCAACGGCCCGTTGCAGCGTGAGCGGGGCGTCGAGATCCTGGCCCATCCCGGGGCGGTTCCGTTTCTCGCGAGTCCCCGAGGACTGCAGCCGCTGCACCCGTACCGGCGTCTGATGTGGGGTTGGCCCGAGCCGTCGCACGCCGACCCGGTAGTGGAGGGGGATGAGATTTCGACCCCGAGCTACCGCTTCCGGGTGCTCCATACGCCGGGGCATGCGCGCGACCATCTGTGCCTGTACGAGCCGGAGCGCGGCTGGCTGTTCACTGGCGACCTGTACGTTGGAGGACGCGATCGAGCGCTGCGCGCCGGCTACGACATCTGGCAGATCCTCGAGTCCTTGCGGCGCGTCAGTGCTCTGCCACTCCGGACCCTGTTCCCGGGCGCAGCGCGCGTGCGAACCGATCCCGATCGCGCGTTCGGTGACAAGATCGAGCATCTGGAGGGGCTCGGCCGCCGGGTCCTCGAGCTGGCCGAGTCCGGGTGGTCAACGAGCCGGATAGCCCGCACCTTGTGCGGCGGTCCGATGTGGATCGAGGCACTGACCCTGGGACACTTCTCTCGCCGCAACCTGGTGCGTGCCTACCTCGGCAGGAACCGGGATCGCTCCCGCTGGCGGGCACGCCGGTAACGTGTGACGCCTCGATGGCGCCGTCTTGGCTCCGCTGCGCGATCACGCTACACTGCAGCCACGGCTGGTCGCGATTCCCCTCCTGGCCAGCTACCATCGAGCGAGCTCCCGACCGGCCTTCACCGAGCGACGGTGTGTTCACTGAAAGTGAGGAGGAGCGTAGGGTATGGGTTCCATCGCCGCCATCGACGTGCCGGTAGGCTCTGCAGAAGATGATCCGCTCACAACCCTCGAGATGTTCTCCATGTTCGCCGAGAAGGAGCGTCTCGAGGCCCGCCTGGCGCAGTTCTCGTCGTACGGCGAGAGGGTGGATGTGGTGCTGGCCGCCGGTGGTGAGATTCCCAACCATCTGGCGCGCGCGATGGCACGGCTGCGGGCCGAGCACCGCGAGGTGAACGCGGCGTGCGAGCGAGTTGCCGCCGCCAGCTGGCGCAGCATCGTGCAGGGGATCGTCACCCAGGCTCAGAACGCCGGCGGGTCGTTGCCGACGTTCGATGGCCATACGGACTTCATGACCGAGCTGCGCTCGCAGCTGCACGCGGTCGCGACGGCCCACGAGTACATCCAGTTTCTGAGCAAGCAGCGCCAACGATGGAAGCTGAGCCTGTTCGGACGCAAGAAGATCCGGGTGATCGACGCCATCGTGACCGAGCTCGTGGAGAAGGCGGACTCGACTGCGGAGGCCGCCCATCGCAAGGCTCATGATACCTACCGAGAGCGTCTGGAAGAGGCCGCGAGCAACCTCGAGGCGGACCTGGCCTCCATCGCTGGTTGGTACCGGCATCTGCTCGCTCAAGCGGTCGACACCTCGGATCGCTTTGGAAGTCGGCACCGGTGGCGGCTGATCGACCGCGTGGATGACGGTTTTCTGGCGCTCATCCAGCGGGCATGGAGCGATCCGATGCTGATGCGCTGGGTGAACCGGGCGTGGGTGCTTCTGGATGAGGGGATGTCAGATCAGCTCCGGACGTGGGCACGCAAGCGGGTCCAGGAGACGCGACCAGCCTCGGTCCTGCAGGTGGCGGACGTGTTGGCGCGCGAGCTGGAGGAGGCCGCGCCGCGGGAGCAGCGGATCAACACCGTGATGCAGCGTTGGCCGGTTGACGAGCCGATGCAGCTGGCGATTGCCGAGACGCTGGCCGAGAGCACCGCGTGGGTGACCCATATCGCCGAGGCTGTGCTCCGTCGTCCTTCGGTGACAACCGTCGCTGCCCTGTTCGAGGCCCTCAAGGCGGAGATCCAGGACGATGCGGCGGCGATCATCGGAGTACGGCGTGCCCTCACCACCATGCAGCCGTTTGCCGCATTGAAGGAGAAGACCGCGCGGATCACCACCTACCGCAAGCAGCTCAACGAGCTGTACGAGGGGTTGTTGGGGTAGCGCGAGACCGCAACCGGACCGTTCCCCTGGACATTGCCTTGCTATGGGCGGCGATTTGTTGCCGCTTCGCTCCCGAACCCATTCGATTTCGTTGCTGCGCGTGGACCTCCAGTCAGCCGGGCTCACGCCTCCTGCTCGGCGGGTGTGAGCTCGGGGTTCGGCCCGTCGTCAGCCAGCTCCCGGCTGGTCACGGCACGGATGCCGAGCAGGGCGAGGATGTCCTCGAGGATCCGGTAGAGCACGGGCACCAGAATCAGCGTGATCGCGGTGGCGAACACGATCCCGAACGCCAGGCTGATCGCCATCGGGATCAGGAACCGGGCCTGGAGCGAGGTCTCGAGCAGCATCGGCGTCAGCCCGAGAAACGTCGTCGCCGTGGTGAGCAAGATCGGACGGAACCTGCGGGCGCCCGCGTGCCGGATCGCCTGGTCCATCGGGATCCCTTCTGCGCGCTCACGGTTGATCAGGTCGACCATGATCAGGGAGTCGTTGACCACCACCCCGGTGAGGGCCACCATCCCGAACAGGGAGAGGATCGACAGGTCCATCCCCATGAGCAGGTGGCCGCCAACTGCGCCCACCAGGCCGAACGGGATCGCGGACATGACGATCGCCGGCTGCACATACGACCGGAACGGAATTGCGAGCAAGGCGAAGATCGCGAGCTGGGCGACCAGAAAGTTCACTCTCAGGCTGCCGAGCGACTCGGCCTGCTCCCGCTGCTCGCCTTCGAAGTCGAAGCTGAGACCGGGGAAGTCGCGGGTCAGCTGCGGGAGCACCGAGCTTCTCAGATCCCGGTTGATGGCGTTGGCATCGGCAACCGACTCGTCCACATCGGCAGAGACGGTCACGATGCGTCGCCGGTCAACTCGATTGATGGACGCATAGCCACGGCCCCTCTCGATTGTGGCGACAGTGGACAGGGGGACCTCCGAGCCGTCACGCAGCCGGACCCGCCGGTCATCGATGTCACCGAGGCTGCGACGCTCGTCCTCCGGGTAGCGCACCATCACCCGGATCTCGTCACGACCACGTTGGATCCGTTGTGCCTCCTCGCCGTAGAATCCGGCGCGCACCTGCTGCGCGAGGTCACTGAGAGTGAGGCCGAGGGTCCTTCCAGCGGGCGTCAGCTCGAGCTTCAGCTCCTCCTTGCCGGGCAGGAATGAGTCGGCCACGTCGCTGGTCCCCGGGTAGCTCGCGATGATCTCCTGGAGACGCTCGGATGCACGTAGCAGAGTGTCGAAGTCTCGATGTGACAGCTGTACGGAGACGGCTTCTCCCGCTGAGAACAGCGACGACGTGAACGTCAGCGATGCAGCTCCCGGCACCTCGCCGACGATCTCCCGCCACCTGCTTACCAGCTCCGGGGACGGAGTGGACCGGTCTTCCGAGCTCAACAGCTCGACGTTGACCTCGCCGAGATGGGCGGAGCTGCCGGTCGGCGCCGAGCTCGACCTCGGTCCGTGAGCGCCCTGGCTCGGATGTTGGCCGACCGTAGTCGAGACATGTCGGATGAGTGGCGGACTGTCGTGTGCCTCGTCGAACTGCCGGCCGACCTCCCCGGCAGCGGTCTCCAGCTTGGTCAGAACAGCCTTGGTCTGCTCGACCGGCGTTCCCTGAGGCATTGTCAGCCTCGCCACCATGTTGTCGGCGTCCACCTTCGGAAAAAACGTGAACTCGACAAACCCTCCAGCGACGACTCCGCCCACGAGCAGAAGCGAGCCCAGAGCGATCGCGAGGGTGGCGTACCGCCACTCCAGAGCCCACTCGAGGCTCGAGCGGTACGGGTGGTCGATGATCCAACGGAGACCGGCATGCACCCGGGCCTGCAAACGTTCGATCGGGGCGAGAACCGGTTGGAACCAGCGGTACAGGCGCGACGCACCACCGGAGAGGTGCGCGGGCAGGATCAGCAGGGCCTCGATCAGCGACATCAGGAGTACGGTGATCACCACGAGGGGGATCTGTCGCATCACCTTGCCCATGTTGCCGGACACGAACAGCAGCGGGGCGAAGGCGGCAACCGAGGTGATGATCGCGAACGTCACCGGGACCGCCATCTCGCGAGCCCCGCGGATGGCGGCATCGAGCGGACGCATGCCTTTTTGCAGGTAGTGGAAGATGTTCTCGCCCACAACGATCGCGTCGTCGACCACGATGCCGAGGACGACGATGAACGCGAACAGCGAGATCATGTTGATGGTGACGTCGGCGTACGGGATGAGCCACATGCCACCGAGGAAGGAGATCGGGATCCCCAGCGTCGTCCAAAACGCCAGCCGCAGGTCGAGGAAGATGGCGAGGCAGATGAACACCAGGATCAGCCCGAGCTGGGCGTTGTTGAGGAGCAGCCCGATCCGCTGCCGGAGAATGATGGAGTCATCGTCCCAGGTGGCGACCTCCACCCCCGCCGGTAGCTGAGGCTCGAGGTCGGCAACGTACGCCTTGGTGGCGTCGGCCACGTCGAGCGCCCCTTCGTTGCCGACCCGTGAGACCTGGATCAGAGCAGCACGCTTACCGTCGAACCGTGTAGCGGTATCGGTGTCGGCGAACCCATCGATCACCCGGGCGATGTCGCCGAGCGCGATCTGGGTGCCGTCCGGCTGAGTGCGCACGACGATCGACTCGAACTCGGGCCCGCGGTACCGCTTTCCTTTGGTGCGCAGGAGGATCTCGCCGCCGTCGGTCTTGACCGAGCCGCCGGGAAGGTCGAGCGAGGTGCGGCGGACCGCACTGGCGACCTCGGAGAGGGTGAGCCCATAGCGCTGCAGGTTCTCCTCGGAGACCTCGATCGAGATCTCGTACGGGCGGATGCCGGTGACCTCTGCCTGTGAGATGTCCTCGAGATCGTTCAGGTCGTCGCGTACCCGCTCGGCGAGCTCCTTCAACGTGCGCTCCGGGACGTCGCCGTAGAGGACCACGGTGATGACGCGGCGCCGCGTCTCAGCCAGCGAGACGATCGGCTTTTCTGTCTCGGCAGGGAACGTGTCGATCCGGTCCACCGCCGCCTTGACGTCATCGAGGACCTCGTTGTCGTCGGCATCCTCCTCGAGCTCGATGGTGACGGAGCCCATTCCTTCCGTGGCGGTCGAGCGGATCCGCTCGATCCCCTCGATGGAGGCGATCTCCTCCTCGACCAGCACGCAGACACCCTCTTCGGCCTCCTCCGGGCTGGCGCCGAGATACGGCACCTGAACAGTGATCACGTCGGTGTCGAACTCGGGAAACACCTCGATGGTGACGGATAGCAGTGACAGCGCGCCGGAAACGAGGATGAACGCCATCAGCAGGTTCGCGGCGACGTGGTTGGCTGCGAACCATGCCAGGAAGCCCTTGCGCTCGCTCATGACGTGCTCTCCGTGGTCTGCCGGCTCGTTTTGCTCCCGTCTCCGGCCGTGCGGACCGACATCCCGTCGGTGACGGCGTCCAGCGAGCTGACGACCACCTGCTCACCGCCCACGAGGCCGGAACGGAGATAGGCCGCTTGGCGGTCTGTTCTCGCGACCGTGACGGACCTCAGGTGGAGTGTGGTGTCCTCGACCACCCAGACCAGATCGTCCTGGCGCACGGCGTGGCGTGGGACACTGACCACATCGTCGAGCTCCGCGCCGTTGATGCACACCTCGACGAAGGTTCCGGGCAACAATGGAGGCTGCTCCCCTCTCGGATCGAACGGGTTGGGTACCTCGGCCACCACGTGCACCATCCGCGAGGTCGGATCCACCTGGGCCTCGAGGCGGGCGACGGTGGCCGACCAGCTACGGTCGGCTCCGGCAAAGGTCGCGGTTACGGTCGCGTTGGGGCCCCGTTCGCCGTTGCGAGGCACGTCGAACCACTCGAGCTCACTGTCCGGCATCGGCACCCGAACCTCGACCGTATTGGTCCCGTACACAGTTGCCAGAGCGCGACCGGTGGTCACGTGCTGGCCGACGTCCACGGACTCGCTGACGACGATGACGTCGAACGGTAGCGTGACCCGTGTGCGCTCCAGATTGAGCAGCGCCACGTCGAGGTCGGCCCTGGCCGCTTCCAGCTCCGCCTCCGCTTGACGCACTTGCGGCTCCCGCACCACGAGGGGTGAGGACGGCGGCTCGCCGGGGTGGAGCGCTTCCCACTCCTCGCTCGCGACCTGAGCTTCCGCGCGCTCCCGTTCGAGGGTGACCTCGGCGCGTGCCAGGCTGGCGCGGGCGCGGTCCACGGCCAGCTCGTAGTCGCGCGGGTCGACGACCAGCAGCGGTTCCTCTGCCGAGACCCGACCACCCGCGACCAGCTGCGGATGGACCTCGACGATCCGGCCGGGAACCTCGGGTGCGACCTCGACGGTGACCCGGGCTGCCACCTCGCCGTGGCCGCACACCTCGACCGGGACCGAGCCGCGTACGGCTGTGGTGACCTCCACAAGCGGGCCCAAGTGCGGACGCTCCCGGCGTTCGGGAGTGCTGCGAGCCGAGGCCAGCAAAGCAGCGACCGTTGCGGCAACGACCAGGATCAGGAAGGGGACGATGATCTTGAGTGCTCGTGAGGACATCGGTCATACCTCGCTGTCATGGGATGGGGTCGTGGTGCTGGCGTTTGTCGGTGGATTGGTCCAGTCTCCGCCGAGCGCCAGGAAGAGGTTGATTCGGGTGTTCCAGACGTCGGCTGTGACTGTCAGCATTGCGTCTTCGGCGGCACGCAGGCGACGCTCGGTCTCGAGGACGATGAGCAGAGCTTCAACGCCGCGCTGGTACCGTTCGCGGGCGATCCGGTCCGCGGCGCGGGCCTGCTCCAGGCGAGTGCGTGCGAGATCGAGCTGCCGCTGGACACTGTGATCCGCCACCAGGGCATCCTCGACCTCCTGAAGGGCTGTGAGGACTGCGCCGGAGTACGCGGCGACCGCGGCCTCCGCACGAGCTCGCGCAGCGTCGACAGCGGCGCGACGCTGACCGCCGGTGAAGATCGGCGCCACCAGGTTGGCGACCGCGCTGTAGACCACGCCGTCGCTGGAAAGGAGGTCGCTCAGACTATCGGAGGTGGCGCCGGTGGAGCCGCTGAGGGTCAGGCTCGGAAACAGATCGGCCATCGCGGCACCGATGCCGTAGGTTGCAGCGGAGAGCTCGGCTTCGGCCCGGCGCAGGTCCGGTCGGCGGTCGAGGAGATCGGCCGGGAGGCCCGCCGGAACCGGTCCGAGCTTCGGCACCTCGGGAAGGCCGGTATGCAGACGAGGCTGGCTGCCGGGCGCCTGACCGATCAGGACGTGCAGAGCGTGGCGAGCCTGCTCGAGCTGGGCCGCGACCTGGACCTCGCGGCCTTGTGTTGCAGCGAGGTTCTCACGGGCAAGGTGGACGTCCACGGCGCGAGCGAGCCCTGAGCGGTAACGGCGTTGGACCGTTGTCAGAGTCTGCTCCCAGCTCGTGCGAGTGCTTCGAGTCACCTCGAGGGTTCGCTCGAGAGTCGCGACCTGGACCCGAGCGCGGGCAACGGCGGCGATGATGCTGTGCTCGAGAGCAACCCGGTTCGCCTCCTCCGCGAGGAGGCTTGCCCAGGCCTGCTGACGCGTCCGCTTCAGCTTGCCGAACAGGTCCGCTTGCCAGCTGACATTGAGCTCGTCGGCAAACGTCGTGGAGTAGATGCTCGTCCGGCCGATGGTGGGCAGCACGAAAGAGGACTTGTTCCGAGCTCCAGAGACGCCTGCTGTGACCTGCGGCAGAGAGGAGCCGGCGGCCTGACGGAGCGCCGCCTCGGCCTCCAGGACTCGTGCTGCGGCCACCCGGAGGTCCGTGTTGTGCTCGAGCGCTGTGCGCACCAGCTCGGCAGTCGCCGCGTCCGGGAAGCGTGTCCACCACGGTGCTTCAGGAGCCGGTGCGTGAACGGAGTCTCCCGATGCATGGACGTAGGTCGACGAAGCGTCGGCGGCGGTGCTCGGGCGCTGCGGCTCTGGGCCCAGAGTGCAGCCAGTGACTGTGCCGACGACGGCGAGGATGAAGATGGCCGGGGTCCGAGTCATTGGTTGTCCTCCGTACTCGCTGCGCATGCCCGGAACCCGGCTGCCGAGAAGCGGACGATGTGCTCGAGGTGCGACGTCAGATCGGTTGGGAGCAGGGCGCGTTGGAGCGGAGCGCAGTGCATCATGTGGTATGCCTTGAGTGCGTGGATGATCTGACCGACCAGAGAGGTCATACACATGGCGAGGCCTGCATCGCTCATGTCGAGCCCGACGCGGTTCAGCGCCGATCGAGTGAGCTGCAACGTCGGCATCAGCAGCTCTTCCAAGAAGATCTCGGGCGGCAGCTGCGGGTTCCGCATCTCCTGGTCCATGAACGCCATCAGGCGGTGGCTTCGTTCCCGTTCGCCGAGGGGATCGGCAAAGGTCATGGTGAAGGCGTGCAGGAAGGTCTCGAGGGTGGCGTCGTTGCCGGCATCTTCGAGCGCAGCGTGGACCTGCTTCTCGCGGCGAGCCCGGACATCTGCAAGCAGTCGTCGGAAGGTCGCCACGTACAGGTTGTGTTTGCCGCCGAAGTGGTAGTTGACCGCCGCCACGTTGCAACCCGCTGTGGACGTCAGATCGCGCACCGAGGTTGTTGCGAACCCGTGCTCCGCGAACAGCTGCTCGGCCACGTCCAGGAGCCGCTCGCACGTGCCGTGACCCTGAGCGGGTGTTTGTGAACGGGGCATGACGGTCTGATCGGTCACGGGAGCCTCCAAACAATCGTTTCGAACAGCCAATTTAAACGAATGTTTTATTTTGTCAAGCCATGACAGCGTACAATCGTCGGAGCGTGAGTGATCCCGAGGTTCGGACCATGAGGAGGAGTGGATGCAACGTGTCATGAACGTGATCGTGGTGGTTCTCGTCTCCGCCGTGCTCGGACTGGGCGTGGCGTGTGGTCAGAGTGAGAGCACCGGTGCGCCAGAGGGAGACACGTCGACAGGGGTCTCTGAGGGAGCTCAGCTCGAGGGGAGCACGGAGTGGTCGCAGGTCGACCTCGAGAGCCTCGGGCCAGAGCTCGAGGTGCAGGAGCGGCGTGCGCTGGAGGCGGCCCGGGCGATGGGCGGACGCCTGCTCGGGGAGCTTGAGGCCGCTTTGGATGAGTCCGGACCGGTTGGGGCGATCTCGGTCTGCCAGGAGCGTGCGCCGGTGATCGCACGGGAGACCGGCGAGGAGCACGGAGTCCGCATCGGTAGGACGTCGTTCAAGCTCCGAAATCCGAACAACACACCTCCATCATGGGCCGAGCCGTACGTTCAGGAGGAGGTCGACCAGAAGGTCCTGCTGACGAGCTCCGAGGGCGCCCTTGGCGTGCTCATTCCGATCCGTCTCAAGGAGCCGTGCATGATGTGTCACGGGCCGGACGGCTTCATTGCCGAGGAGGTGCACTCGGCCATCGATGAGCATTACCCGAACGACAGCGCAACTGGCTTCGAGCCCGGAGAGCTCCGTGGCTGGTTCTGGGTCGAGGTCCCCTCGCAGGAGCTGTAGCGGCTCACGGAGCCGTATCTTCGAGAGTTCGAGGCATCCGCCGGGGACCGGATGGCCGGGATCCGGCTGCCGGGCTCGGGACCGGGGCCGGGACCGGAGCCGGGCTGTGGCGTCGTGGCTTCTGCGTGTCAAAGTGGGTGGGTGGGGGAGCCCATCCTGAACGTCTCCAATCCGACGGCTACAGGGCACGGCGCGTGGTCTCGAGTCAGGCTGAGGGACTTCCCGAGCCGATGATGGTGGTTGCCCCGAGGTTGACTCGAAGCCAGTTCTTTCGTATACTAAGGATCGTTCGGCACCCGGTGCGGCTGATGGAAAGTCTGCAGCTGAAGGCTTTTGTGCTGACGCCTTTCGGTCCGGTCCGATAGCTGCGCGCCATAACTCGGCCCACCACGAGCTTTTCGTCGAAAGGATGATGTATGACACAGGCGACGTCGCAACAGTCGCAGAAGGAAGAGGTCCAGATCGATATCTACGACACCTGGGACCAGCTGCCACAGTGGCTGGACTCGGACAGGCTGGTGTCGTTTCTTCACGAGAGCCTGAAGCCGTACGAAGACACGCCGGAGGATATTTACTCCGGTGTCGATCACGCTTTGGGTGGCGCAACCGGTCCTGGGGGGTTCCTGGTTCTCGCCACGAGAGATCACACGCCCCTCGGGGCTCTGGTGATGTTGGATACTGGGATGAGCGGATATATCCCGGAGAACCTGCTGCTGTTCGTGGCGGTTCATCCCGATGGCCGCGGTCAGGGCCTCGGCAAGAGGATCATCTCGAAGGCGCTTGATCGGTGCAGCGGTCCCGTGAAGCTCCACGTGGAGTACGACAATCCGGCCAAGCGGCTGTATGAGCGGATCGGGTTCACATCGAAGTACGCGGAGATGAGGTATACGCCGTGAACCGTGTGACGATTCGGATGGATGCGCTTCGGCACAACCTGAAGACAGTCAACGAGTGGGTGCGCAAGCACGATGCGTCCTTGACCGTCGTGACGAAGGCGCTCTGTGGGCATCGCGCGGCGTTCGCCGCGTTGCAGAAGCTGGGGGTCTCGTCGTTTGCAGACTCCCGTCTCGAGAACCTCGACGCGGTGGATCGCACCAAGGGGCCCGTGGAGACCTGGTACCTGAGACCTCCGCATCAGTCAGGCTTAACCGACATCGTCAGCCGGGCGGACGTCTCGCTGAACAGCGAGCTGAAGGTTGTCAAGGGGCTCAATGCCGAGGCGGAGCGCCAGGGCAAGCTGCACGCGGTCGTCATCATGATCGAGCTGGGTGATCTGCGCGAGGGGGTTCTGCCGGGCTCGCTGGTGAAGCTGTACGAGGAGATCTTCCGGCTGCCGAACATCGAGGTCCTGGGTGTGGGCGCGAACCTCGGGTGTCTCTCCGGCGCGATACCGAGCGTGGACGAGCTGATGCAGCTGATCCTGTATCGAGAGCTGCTCGAGCTCAAGTTCGATCGCAAGGTCCCGCTGATCTCGGCGGGAACGAGCGCGGTGATCTCACTTCTCCTGGACGGAACGCTGCCTCGACCGATCAACCACTTCAGGATCGGCGAGTCGATCCTTCTCGGGACGGACCCGGTGTCCGGCGAGCTGATCGACGGTCTGCGCGATGACGTCGTGACGGTGGAGGCCGAGGTGGTCGAGATCAAGGAGAAGCGGCTCGTGTCGGCGGGAGAGGTGGCCGAGATGACCCCGTTTGCCTCGTTCGAGAACGATGAGGACCTCGTTCCGGGTCAGCGCGGGTACCGAGCTCTCGTGACCATCGGCCAGGTGGACACCGATGTCTCCCATCTGCGGCCGGTGGAGGAGAGCTACAGCATTGCAGGCGCGTCGAGCGACATCACCGTTGTCAACGTCGGCGAAGAGCCGAACGGGCTGACGATCGGCGATACCATTGCGTTCCGGGCCGGCTACTCGTCATTCGTACGGCTGATGGCCAACACCTACACGGAGAGGAAGCTGATCCTCGACGATGGTACCTGGAGCGAGACCGTGCCCTCAGATCCGGAAGCGTGCCTGGTGCCGCCGGCCTGGCGCAGAACAGGTGTTGCACTGCGGAAGGGTGCATGACGGCGGCGGGCTTTGAGGACCTCCGTCGTCTTCGACACGCCCTGCACGAGCGGCCAGAGCTCGCCCACCAGGAGCACGCGACTGCGCAGCTGATCGCGACGTACCTGGCAGCGAGGGGAGCGGACCATCTGGTGACCGGGATCGGTGGCACTGGAGTTGGCGCCGTGTTCGACGGGCTCGGTGACGGGCCGACGGTCGTTGTCCGTGCCGAGCTCGACGCGTTGCCGATCTCGGAGCTGTCCGAGCTGGAGTACCGTTCGCGGACGCCTGGGGTCGCTCATCTGTGCGGCCACGATGGGCACATGACCATGGTGGCCGGGCTTGCCGACCGGTTCGCCGAGCAGCGTCCGGCACGAGGCCGAGTCTGCTTGCTCTTTCAGCCAGCCGAGGAGACCGGCGAGGGTGCAGCCCTGGTCGTGCAGGATCCCTTTTTCAAACGGCTGGATCCAGACTGGGCGTTCGCTCTGCACAACCTGCCAGGTCGCCCCTTCGGACAGGTTGTGGTGCGTGCGGACACCTTTGCCGCCGGTTCGGTCGGCGCTGTGGTGCAGCTGACGGGACGGACCTCCCATGCGGCATACCCCGAGGAGGGCCGAAGTCCCGCGGCAGCAGTGGCGCGGTTGATCCACGCGTCCGAGCGACTACCGGACGAGATCGAAGGGAGCGGCGAGCACGTGTCGCTGGCGACCGTCATCCACGCCCGAGTCGGCGACGTCGCGTTCGGAACCACTCCAGGCGAGGCCGTTGTCATGGTGACGCTCCGTTCGGACAGCACGTCCGGGCTCGAGCTGCTCCGTCAGCGTCTTGAACGCGTGGCACATGAGCTGGGTGACGAGGAGTCCTTGGGGGTGTCAGTGCAGTGGCGCGAGGAGTTTCCGGTGACGATCAACCACCCTGATGCGGTCGCCGCTGTCGTTGCGTCGGCGGAACGCCGTGGTCTGGACACGGTGGAGCTCGATGAGCCGCTGCGCTGGTCGGAGGACTTTGGCTGGTTCGCGAGCAGTCGCCGCGGTGCTCTGGTGGGGCTCGGTTCAGGAGCTGAGCAGCCACCGCTCCATAGCGGGACGTTCGACTTTCCCGACGAGCTGATTCCGATCGGGATTGACCTGTTGGCGGGAGCTGTCGATCGGGCGTTCGGTCTCGAGCGTGCGA
>CAZEJK010000085.1:0-20483 GCA_964512045.1 uncultured Thermoanaerobaculia bacterium
ATGCTCCGATCGGCTCGGTCGTCGAGAAGCTCGTGACCCACCCACCCGGCCCGCGGTCGCGTCAGGGAAGGCTCTCGGTCTGGATGTCGCGATCGGGGTTCGGCTCCAGCGGCACCCAGCAGCGGACCACCGTGCCGCCCCCCGGAGCGTCGGCGTGCTCGAGGCGGCCACCGATCAGCGCCACGCGGTGGCGCATGATGCGGGTGCCGCTGCCGGTTTCGCCCGGATCGTCACTCATGCCGGCGCCATCGTCGGTGACCGTGAGCAGGGCTCCATGGCGGGCGCTGTCGCGCAATAGCTCCACCGAGATCCGGCTCGGCTCGGCATGGATGACAGCGTTGTGGATCGCTTCGCGTGCAATGCACCACAGGCTCGTGGCCACCAGGTCATCGGTGACTCCGGCGGGCTCACAGCGATCCAGCGCGACCTCCCTGCCGCTCTCCTCGGACACCCGCGCGATCAGGTCGCGAAGGGCTGCAGTGAGCCCCTGCGCCTGGATCTGCACCGGGACCAGGCCGCGGATCAGGCCGCGGACGTGCGCCTCGGCGTCGCTGGCGGCTCGCACCAGCCGGCCGGTGAGCTGAGGCTCGTGCGTGCCGAGCCGCCGTTGGACAGTCTCTGCCATCATGCGGACGGCGGTCACGATCTGGCCGAGGTCGTCGTGCAGCTCCTGGCCGATGCGGCGCTGCTCGGCCACAGCCAGGGTGGCCATCTCCCGTTGCAGCTCGACCCGCTCCACGACCCGTCCCAGCTGGATACCGACGCTGGCCATCACACTGCGGGTGCGCTCGCCGGGCTGGATCCGCTCGTCGGAGAAGAGCTCCAGGACGCCGACCACCCTGTCGCGAACCAGGATAGGGAACGCTGCGGCCCGCCGGATTCGCAGCTTCCGGGCGAGCCCGCCGCGGTCGCCTGCCAGCTCGCCGGTGAGATCGGAGACCCACTCGGGCTCGCCGGAGGCCCAGACGCGGCCCGGCAAGCCCTCGTTCGGTTCCACCACCCGCGGCGTGGCCTCGCGGAACGGCTGGAACCGGTCCGGGGCCGATGCGTAGTGGCTGCGCGCCAGGAGCAGCCGACGCGGCTCGTTACGTCCCACGAGGTAGGCGTGGCCGAACGCCCAGCCGTCGAACTCGCTCACCAGCCGGAGCACCTGGGCCAGAGCCGCTTCGATGCTTCCCGCCCGGTTTGCGGCGTCGGCCACGTCGAGCAGAAGCTCGAGCATGCGCGCCCGTTCCTCCAGGCTGGTCTGGCGTACGACAGCGGGCGCCGATGCCATGCTGGTACCGGCGCTCGGCCCCGAAACGTCGTTGTCTGCCGGCGACATGTGTGATGTGCTTCTGGTTTCCCGATGCTCTTCGTCAGAGGACATGCTGTGCGGTCGCCTCCCTACCTCGCCAGCGACGGGCGGCATCGTCCGGCCGCGTGGTGGCTCCTGGCGTTGGTGCTGTGCCGCCGAGGCGGCGCGAGCGTTCGAACCGCCAACCTGAGGCGTATGACGGAGCCGTTCCTGTCGGCGACGACTGTATCAGACCGAGACCCACGATGCAGTTGGAGTTGGGGTGTTTTTGGCAGAATCGGGTAGAGCCCTACCCGTGAGCCGGTCGCCGCCTGATCTTCTCGTCGCCTGCACGCACGGCAGCATGGTGGCAGCCGGAGGGAGCGCAGGACACGACCCCGCGTGCCGGTTGACGAAGGGAGAGAGCAGATGCAGCAGAGAGTATCGAGCCGCGAGCCGTGGAACCACCCCGCGGCCGCTGGACCTCCGTTGAGAAGGCGCGGCAACGGTGATCGCGGGCGGATGGGTGGCGCCCATGCGTGACGGCGCCACGGGCCATCCTCCCCACCGCTTCGGGGCCCAGCCGCTGGCAACCGGCGGGGTCCGGTTCCGCATTTGGGCGCCGGACCTCGATCGGCTCGAGCTGCGGCTGAAGCCGTTGCAAGGCGACGACTGGCACACGTACGCCATGCAGCCGGCCGGTGACGGCTTCTTCGAGCTCACCGTGGAGGCGGCGGAGCCCGGAGACCTGTACCGCTACCGTCTTCCGGACGGTCTCGAGGTGCCGGACCCGGCGTCGCGGTTCCAGCCCGAGGACGTGCACGGCCCGAGCCAGGTGGTCGACCCGTACCGCTTCGAATGGACCGACGGCTCCTGGAGCGGGCGCCCGTGGCACGAGACGGTGCTGTACGAGCTGCACGTGGGTGCGTTGACAGATGCGGGCACCTTCGAAGGTGTCCAGTCCCGACTCGACCATCTCGCCGGCCTGGGGGTGACGGCGATCGAGCTGATGCCGCTGGCGGACTTTCCCGGCGCTCGCAACTGGGGCTACGACGGCGTCCTCCCGTTCGCTCCGGACAGCGCCTACGGCTCGCCGGACGATCTCAAGCGTCTGGTGGATGCGGCTCACCAGCGCGGTCTGATGGTGTTCGTGGACGTCGTATACAACCACTTCGGTCCGGAGGGCAACTACCTGCACCGGTACGCATCCCCGTTCTTCACGTCAGCGCACCAGACGCCGTGGGGCGATGCGATCAACTTCGATCAGACGGGCAGCCGGCAGGTGCGCGACTTCTTCATCGACAACGCGCTCTACTGGATCGAGGAGATGCATGCCGACGGGCTGCGGCTGGACGCGGTGCACGCCATCCGCGACAGCTCCGATCCGTCGTTTCTCGACGAGCTGGCGTTGACGGTCGCCGAGCACGTCCGCGACCGGCCGAACCCGAACGTTCATCTGGTGCTGGAGAACTACGCCAACCAGGCGGGATGGCTGGAGCGAGCGCCGGACGGTGGCCCGAGACGGTTCGTGGCGCAGTGGAACGACGACGTCCACCACGCGCTGCACTGCCTGCTCACCGGCGAGTCCAGCGGCTACTACGCGGACTTCGCCGAGGCGCCGGCCCGCCATCTGGCGCGCGGCCTTGCAGAAGGCTTCGCGTACCAGGGCGAGCGATCGCAGTACAGCCAGGCGCCGCGAGGAACCTCGAGCGGCCATCTGCCGCCGGCGGCGTTCACCAACTTCTTGCAAAACCACGATCAGATCGGCAACCGGGCGTTCGGCGAGCGGCTTACCGAGCTGGCGGACGAGCGGGCTCTGCGCACCGCTGTCGCCCTGTTGCTGCTGGCGCCATCGCCGCCGTTGCTGTTCATGGGCGAGGAGCTGGGCTGTCGACAGCCGTTCCCGTTCTTCTGCGACTTCGGCGAGGATCTCGCGCAGGCGGTGTCCGAAGGCCGGCGGCGCGAGCTCGAGCGGTTCGAGACGTTCCAGGATCCCGAGGTGCGTGCCCGCATCCCGGATCCCAACGCTCGTGCGACGTTCGAGTCTGCGGTGATCGGCTGGTCTGTGGTCCACAGGCCCGAGCACCAGAGGTGGCTCGAGCTGTACCGCCATCTGCTGACGCTGCGGCACGAGGAGATCGTGCCGCGGCTCGTCGGTTGTCCCGGCGCCTTGGCGCGATGGAGGTTGTTCGCCGACAGCGGGCTGGCGGTCACCTGGAAGATGGGCGATGGGAGCCGGCTTCGTCTGCTGGCGAACCTCGGCGAGGATCCGGTGGAGGCGCCGGCTGCCGGTGGGCGCTGTCTGCTGGCGATGGACGAGGGCGAGGTGGCGGCGCCGAACGCCGACGTGTCCACTCTGCGGCCGTACTCCGTCCGGTGGCTTCTCGACGACCGGCCGGCGGCGACTCGATGAGTCTGTATCGGCTCGCCGAGTCGTACGGAGTCGCCCGCCGGTGGACCGACATCTGGGGGCGGCGCCGGGAGGTGAGCGAGGCCACCCTGAGGTTCGTCCTCCAACAGATGGGGGTCGAGGCCGGGAGCCGAAACCAGATCGAAGCAGCCCTGATGGAGCGCGAGAGGGCCCAGTGGTCTCGGCTTCTCGAGCCAGTGGTGGTTGTCTCCGAGCCGTACGAGACGGTTGCCACGACCTTGACAGTGCGCTCTGAGCTCGCTGGCCATCCGGATGCGCGGGTCCCGTGGACGGTGCACGGCGAGAGCGGGGAGATCTGGGAGGGCGAGGTCTCGCTCGCCGATCTGGCCGTGGTGAGCCAGCAGACGATCGATGGGGAGATGCGCTCTCGGCTGGCGCTGGTGCTGCCGGTGCGCCCGCCGTGCGGGTATCACGAGCTGCACGTGAGGATCGGGCAGGGAGATCGCCACGTGGACCGCACGCGCGTCATCGTCGCGCCGGAGCAGTGCCACTGGCCGGTGGGGCTGCGCGGCGAGCAACGGATCTGGGGGCCGGCCCTGCAGCTGGCCTCGGTGCGCTCCGAGCGGAGCTGGGGGATCGGTGAGTACTCGGACCTCGCCGCGGCTGTCGATCTCTTCGCCGGTCACGGCGCCGGCATGGTGGGTGTCGGACCGATGCACGCGCCACTGTCCTACAGCTCGTCGGAGTGCAGCCCATACGCTCCGTCGAGCCGCCTGTTTCTGAACACGCTGTACATCGACGTGGCGGCCGCAGCCGAGCGACAGCAGTGTGCGGAGGTTCTGGGTGGGTTGGCCTCCGCTGAGCACGAGGCGCGACGGATCGCTCAACGCAGCGTGGATCTCGTCGAGCCCGAGCGTGTTGCCGAGCTGAAGTGGCCGTGGCTGGAGCGTCTATGGGAGCACTTCGACGTCCAGCACCGCCAGCAGGGATCACAGCTCGCCGGCGAGCTCGAAGGGTTCGTTCGCCGCGGCGGTGCTGCCCTCCGCGCCTTTGCCACATTCCAGGCGATCCAGGAGTGGTGGGAGCGCAACGGTGGCGATCCCGGCGGGTGGCTGCAGTGGCCGGAGGAGCTGCGTCGACCGGACTCCGATGAGGTCGCTGCGTTCGCTGACGAGCATTGGAGCAGGGTGGAGCTGTACCTCTACCTCCAGTGGCTCGCCGACGAGCAGCTGGCCGCCGCGGGGCGTCGGTGCCTGGAGCATCGCCTCAAGGTCGGGCTGTATCAGGATCTCGCCGTCGGATCGGTGAGCGGTGGCTTCGACAGCTGGTGGCGGCAGGGGCTGTACGCTCCCGACGCCCGGCAGGGCTCGCCGCCGGACGACTTCAACCTCTACGGCCAGGAGTGGGGGTTGCCACCGATGATTCCAGAGGTCCTGCGGGCTCACGGGTACGAGCCGTTCGCCGAGGCGCTGCGGGCCACGATGCGCCACGCCGGCGCAGTCCGGATCGACCATGTCATGGGTTTGATGCAGAGCTTCTGGGTGCCGCCGGACACGCCGCCGGAGGAGGGGACCTATGTGTCCGGCGATCTCGACGAGATGCTGGCCGTGGTCGCTCTCGAGAGCCAGCGGAACCGGTGTCTGGTGGTGGGAGAGGATCTCGGCACGGTTCCGGACGAGGTGCGCGCGGCGTTGGCGCCGCGGCAGATCCTGTCGTACCGGTTGCTCCTGCACGCGACCTCGAGCGATGGCAGCTTCCTGCCACCGGAAGCGTTTCCGGAACGGTCGTTGGTGGCGATCGGCTCCCACGACCTGCCCACGCTGGTTGGCTTCTGGGAGGGCCGGGATCTCGCGTTGCGGGACGAGCTCGGGCTGTTTCCCGACGAGGCTGCGCACGAGCGTCAGCTGGTGCGGCGCAGCGAGGATCGGGTCCGGCTCCTGCTCGCGCTCGATCGCGAGGATCTGTTGCCCGAGGGGGTCACGGTCGATCTCGCGCAGCCCCCGGAGATGGGGCCGGAGCTGGTGCGGGCGCTGCACGAGTACCTGGCGCGAACGCCGGCTCGGCTGTTGTCCGTGCAGCTCGAGGATGTGCTCGGTCAGCGGGAGCAGGTCAACCTGCCCGGCACCACCACCGAGCACCCCAACTGGCGCAGGAAGCTGCCGGCGACCCTCGAGGAGCTGGCGGAGGATCCGCGGCTGGTCGGCGTCGTGGAGCGGCTCCGGCGGCTCCGCCACGATGGGCGGGTGCCGGTGGCCCAGCCGGACTCGGGTCGTCGTCGGCCGCCGGAGGTTCCCGTGGCCACGTATCGGCTGCAGCTGGGCGACCGGCTCGGCTTTGCGGACGTGGAGGCGCTGCTGCCGTACCTCGATCGGCTCGGGATCAGCCACGTGTACCTTTCGCCATGCCTCAAGTCGCGCTCCGGTAGCAGCCACGGCTACGACATCATCGACCACACCGCGTTCGATCCGACCATCGGCACCGCCGAGGAGTACGACCGGTTGGTTGCGGCGCTGCGCGGACGGGGCATGGGGATCGTCCTCGACCTGGTGCCCAACCACATGGGCATCGGTAGCGACAACCGGTGGTGGATGGACGTGCTCGAGCATGGCCCCGCGTCGCGCTACGCCCAGTTCTTCGATATCGAGTGGTGGCCGGCCAAGGAGGAGCTCCGCGGGCAGGTGCTCCTTCCGTTGCTGGAGGACCAATACGGTGTGGTGCTCGACCGGGGGCTGCTCGAGCTGCGCTTCGATGCGGCGCAGGCAGCGCTTCAGGTGGCCTACCACGAGCACCGGTTTCCGATCGATCCTGCGACCTGGCCGATCGTCCTCGGCCATGACCTCTCGCGGCTGCAGGCACGCCTCGGCGGTGCCAGCGAGCTGTACCGAGAGCTTCAGGCGCTGATGGACGCGATGGCCGCCCTGCCGAGCCGGCAACGGACGGACCCCAACCACGTGCGGCTGCGCCGACGGGATGCTGCGGTCTACCGTGAGCAGCTGGCAAGGCTGTACCGCCAGCACCCGGAGATCGCGGCGTTCATCGATGCCAACGTCGCCGTCGCCAACGGCGCCGACGGCCGCACCGACCGCGAGCTGCTCCACCGGCTGCTGGCAGCTCAGGCGTACCGGTTGGCGTACTGGCGGGTCGCATCGGACGAGATCAACTACCGCAGGTTCTTCGATATCAACGATCTCGCGGCTCTTCAGATGGACAACCCCGAGGTGCGCGCCGCGACCCACACGCTGGTGGACGATCTCCGGCGTGGGGATGCCCTGGACGGGGTCCGGATCGACCATCCCGACGGGCTCGCCGATCCGGCAGGCTACTTTGCCGCGCTACGCGATGAGCTGGACCGACCAGCCACAGCCGAGGGGGCGCAGCCTCGTTCGTGGATCGTGGTGGAGAAGATCCTGGCAGATCACGAGAGTCTTCCAGAGCAGTGGCCAGTGGATGGCACCACCGGCTACGAGTTCGCGGCGCTGGTCGGCGGGCTGTGGGTGGACCCGGACGCCGAGCGGGCGATGGAGCACACCTACAGCCGCTTCATCGGCCACGAGATGGACTTCGATCAGGTCGTCTACTCGGCAAAGCAGCTCATCCTGCAGTCGGCGCTGTCCAGCGAGCTGGCGGTGCTCGCCGACGCGCTGGACCGCATCTCCGAGGCGGACCGTCGCACGCGCGACTTCACACGCCAGCAGCTGCAGATGGCGCTTGCGGAGGTCATCGCCTGGTTTCCGGTGTACCGGACCTACGCCACCCGCGACGGGCTGTCGGATGAGGACCGCCGCTACGTGGAGTGGGCGGTGGCGCGCGCGAGATCGGGCGCCAGGACGTTCGAGACCAGCGTGTACGGGTTCCTTCGCCAGGTGTTGACCCTCGACGCCGTCAACCATCGGTCGCCGGCGGATCGCGAGGCGATCCACCGCTTCGTCACCCGGTTCCAGCAGACCACGGCGCCGGTGATGGCGAAGGGCCTGGAGGACACTGCCCTGTACATCCATAATCGGCTGCTCGCCAACAACGACGTCGGCGCCGAGCCGCGACACTGGGCGGTCTCGAAGACGGCGTTCCATCACGCCAACAGTCGCCGACTGGAGCAGTGGCCGCGGGCGATGCTCACCACCTCCACCCACGACAGCAAGCGCAGCGAGGATGTGCGCGCCCGGATCGCAGCGTTGAGCGAGATCCCCGAGCGGTGGCGCCAGGCCGTGCGCCGTTTCACGCTCCTGAACAGATCGCGCAAGCGCCAGGTGGCCGGCCAGCTGGCGCCGAGCAAGAACGACGAGTACGCGATCTACCAGACTCTCGTCGGCGTGTGGCCGTTCGAGGCGCCTTCGCCCGAGCGCCTCGAGGCGGTGCGAGAACGGGTGCAGGGCGCGGTCGTGAAGGCCGTGCGCGAGGCCAAGGTGCACACCAGCTGGATCAACCCGGACCTCGAGTACGAGGCCGCAGTGACCGAGTTTCTCGACGGCATCCTCGTCGCTGGAGACAGCGACCTGTTCATGGAGGCGTTCGTGAGCTTTCAACGCCTGGCGAGCCGGATCGGAATGGTCAACAGCTGGGGGCAGGTCCTGATCAAGCTGACAGCGCCCGGGGTTCCAGACCTCTACCAGGGCGCGGAGTCGTGGATCCTCAACCTGGTGGACCCCGACAACCGTCGGCCGGTGCCGTTTGCCGAGCTGGAGCAGAAGCTCGATCGGATGCAGGAGGTGGCGGCAGCGCCCGCGGAGGAGTGGGCGGCTGCGGTGTCGGACATGCTGGCGTCGCCGGGGGACGGCCGTCTCAAGCTGTGGCTGACGTGGCGAACGCTGCGTCTGCGCCAGCAGCATCCGGAGCTGTTTCAGAGCGGCGCGTACGTGCCGGTCGAGAGCACAGCGGACGATGGCAATCGGCACCTGTGCGGCTTCGTCCGCCGGGCGGGTGAGATCAGTACAGTGACGGTCGCCTCGAGGTTTCCGTCGCAGCTATGTGACATCGGCGGCGGCGCGTGGCCGGTTGGCGCGAGCGTGTGGAGCACCGACCAGCTCGCGCTGCCTGAGGATCTGTCGGGCCGCCAGTGGCGCAACGTCCTTACCGGGGAGCTTCTTGCCGGAGCTGCGGCGAGCCCGAACCTGCCGGTTGCCGAGGTGCTGCGAACCCTCCCCGTGGCCCTGCTCCTCAGCGAAGGGTGAGGCGGGCGGAGGCATTCGGCCGCTCAGCTCACTGGAGCGGAGACCTTCGGTCTTCCAACTTAACCCAGCAGAGCCCGAACCAAACAGGGCCGGACCTGCTCGCAGCGCGTGGTCGGTTCTCGGACTTCGGAATGAACGCAAAGACGCAGGGACGTGAGGCCGCAAAGGAGCAGGCAAAAATGCCTGCTCTCCAGTGAGTTAGGTGTGGGCAGGGATGAATGTCGGTGCTCCGGTGGATGGGCGATCGGAGGAAGGACTGCTGGCCGGCGCCGCCGGCGTGTCAACGACACGAGCCCGCCGCCTACTCCCCCAGCGCCTCGAAGCCCGCGACGATGTCGAGCAGCTCGGTGGTGATGGCCTGCTGGCGCTGGCTGCGTTCGGCGGCGGTGAGGTCATCGACCCGCTCCTCGATGTTGCGCTCGGCGGACTCCATGGCGGCGACGCGAGCAGCGTTCTCGGCCGCCACGGAGATGGCGATCGCCTCGAACAGCTGCGCGAACAGGTGGGACCGGACCAGCCACCGGAGCTGCTCACGCCAGTCGCCGAAGTACGTGGGGACCACGTGATTCGGCCACGGTTTGGTCTGCAGCAGGTGCAGCCATGCAGGGTCCAACGGCAGGAGCTGTCGGTCGCGCGGGGTGTACGAGGCGCCACTGGAGACCTCGTTGTGGAACACCAGCATCCGCTCCGCACCGTGCTCGGTCCGCCACCGGTCGAGGATCACCAGGATCTGCTCGGCCGTGTCGGTGATCGCCGCCGGTGTACCCGGCACCGGTAGCCGCTCGTCGGGTGGGTACCCCCAGGCGGCGGCGATCGTGGCGGCTTGCGTGCCCATGATCAGGACCAGCTTCTCGGAGTCTGGACGATCCGGATCGTTGAGACGGCGCAATGTGTGCTCCACGATCCGCTCGTTGAAGCCACCGACCATTCCCTGGTCCGAGCCGAGCAGGACGATGGCTGTCGGGGCGTTCGTGACGCTATCCCCGATTTCGGCCATCGGACGCTCCTCGAGCAGCACCTTGAGCCCCATCTCGATCGTCCGATGGAACTGGGCCAACGAGGTCGCCGCACGTTGGAACTGTCGGAGGTTGACGGCCGCCAGCGCCTTCATGGTCTTGACGACGCCGTGGAGCTGATGGGCGCTTTCGAGCTGGGACCGGAGCTCCTCTAAGGTTGCCACAATGCCCTCCTGCTCATCGGATCAGGACTCCTGCTCGTCGCCTGAGTCACGATCCGCGCTCTCCTCCGAGGCGAGCTCGGCGAGGGTATCGTGGATCGTCGAGAGGAGCTTCGAGCGGTCCTCCTCGGCCAGCGGCTCGCCGGCGGCGATGCGACGGCTGATCCCCTGGCAACGGCTCCGTACGGCGGTCCGGATCGCATCCTCCGCACCGCCGACCTGGTCGAGCGGCAGCTCGTCCAGGAGCCCTTCGGTGACGGCCAGGAGCACGGCGATCTGCTTACCCACAGGCACGATGTCGAACCGTGGCTGCTTGAGAACCTCTCGGACCCTCCGGCCGCGTGCCAGCGTGCGGCGGGTCTCCTCGTCGAGTCGCGTGCCGAAGCGGGCGAACGACTCCAGCTCCTCGAACCGGGAGTAGGCGAGGCGGAGGTCGCCGGCCACCGACCGGTAGGCCGGCAGCTGCGCGTCGCCGCCGACGCGGGAGACGGAGCGGCCGACGTCGGCTGCGGGCATGATCCCCTTCTGGAACAGCTTCGGAGCGAGGTAGATCTGACCGTCAGTGATCGAGATCAGATTGGTGGGGATGTACGCCGAGATGTTCTGCGCCTCGGTCTCGATGATCGGCAGCGCCGTGACGCTGCCCCCACCGAGGTCGTCCCGCAAGCGGGTCGAGCGTTCGAGCAGGCGCGAGTGGATGTAGAACACGTCGCCGGGGTACGCCTCTCGGCCCGGAGGGCGGCGCAGGAGCAACGAGACCTCGCGGTAGGCACGGGCGTGGCGGCTCAGGTCGTCGAACACCACCAGGGCGTCGTCACCACGATCGCGGACGTGCTCGGCCATGCTCATGGCCGCGTACGCCGCCACCCAGCGGAGACCGGGCGGGTCGTCCTCGGTGGTGGCGATGATTGTGGTGTACGCCATGCCGCCGCGTTCGTCGAGCTCCGCCATGACGCGGGCCACAGACGTCGAGCGCTGGCCGATCGCACAGTAGAAGCACGCCACCTCGGTGTCTCGCTGGGCGAGGATGGCATCCACCGCGATGGCGGTCTTGCCGGTCTGCCGATCGCCGAGGATCAGCTCGCGTTGTCCGCGGCCCACCGGGATGACCGCATCCACCACCTTGAGCCCGGTCTGCAGTGGAGCTCGTACTGACGCGCGGTCGATGACTGCCGGTGCGTCGCGCTCCATGGGCAGGCGATCCGCGCTCCCGACAGGCCCCCGGCCATCCAGTGGACGGCCGAGGGGATCCACCATCCGCCCGCGCAGCGTCTCGCCGACCGGAACGTCGAGGACACGTCCTGTCCGCCACACGGTGGCCCCTGCCTCGATGCCGGCGGCGTCATCGAGGAGGACCAGGCCGACCTGGTCGGGGTCCAGGTTGAACGCGAGGCCGCGGCGGTTGTCGGGCAGCCGTACGACCTCCTGCGAGCGTACGCCGGCGAGCCCACTGGCGACCGCCACGCCCTGACCGATCGACAGCACGGTCCCGATCTCCTGGATCCGGAGCTGTCCGACCTCGGCCCGAGCTGCTTCGAGCGCACGGAGCACGGTCCCCACGGCCTCGACAGAGCGGTTCGCTGCGGTCATGCCTCAGCTCCCGCAGGCGCAGTCTCGTCGGCTGACTCCTCCGGTGCGCTCTCGGTCTCACTGGGCTCTTCGGAACCCTCGGAGGGCTCAGCGCGGCGCTTCTCCAGCTCCAGTGCGAGCGCGTCCTTCAGATTGTGCACGTAGTCGCGGATGCTCCATGACACCAGATGGTCGGCAACGGCGAGCTCGACCCCGGCCTTGAGCTCCGGCGCCTGCTCGAAGTCGATCGTGACCTCGTCGCCGAGCAGCCGGTGGACTCCTTCCTGTATCCGATCCCGGCGCGACGATGACGGCTCGAACGCGGTGCGGACCCGTGCCTCGCCTGCGCGCGCGCCGCGCTCGAGCTCCTCGCGCTCGGAGTCGTCCAGCTGCTGGAGCCGTTCGAGGAACTGCTCGATCACGCGGTCCTCGAGTCGCTCGTTCGCGAGGTCGTCCAGTGCTCCGCCGAGGGCGCCGACCACCTGCTCGGCCACCTGGTCCTGAAGACGGTTCAGCGACGACTCGTGCTCGCGTTCGAGCTCGTCGAACCACTGTTGGCGTTTGCCCTCGACCTGCTCACGGGCCTCCTCGAGCAGCTCGGCCCGGTGCTGGGACGCCTGCTCCTCGGCATCCTCCAGCCGCTGCTGGCGGTCGGACTCGAGCTGCTGTCGCTCCTTGGCGAGACGATCCGCTTCCTTCTGGGCGTCCTCACGGGCGCGCTCGGCGTCCTCGAGACGCTCTCGCACCTCCTCTTCCCGCCGGGTCATGACGCTCATGATCGGCCGATACAGGAAGTAGTAGAGTAGCGCCAGCAGGATCAGGAAGTTGACGACCTGCGCCGCCACAGTGAAGATGTCGATCTGCACGGTGCCTACCCTCCGCCGTGACCTGCGAAGTGATCCCAGATCGGGTTGGCGAAGATGAGGATCATCGCAACGACGAAGCAGTAGATCGCGAACGACTCGATCATTGCGAGCCCCACGAACAAGGTGCGAGTGATCGTGCCCGACTCGTCCGGCTGGCGAGCCAGCGACTCGAGCGCCGTTGCGACGGCGCGGCCCTGGGCCAGGGCGGGCCCGATGGAGCCGATGGCGATGGTCAGGCCGGCGGTGACAAGGGTTGCCGCGCCGATCAGTGTGATTCCATCCATACTCAACGTTCTCCTTTTGCACGCGCAGCGCCGTGGAGCGTGGGCGGCTGCTGGTGGTTTTCGTTCGAAACGGGTCCCTGACTTCGAGCCGCCGAGGCGATGTAGACGGTGGCGAGCACGGCGAATATGTACGCTTGCACCTGGCCGATCACCAGCTCGAGCAGTCGCAGCGGAACCGGGAGCAGCAGCGGCGCCAGAGAGATCAGGATTCCTCCCAAGATCATGCCACTCATGACGTTGCCGAACAGCCGCACCGCTAACGCGACGGTGCGGGAGATCTCGGAGAGCACCTGGAACGGCAGCATCAACGGCGTGGGCTCGATGTAGTGGCGCAGGTAGCCAGTCACTCCGACCTGCCGGATGCTGTAGATCGGGACCGCCAGGAACACACAGCCGGCCAGGGCAGCGGTCGTGGACAGAGATGCGGTGGGCGGGTGGTACCCGGGCACGAAGGCCAGAAGGTTCGCCACGGCGATGAACAGGTAGAGCGTGCCGATGAACGGCAGGTACGGGCCGGGATCCTGCTCCGTGACGGCGCGGATCTGCGCGCGGATCGCAGCCACCACCACCTCGCCGACCGCTTGCGCTCGGCCTGGGTGGAGCACGTCGAGATGGCGGGCGAGCAGCCGGGCGCCGAGCACCAGCACGGCCATGATCGCCCAGCTGAATGCGATGGTCGCGTTGATCGCCACCGGGCCGATCTGCACGAGCACCTGTGCGTCCGGCGTCAGCTCCATGGCAGCTCCTTCGCGCTGCGGATCGGCGCCGGGCGGTGGCGGTGCAGCACGACCGTCCGGGCGAGAACCACGCCGCCGACGGCAACCGCGAGCCGCTGCCACTGGCCGGCAGACACCAGGATCACGCCCCCGACAACGACCGTCGAGCGCAGGACGAAGCTGAGCATCAGCAGGCGCCACGGAGCTTTGGCCGTCAGCAGCCGGCGGGTGGTCCACCACAGCCCTTGGAAGAACACGAGCCCGGCGCCGAGACCGGTGAGCAGTGGGGCCACGATATCGATCGCGCTACTCATGTCGCCGCTCCTGGAGATCCGGAGGCTGGGGACGGTTCGGATCGAGCTCCCTGTCGAGATCGTGCCGGCTGCCGCTGTCAATGATCCTGGTCATCCAGAACCACGCGTTCATCGAGCCGAGCACGATGCCCGCCAGCAGCAGCACCAGCGTCCACGACACCACGCTGTCGGTGCTCCGATCGAGCCATCCGCCGATGACGACGCCGAGCAGCGCCGGGATGGCGATCGACCAGCTCACGATCCCGAACGATCCGAGGCCGACCCATAACGGGTTGCGACCCTCGCGCTGGGCCTTGAGGCGGCGGGCGGCCTCGCGGCGGATCCGTTCTTCCAGCTCCGTACGCATCGGTTCAGCTCAGATCCAGAAACCGGCGGACGAAGCCGGCCTCGAGCCGGGCCGCCGCATCCAGTGCACGCTGCTCCTGCTGGCTGCGCACGGCCAGGCGTTCCTCAACGGTCGTCTCGAGGGTCTCCAGAGAGTCTCCAGTCACGCCGTCATGGACGGAGATCAGGACCCGCGCGCCGATCTTCACCAGGACGCCGCGATCGACGGCCAGGAGATGCTCCCGGCCCTCGGCGGTGTAGCTGATGATGCCCGGGTCGAGGGTCATGACGGCGTCGATGTGCCGGGGCTTCAGCGTTCTCTTGCCGTCGGTGGCATCGACCGAGATCGACGCGACCTCGTCGCGGTCCACCAGCACCTCGGTGGGGAGCAGCACGGACACCTTCATGACGAGCCCCGCTCGAGATCGTCGAGACTTCCGATCATGTACAGGTCCCCTTCGGCGACGTCGGCGAGGTCATCGGAGAGGATCGCCTCGCAGCCGTCGAGGGTCTTCTCCAGCGGGACTATCCGGCCGGAGGTGGCCGTGAACTGCTCGGTGACATTGAACGGCTGGGTGAGGAACCGCTCGAGCTGGCGGGCCCGGCGCACCGTCGCGCGGTCCTCCGGCGACAGCTCCTCGAGCCCGAGCATGGCGATCAGGTCCTTGAGGTCCTCGTACTCCGCGAGGGTTCTCCGGATCCCTTGCGCGACACGGTAGTGGCGCTTTCCGACGACCTGCGGCGTGAGCATCTTCGACTCCGACTTGAGGATGTCGACGGCCGGATAGAGCCCCTGGGCCGCCCGATCGCGGGAGAGCACGACTGATGCGGAGAGGTGACCGAAGGTGTGCACCGCCGCCGGGTCGGTGAAGTCGTCCGCCGGGACGTACACGGCCTGAACGGAGGTGATGGCGCCGCTCGGCGTGCTCGAGATCCGCTCCTCCAGCTCGGCAAGCTCAGTGGCCAGCGTCGGTTGGTAGCCAAGCCGCGACGGCAGACGGCCCATCAGCCCCGAGACCTCGGAGCCGGCCTGGATGAAGCGGAAGATGTTGTCGATCAGCAGGAGCACATCGCGTCCGCCGGTGTCCCGGAAGTGCTCGGCCATCCTCAGCGCGGCGTGCCCGACTCGGAAGCGGGCGCCGGGCTGCTCGTTCATCTGCCCGAACACGAGCACCGCCTTGTCGAGGACATCCACCTCCTGGAGCTCGCGGTACAGCTCCTCGCCCTCTCGAGAGCGCTCGCCGATGCCGCAGAAGATGCTGACGCCCTGGTGACGGCCGGCCATGTTGTGGATCAGCTCCATGATCAGCACGGTCTTGCCGACGCCGGCGCCGCCGAACATCCCGGCCTTGCCGCCGCGCTCGAGCGGGACCACCGCATCGATCGCCTTGATTCCGGTCTCGAACACATCTTGGCGGGTCGAGCGCCGGTGGACTGGTAGCGGCTCGGCGTAGATCGAGCGGCGTTCCGCCCCCTCGATCGCCTCCCGACGATCGATCGTCTGGCCGAAGACATCGAGCATCCGGCCCAGGAGCGCCTCGCCCACCGGCACCTGCAGGGTCCGGCCGGTGTTGATCACCCGGTCGCCCCGCGCCAGCCCTCGGGTGGGGGTGAGGGCGATGCATCGGACAGTGGTGCTGTTGACATGGGTGGCGACCTCGATCTGCACGGAGCCGTCGTCCCCAGCATGCAGCACCGTGCGCTGGCCCGGGATGTCGTTGGCGAACTGTGCGTCCACCACGCCGCCGCGCACAGAGACCACCGTGCCGATGCGGCTCGGCTCGACGTTCCCCTGGTGGTCGCGGGCGGCCGCCGCTGATCCTCCCATTCCGGTGCCTCCGTCTTTGATGGTCCGGGAATTGGGGTGGACGCGCCACGGGGTCCGATCCGATGGCACGGTGGGGAGGCTCCCCAAGCGGCCCCAGCCTGCGAGACGCAGGCTTCCACAAAGGGGGAGCGCTCCGATTCCGGTTGTGGCGGCCCGCGTCTCGCGGGCTGGGTGGGAGGGTCACGGGGTGAGCAGCTGCTGGAGCCCGCCGGAAGGCCCCCGTCTCGGACCCACCCGATCCCCCAGCCTGCGAGACGCAGGCTTCCACAAAGGGGGAGCGGCGCTCCGATTCCGGTTGTGGCGGCCCGCGTCTCGCGGGCTGGGTGGGAGGGGGAGCTAACGGCCAACGTCGAACCGCTGAGAGCTACGCGGCCGCGTTGGAAGACCCACGCGACCGGGGCGTGGGCCCCGGCCGCGTGGGCGGAGAGGGGGGAAGAGGGGGTTCCCCCGGGTGCACAGGGTGGCGCCAGTTACGGCCCGTAGTACTCCGGTCCGTACTCGACGGTCAGGTCGTTATCGACCGCGATGGCGCCGCCTTCGAACGCGTTCTCTGCGGCAGCTGCGCGCTCGTTCCAGGTGTCGACGGTTCCCGTTAGTGTGGCGACTCCGTCGTCCACCGTGACGGTGACCGCATCGGAGTCCACGAACGGGCTCCAGAACAGCTCGTCGTTGATCTCCTCGAGGATCTCCCAGTCGGACTCGGTGGTTGTTGGTAGTGATGGGGTGTACCAGTCGTAGTCGTAGATCGACCAGGTGTCGACGTACGGATCGTAGCCGTAGACGGCATCGGCCCCGTCGTTGACGTCGAGGTAGTTGTAGACCGCGGTCACGCCCACCTGGCGTGCCGCGACATCGTCGGCGTGTGCTTTCTCCCAGGTGGAGCTCACGCTTCCGTACAGATACACCTCGCCGTCGGAAACGACGACATCGATCTGGTATGCCTCGAGGTAGGCGTCCCGCAGGATGGCGTCCTCGACGTTGCTCTCGATCGTGCGGTCGCTCGGGGTGCCGGGGCGGACCTTGATCATGTTGTCCACGTCCCATACCCCGACCACGTTGCGCGCATCGGTCCCTGCAGCCCGTTTCGCCTTCAGGTTGTCCACCTGACCGCGCAGGGTCACCTCACCGCCATCGGCGTCCACGGAGATGTCGAATGACGTGACCCTCGGGTCGTACAGGAACGCATCCTGCACGGCCTCCTCGATCTCGTCGTCGCTGCGGGCAACATACTTGTCGCGCTGGAGACGGTCGTCCCGCTCCCAGTAGCGAACGTCCAGCTCGGAGGCGTCAACCGACTCCACGCCCATGACCCAAGCGTCGGAGCGCGCGCGGGCCCTCTCTGCTGCGCTTCCCACCGTGCCCGAAAGCGTCACGTCGCCATCGGATACGCTGACGTTGATCAGGGCGTTATCGACTCGGGAGTCCCAGAGGAGCGTCTGCACGATCTCGTCGCGGATCTCGCCGTCGCTGCGCTCCGCCGCGTAGTCGATGTCGAGCTCATTGTCGATTGCCTGGACGCCCCGTGTGCTCTTGGCGACGGAGCCGGCGAGCTCCTTCTCCTGCATCGAGTCGACGGTTCCGGTGAGCGTCACCTTGGCGTCGTCGACCGCCACATCCACCTCGTAGGAGTCGGTGGCAGGGTCGGTCAGCAGCGCGCTTTCCACGTCCTCGCGGATCTCGACATCGCTGCGATACGGCGGCGTCACATCGATCTGGTTGATCACGGCGCGGACGCCGCGGATACCGGTGGCGATCCGCTCCGCGCGGTCCTTGGCGAGAATGTTCCATACTGTGCCTTCGAGGGTGGCGACTCCGTCGCTCACGCTCACATCGATGAAGTTGGCAGGTACAACGATGTCCTCGATCAGCTCGTCGTCGACCGCGCTGCGGATCTCCGTGTCGGTCGGCGGAGTGGCGGCGTGGACAGTGACAGTCCAGCTTCCTGCGAGGATCAGCAGGAGGGTTGCCGGAATGATCATGGTCCGTCGGAGAGAGTCAGCTCTGAACATGAGCGGCTCCTTTCTCTCGGGGTGGAGCGCGTTACGGCTCCAGCGGTCCTTCCACCTCGTAGCTGATATTGATGGCGCCGAACAGGTCATGCGTGTCCGCGTTCTCCAGCTGCGCGAAGAACTCGACAGCTTCTTCCTGCTCCTCCAGATACTCGAAGTAGAGGAAGCCGGAGATCTCTCCGCCGTCAGGCAACACCCCTTCCGGCAGCGCCCAGGCGATCATCTCGTCGGTCGGAAGCTCCATCGCGTCCCACACCGGGACGTACCTGGCGTAGTGCGCCTCGTCGAACACGACGTCCGCGTCGTACGCTTCGATATCGGGGTAGATGGGGTCGTAGTACGGCGCGAGGTAGAAGTTGGTGTAGGTGAAGAGTGGTTCTTCGACGAGAATGCCCTCGTCGACGAGGACCGGCTCGTAGTCCACCAGCTCCACCGCGATCGGTGGCAGCACGGCGTACCGATCCACCGCCCCGAGCAGGGCGAAGTTTGAGTAGCGCAGGCTCAACGGCTTGCCGCTGTTGTTGGTGATCGTCACGTACATGGGTGTGACCATCTTGACGACAGTGCTGTCGCCGGTCCACGCATCGCCGTCGGCCTCCATGGTGACGCCGTGTTTGGCGGTTCGTGCCGTGTCGTCCTCTGGCGTGGTCACCGTTTCATCGGCCGGTTCCAGCTCCTGGCGTTGTTGGCAGCCGATCGGGACGACGAGCATGGCGCACATTCCGAGGATCGAGACCATCCAGGCGAGTCGAGCTGTGTGAGAGATGCTCATGACGGTTCTCCTCTCCGTTGCTGTTGGTGTTGCTTGGGGCTTGCTGATGTCGCCACTCCGGACCTACACCAGGTAGCCGAAGACGATGATCAGGATCAGGACGATCGCCAGCACCCAGAAGAACCCGCTGAACGCCGCTGCTTTCCGGGCGATCTCGGGCGGCTGGGCGCGTACCTCCCTGGGGGGTGGCGCCGCCACGGCCAGCAAGAGCAGAGCGATCAGAAGTGAAACGACGAGGAACGCAACCCACGGTGTGCCGCCGACCAGCGGTCCGTACGGTTGCAGCCAGACGCCGCCTGCCCAGGTTGCGAGGAAGATGAGCAGAAAGGCGAACAGGACGGCGCCGCCGATGCCGGCGCCTGGCTCGGATGGGTGACGCCAGCCGAGCAGCCCGGCGATCAGAACTGCGAACACCAATCCCAGGATGAGGGCCACGATCAGATCGAAGATGAACACTGCTGCCTCCTTTCCTCCGCCGACGGGCAGCAGCCGTGTCGGAGTGCCCGTCGTCCACGTTTTCATCGTGGAGCGCAGAGCGGCGATCCACCATCAAAGGTGTTCCCAGTTGCCGCCCCGGGTCGTCCCTTGGCTGGACGGAGGGGAGGCCCCGGGCCCAGCTGCGCGGCGTACGGTCGGGGAAACCCCGGGGCCAGGCCAGGGCAAGACCTCATTGGCGGGCTGAGGCTCGGACGTGATAGTGGGCTGGGAAGTGGGACGGCAGCTCACGCGGCGTCGGTTTGGGTCGCCGCTCAGGTGGGCGGTACAGGAGGCCGATGGTGATGACAGCCACTGACAAGCGGATCTGGCGGATCATGGTCGTCGAGGACCATCCGATCGTCTGCCACGGCCTCTGTGAGGTGCTCGACGGGGAGCCGGACCTGCAGGTGTGTGGTACGGCCAGCTCGGTCAAGGACGGGATCGAGGCGGTTCTGACCCAGCAGCCCGATCTGGTGATCGCGGATCTGTCGCTGGGAGAGGGCAGCGGGCTCGAGCTGATCAAGAGCGTCCACCATCGCGACGCCACTCTGAAGATCCTCGTGTGGTCGATGCACGACGAGCACCTGTTTGCGAGCCGGGTGCTGAACGCCGGGGCGATGGGGTACGTGAACAAGGAGGCGGAGCCGGAGGAGGTCCTGTCCGCAGTGCGCAAGGTGCTGAGCGGCAGCGTGTACCTGAGTCGATCGATGACCGAGTCGATGCTCCAGCAAGTGGTCGGGAGAGCCGACCGGAGCGCCAGTCAGGGTGTGGAGTCTCTGTCGGACCGTGAGCTGACGGTGTTCGAGCTGATCGGCAAAGGTCTGAGCACCCGCGCGATTGCCGAGGCCCTCGACAGAAGCGTCAAGACGATCGATAGCTACCGCGAGAACATCAAGGCGAAGCTCGGTCTCTCGAGCGCGACCGAGCTCATCCAGCGCGCCACGCTGTGGGTCGCGGACCGCGAGTAGAGACCTCTGCGAGCTCTGTGCTCTCAATTCTGAGCTCTCAACGCCCCCACCCGCCCAGTCTCACTCGCAGGAGCGCTCACGCCGCAGTTCGGCGTTGGCCCCGGAGCCGGTCCCGATAGCCGGATCCCGGCTATCCGGTCCTCAGCCCTCAGCCATAACCCGGACGAGCCGGAGCCAAACAGGGGGCATGCTCGAGGCGACTGACAGCTGGGAGTGGAATCAACGCAAAGGCGCCACGGCGCGATGGCGCAAGGAGAAGCTGAATGACCGAGAACGAGATCAGCAAGGTGGTCGTGGGGGCGCCGATTTGGTGGTCGAGGGCTGCTGGAGAGCGTGTATGAAGAGGCGCTGGCCTACGAGCTCG
>CAZEJK010000086.1:0-20412 GCA_964512045.1 uncultured Thermoanaerobaculia bacterium
GAGAAGATACGCACTGAGCTTCGCCGCGATCGAGCTGCCGAGCGTGCTGCCGCTGGCGAACGATTTCAAGAACCGTGCCTTGATCAGCTTGAGGTTGCGCAGACCGACCTTGGTCTCGAGGACCTTGTAGCGTTTGTTGACCCACTTGTCGAGCTGGAAGCCCGAGTAGCAGTAGCCTGCGATGGAGGTGAAGAACGACACACCGTGGTTGACCATCTCGCCGAGCGCCGCTCCGGCGTCGTGGCGCGAGTCCTTGAGGATCTGCAGGGTCCATGCGAGCAGGCGCATCCGGTCCTGAAGTCCGGCGGCGGCGTCGGGCTCGAGCTCGGCGAGCTGGCGCTGCGCGCCCTTGACGAAGATCTTCAGATCTATCTGCTCGAGCTCACTCATTTTCCAGGACTTGGCGTGTCCAAGAGCGAGTCGTTGGGCGTGGATGAAGTCCGGGGAGGGCCGAACGACCACCGGGTCGTGGATCTCGAGGTCCCAGCGGGGCCAGTTCTTCATCCGCAGCTTGATCGTGAACCGTCCCTTGCCGTCGGTGGTATCGTCGTCGAACGCAACCCACTTGAGCACGTCGTTCGGGCCCTCGAGCGTGACCTGAGCGTGCTCGAGAGGGTAGTCGGCCTCGACCTCGGACTCGACTGCCAACGTTCGCAGGTCGATTTGACCCCGAATGGTTCCGTTGAGGCTGGAGAGGCGGATCGGGAGCGCGGCCTCACGGACTCCGGGCTTACGAATGACCAGCCGGAGATCGGCACCACGTAGCAAGCCCACCTGGGCGGTGACGTACGAGCTGTCGCCTGGAGCCGTGTAGTCGACCCAGATCGTGCGGTTCTTGGTCTCGCCGATCTCCTGCATGGAGCTGGCGTCGCCACGCATCAGGGGGGCGCGGTAGATCGCCGTCGCCCGTCCGCTCGCGTCGGTTGTGCGATCTGCTCGGACGATGACGCCCTTGTCGGCGTCGGGCATGCGGGTTCGCGGCGACACCTGCCAGCTGAGGCGGACCCCGCGCACCGGCTTGCCATCGGCATCCAGATACTGGAAGACGAGCTTGCTGGTCGCCTGACCGTCCGCAGCGATCGGATTGGATGATGCCAGGAGTGACACCGTGGGCTTCTTCTCGACCGGTGGCTCGACCTCGTCTTCGGGCGCGTCCCGGTGCGTCCTGCGCATGATGATCGGCGGCGCGACGATGTAGAAGCTGTTGCCCGGAAAGCGCATCATCGCGGTCGGAATGCCCTTGAAGTCGGGCCACAGCTCCTGGAAGCCTTCGAGCTCCTTCTTGTCGGACAGGTAGATGATCTCGAAGCCGCCCTTGGTCTCTCCGAAGCTCTGGATGTAGATCGTGTCGCGGCCGGCCTGCATGTTGGCCGCCCACAAAGCGTTGCCAGGGTTGACGGTCTCCAGCGTGTACGGCTGTCCAGCAGCGTCCCGGCCCCGGTAGTAGCCATCGATCGGAGCGACCTGCACGTCCGGCGGCTCGACCCCGATCTTCGTCTTGCCCTTGACGCCGTCGAGCTCGGCAACGACGTAGACCCACGGATCGCCGGGGTCCACGGTGGCTTCCGGGGCGGCTGGGGCGAACGAGCGAACGGTGTCGTTGATGACCGCCTGCGGATCCGCGCCCGCACCGCCAGCGATGATCTTCTCGATGATCACCATGCTGAGCTCGATCGAGCGCTGCATGAGCACGAGGTCGTCGGAGAAGCGAGGTGCGATCAGGTTGGTTGTGGCCACGCCGCTGCGCATCACGGGCTGGGCGTCGGTCAGAGCTCCCGAGGTGACACGCACCGCAACGGGGCCGTAGACCTCAGACATCAGGTTGCCATCCGGGTCGCGTGCCGAGACGGTCAGGGTGACTGAGGTTGTGCCATCACCGATCACCGTGGTGCGGCTGGCCTCCACCAGCAGCCGGTCGACAACCGGCTCGGGTGGCTCCTCCTCTTCCTCCTCCTCTTCTTCCTCATCAGGCGGCGCCTCGTCATCCTCTTCGGGTGGGCTGCCGAGGACGGCGAACGGTAGGAAGACTGCGTCGATCGCGCCATGCAGCGAGGTGGTCACGGCAGGATCTTCAGTCAAGGGTGTCGAGGCACGAAAGCTGACTGTCGATCGGGTGCTTCCATCGGGGCGGGCGATCTCGAAACGGATCGATCGGGCGTCGCCGCTGACCGAACGGATCCGCACTGGCTGATAGGCAGCGAGACGGACCTCGCCGGTGGTCGAAGGAAGCTCGAAGCCATCGCCGGAGAGCTCGATCACGGTGGCAGCTTCGGTCAGGTTGACGCGCAGGAGCGGGGTCGTGCTCTCCCAGCTGCGGCGGATGGACGCGGTCAGCTCGCCGGGGCTCTGTGCACTGGCAGCGCTGCTCAGGACCATGCTCGCCACGAGCGCCAGAAGGGGCAGAGCGCGTCTCATCGAAGGTCTCCCGCTGGCTCGGTTGTGGTGGAGTACTCCGGGATCTGCTTCCACTCGCGCAGCACCGGGTGGTCCCGGCCCATGTACAGGTACGCGAAGACCATGAAGGCCAGCGCGAGGAGAAGGGGGAGGAGGACGAGCAGCAGACAGCAGCAGCAGCAACCGCGGCGCTTCTTCGGCTTCGCCCCGGTCCGTCGAGGCTGCGCGGTCTCGGCCTCGGGAACGGGCGGTCCGGGTGCTGGCGGCGGGGGAGGTGCGGGAACGTCCAACGGCTCTCCGCCCTCTACATACCACACTCTCGGGGAATCGTCTCGGTTTTTGTGTCCGAAGCAGAGCCGATTCGGCGTGCGGGGTGTGGCGGGTGTCGGGCCAGGGCGAACCGTTACGACTGCATGCCCGCCGGAGGCTCCCGTCCCTCGAGTAGCTCGAGGACACCCAAAGTGTGGGCGAGGAACCGCCGTCGGCTCTCCTCAGGTAACGGCTTGGCGGGTGGCGAGCTCAACCGGAGCGGGTTGATCCAACGGCCGTTCTGCCGGATCCGGTAGTCCAGATGCGGTCCGGTGGAAAGGCCTGTGGAGCCGACGTGGCCGATCACCTCGCCCTGCGTCACCCGGGCCCCAGGACGAACACCAGAGGCGTAGCGGCTCAGGTGCAGGTAGTTGGTCTCGTAGCCGTTCGGGTGGCGAACCCGGACCATCTTGCCCGCACCGCCGTTGCGACCGGCGTAGGTGACTGTGCCCGATGATGTGACGTGGACAGGGGTGCCGACAGGCGCACCGTAGTCGACGCCGTAGTGGGGGCGATGCCGCTTCAGAATCGGATGGAACCGGTTCAGGTTGAAGCGGGAGGTGATCCGGGAGAACTTGAGTGGCGAGCGCAGGAACTGCTTGCGCAGCGGTGCGCCATCAAGATCGTAGTAACCGGGCTTCTCGTCCGGGCCCGGGTACAGGATCGCGGTGAGCGATCTGCCGTTGTTGACGAACCGAGCCGCGTAGATCTGACCGTAGCCGTAGAGCTCGCCGTCGATCGACTGGCGATCGACGATCGCCACGAAGTGGTCGCCGCTTCTGAGGTCGCGAAAGAAGTCGATGTCCCACTGGAAGATCTCTGCGAATCGCACCGCCAGGGCGGGGTGCTCGCCAGCGTCCTGGATCGCTCCGAATAGCGATGACGTGACGGTGCCCTGGATCCGTTCGAGCTGGCTGACGACTGGACGCTCGTACCGTTCGATCTCGATGGAGTCGCCGTGGCGTTCGAAGCGGAGCTCACGTCTCCGGTCCAACCGAACCTGTAGCAGCTTCAGATGTCCGCTGGCCGAGCAGGACCCTTCGAGCTCGATTCCAGGCTTCAGGGAGCGCGGGTCGAGAACCTCGACCAGGGCATCGCGCCATGCGACCCAGTCGTCACCGCTGAGCCGTCTGGCAACGCTCTCGATCGTGTCGCCGCGCGCGACCGTGGTCCAGACCGGTTGTGGCGCGGGCGCGAGGCGCTCCACGACGATCGGTTGGGCCGGTACTGGGGAGGCGGCGTCGGAAGCTGCAGCGGGTCGCCACGCCAGGTATGCGAGCAGGCCACCTGCAACGATGAGCACAGCGACGCTGAAGAGAGGGTACGACCGATTCTGTGATGGCGAACCGTCGAGGCGTCGGGCGCCGGGTGCAGGTTGCGGGTGCCACTTCATCGTCGTGAGGCCACCGTACAAGACCAGGCTGCAACATGCAAGCGTAGGTAGTGGAGGGGCTTGACGTTACTCAGATTGCCAGCGCTCGAGTGCGTCGGGAGACGGCTCGAGACGGGAGAGGACCTCGCCCTCTGGATCGATGATGACAAGCGAGGGTATCTCGAGGATCCGCAGGCGACGCAGAAGGCGTCCATGACGATCATGCAGCCAGCGGACGTGCTCGTCGAGCCGTGCTCGGGCGGCATCGAGCTCCTCCTGAACGGAAACGACGACGAACTGGAGCTGGCGTTGCTGCGCCGTCTGCTCGAGGGCCGCTGCCTGCGTCAAGATCTGATCGGCATCGGGGGTCCATGAGGCCCAGAACAGCACCGCGGCCGGACCGTTCGCCGCGATCCACTGGTCCCAGCTGACGGCGGTGCCGTCCGCGGCGTTGAGCTCGACGGTGCCGTCGATCGTTGGCTGCGCGATCAGGACGGTCGTCCACAGGATGGCGGCGGTGAATGTGCTCAATGATCTCACGTCCTCAGTATATACGTTGCCAACCCGTTCGACGTCGTATCGCTGTGACGCAGCGCACGGTAGGAGGTAGAAAGCGACAGAGCCGGGTCGATGGACCGTGTCGCGCCGCCGCAGTGTCACTTTGGTTGCGGCCAGCGGCCGCATTGGTAACAAACTCGAGCCGCGTTCGTTGAGTCTTGTGAGAGTGATCGAGAGGAGGCAGACAATGCGAAGCAAGTATTTTTTGGGGATCGTGGTGGCAGCATTCATCCTGTCCGCTGGAGTGCTCGGCGCTGCGGAGCCGACGCGGTGGATCAACGTCGATGTGGATGCCGTTGAGGACGGTGCGTCCGTCAAGGTGCGCCTCCCGTTGAGCTTGGTCCTGTCCGTACTCAACGCGGTCGATACTGAGGGGTTTCATAACGGGATGGTGGACATGCGCGTGCACGACACCGACATCGATTGGGTGGCGTTGTTCGACGCTGTCAAGACAGCTCCAGATGGTGAGTTTGTGCGGGTTCAAGCCGATGACGCGAACGTGCTCGTGTCCAAGGTCGGCGGGTCGATCGTGGTCAATGTCGAGGAGCACTCCGAGCAGGCACGAGTCGAGGTCAACGTGCCGGCGGAGCTGATCGATGCCGTCACGATCGATGAGCACAACCAGCTCGATATCGCGACGCTGCTCTCGCGTCTCGGAGATCTCCAGATCGACGATCTGGTGCGTGTGGAGAGCCCGGATGCGAACGTTCGGGTGTGGATCGACTGAGCCAACGAACGATGCAGAGACGGGAGTGACCAGATACCAGTCCGATGCGTCGGGACCGTCGGGGGCCAGAAGATCTGGAGGATGGCATGAGGCAGCGAGGCATATCAACAGTCCCCACGTTACTGTTGGCGGCGTGTGGCGGTCTGGCAGTGACCGCTGTGATGATGTCGTGGGTGGTGGTCGAGGTGGAGACGCCGGAGGGATTTCACTTCAAGGCGCCGGTGCCGCTCGTTGCATTGCGCTGTGCCGCGGGATGCGTGCCCACCGGCAGTGTGCAGATGCCCGAGCTTCCGTCAGAGCTCCGCGAGCAGAAAGATGCCATTCTGAGCGTTCTTCGAGAGCTCGAAGCGTGTCCCGACGCGACTCTGGTGGAGGTGGCGGCGCCGGATGCCGACGTTCGAATCGTCAAGAAGGGTGGGGATGTGCTCGTGGATGTGCAGGCGGAGGACGCCGCCGTGCACGTGACAGTCCCCGTGGACCGGCTCACGGGGGTTCTCGATCGGTGGGATTGGCAACACCTCGAGCCAGAGCTGGCGTTCGATCTGCTCGCTGCCGGGCGAGGAGACCTGGTCAACGTCGAGGCCGAGGGAGCGTCGGTTCGGGTTGCGATCTGGTAGTCCGGGGAGGCTGGATCCGACCCCTTCCTCCGTGCCCGGATACAGAAGGCGGGCCGAAAGGCTGATCAGTGAGACGACGGCCCCCTGGGAGAGCCCGGGGGCCGTCGCGCAGATCGCTCGCCTCGTCATCTCGAGCGAGCTCACTCGGCGAAGCTCGAGATGGCCTTGTCCTCGTCGTCGAACATCTCGAACACGCCGATGAGCTGGCTCATGGTCAGCAGCTTGTACACCTTCAAGTTGACGTTGAGCAGCTTGATCTCTGCGTCGCGACGGGCGCACGTCGTCTTGCAACGGATGAGCTCGCCGAGACCGGAGGAGTCCATCGCCTTGACGTTGTCGAGGTTGAGCAACAGCTTCTCTCGACCGTCGTCCAGCGCGTCGAGCACGGCGCCTCGCAGCTGAACGTCGCCTTCGCCGATTGTGATCCGTCCCTCGAGATCGAGAACTGTCACGTCGCCTTGGTATCGTGTGCTGATCTTCATGTCGAAGCCCTCCGCTTTCCGGTTCACTCTGTCAGTGTAGTGTAACCGGTTGGTCGCCGTGCTGCTCCAAGCTGTCCGCGACCGTGTGGTATCTTTGTGTTCGTCTGGAAAGCGCGAACGGTCACAGAGCCAATGGACACAGCAGGGTGTGAGGGAGTGGTTCAGACTGTGCCGAAAGCAGCGAAGGAGGGCCTGATGAGAGGCAGGATAGGAGTGGGTTTGATGCTGGTGGTCGTGCTCACGGCGTCAGCGGCACTGGCGGTCAGCCCGAGCACCGAGGTGTGGATCCCGGCGGCGAGTCGAGTGGTGGTCGAGGATGCGTTCTGGAGCACCAACCTGACTCTCAGCAATCCGAACGAATCTGTGGCCAGCGTGGATGTGTTCTGGTTGCGGCGAGGGGCAGACAATGCCGCTGCGACGCCGCAGCGCTATACCCTCGAGCCTGGTGCGACCTTGACCCTTGAGGACGTGATTCTGAACGTCTTTGGTCGTGAGGAGGCGGAAGGCGCGATTCGCGTTGCTGCGAACATCCCCGTCATCGCCACCGCAGAGATCGTGAATCGGACCGCGGGGGGGATGTTCGGCCAGGGCTTTGAAGGTGTCCCGGGATCGGTGGCCATCACCGCGTCCGGTAGCGAGTTTGCTCTGAACGACTCCCGACAGACGGTCATTGCCGGAGTCGAGCAGAGCACCGACTACCGCAGCAACCTGTTCGCGGTTGGGGTGGATCCTTCAGGCTCCGTGCTCGATCTCGAGGTGCTGAACGATCGCGGCGGCGTCATCGATCGGTCCCCGGGCGTGGAGCTGGGCGCGTGGGAGCCGTGGTTCGCTCGCCTCGAGAGCTTGACGAGCTCTGCGGACGCCGCTGCGGTGCGGGCGCGCATCGTCTCGGGGGCAGCGATCGTTGTCGGCTCGAAGATCCACCGAGTGACTGGCGATCCGATCACGTTGGAGTCGTCGTATAACGCGTGTCAGTTCCCCAACGAGCTGCCGGTGCCGGGAGTCTACCGGGGCATCATCACGCATCCGGAGCCCCAGCAGCCAGGCTATGAGTTCGGCTTCACCATGACCGTCAACTCTATGGCGCATGTCGACAGCGTGCGGTTCGTTCATCAGGGCGATGCGGCGTGTCCGTATCAGTTCGTGACCGACGAGGAGCTGATCGGTACTCCGCTGGAGGATTTCTTCACGGGCGGCGCCACCTTCAGCGTAGAGTACACCAAGGGTGGAGCAGCCTTGGGAACCGTGACCTACACCGTCGAGCTGGAGATGGCCGGCGAGAACCCGGCGGTGTACGGCCGGGTGGTCGCAGTGGGCTCCGGTTTCAGTGACTGGCTCGGAGTCGACGCAACGGCGTGCAACGGTCCGCACGAGCAGCACGAGCGGGTGGAGCTGGGCTTCCTGCCGCAGTGAGACGGCTCAGAGAACCGATGATGGATGGCGGCGGCGCTGGTACGGCGCCGCCGCTTGTGCGTTCCGAGCTGTGGTGGGCCGTCGCAGTGCTGGCGGCAGTGCTGGTCGTACCGACGCTGCTGGTGACCTGGGGCCGGTGGCAGGGCGAGGTGGTGTGGACCTCGTACCGCGAGCCGAAGCTTGCAGCCTTGCTGGTCGCCACTGTGGTGCTGGTCGCGGCCGTGATCTGGCGTCGTACCGTTCGTCCAAGCGACCTTCTCCTGACGGTCTTCCGGCCGGCGGTCGGTCTTCTCCTGCTGTTGGTGGGATGGTGTGTACTGACGCTTCTGTGGGCGCCGGTGGCAGAGCACGTGATCACGGAGCTGGTGGAGTGGGCGCCAGCACTGGTGTTCGTGATCCTCGGTGTGGCGTGGGCACGGAGACAGCCTGCGGTACTCGGAATCGTTCTCGGATGCATCCTGGCGGCCGCTGGGCTGTGCACAGCTGTGGGCTGGGTTCAGCTTGCGGTCCCGATCGATGTTCTCCTGCCGATCCGCCCCGAGGCTGGCGTGTCGGCTCCGTCGCTGATGGGGTATCGCAACCCGATGGCACATCTGATGACCGGCCAGCTACTCGTTGCCTGCGGGCTTCTGGCGGAGCTCCTGCGCCAGGGCCGGGTGAGGGTCGCCGGCGCGCTGGCTGTGGTCATCGCCCTGGAGGCAGGCTACCTGGCGCAGCTGCAGAGCCGGACTGCCATGGTGGCGGTGGCTGTTGGCCTCAGCGCGTTTCTGCTCGGTGTGTGCTGTGTGGCCAGGGGTGAGCGCTGGAAGCGGTGGGTTGTGCTGTCAGGTCTGGCGATCGGGCTGGTGCTGGTGGTCATGATCTCGTTGCAGCCAGCTGCACGGGGCCGCGCCGCGTCCTTGCTCACGTACGTCAGTAGCCCGTCTCTGTACCTGCAGAGCGATCGTGGGGTGTACGCAGCCAACACGGTCGAGATGGTGCTCGATCGACCGCTCGGTGCCGGCGCGGGCAACTGGTTCGTGCTCTACCCGGTGTACCGCGTGCACGGGCGCGACGTCGGGTTCCTGGAGCATGTTCAGGTTCGGCGCGCGCACTCCGATCACATCCAGATGCTCGGCGAGCTGGGCTGGGCGGGTGCAGCGCTCTGGCTCGGGTTTGTTGTCGCCGTCACGCTTGCCGCTCTTCGCGGTGTGGGGACGCAGAGGTCGCCTCTGGCCGTCGCTGTCGCCGCACAGTGGCTCGCGATGCTTGCGACGATGGCGACCGATTACGCCATCGAGCTCCCGGTCCTCCGCGTCCAGATGGCTGCTGTCGTCGTGCTGGTTCTCGGCACCGGGCGGTCGGAGTCAGTGGCTGAGGAAGCGTGGCAGAGAACGCGGGCGTCGTGGCTGGCCACCGGGGCCGTCGTCTGCTGCCTGGTCGTCGTCGTCGCGCTGGCGGTGCATCTGGTGGAGCGGGATGCGGCGTTTCATCGTGCGCACGCGTTGTATGACGTCCTCATGGCCGAGATGCGCTCGGCTGAGGTTCCCCTGGAGAGGCAAAGGGTGTACGGGGCACTGGCGCCCGAGATTCGCGATGCTGCCGATGAGTGGGCCTCCCGTCCGGGGTTGGATACCAGTGCGGTGATGCTGCCTGCGTTGATGACGGACGTGGAGCTGATCGGTGGTCGGCTCGGACGAGCACTGGAGTGGGCTGATCGGACGTTGGCGCTCCATCCGTACTACCCGAACATCGTTCGTACGTTGGCGGTAGCGACCCGTCCAGTGAGCCCGGACCGAGCGCGTCTGTACACGCTGATCTGGCGCCATCTGCTGGACTCGGACAGCCCGGGGTACGGTCTGCCGATCGAGCCCCGAGCCGTCGCCGAGCTCTCGCTGGACGAGGTGCGAGCCCTTCTGGCAGCGATCGATGTCAACCGTTCGACGCCCCCGTCGTCTGTCATCCAGAGCCCGGGGATGGTTGGAGCGCGGCCGAGCAGCTCACCGGTGACCACCATTGGACGGGGCCAAAAGGGAGGTTTGCCATGAAGAGAACCGTGAGTTGCGCCGTCGTTGTTGCTGCGATCGTCTCATGCGTCGTGCCGTTGGTGACCGAGGCGCAGCCGGCCCACCAACGCGGAGCTGGCGTCCGCATTGCCCACTTCCTGGATCTCTCGGATGACCAGATTGCCGCGTGGAAGGAGCTACGGGATACGCATGTGCGCGTAGCGGAACCGCTGCGCGAGGAGCAACGAGCGTCGGCCGAGCAGCTCCGCTCGCTGCTTCGGAGCGAGAGCCCGGATGCCCGACAGGCCGGGGATCTCCTGATCCGCGTGCATCAGCTTCGAAAGGAGCTTCGAGCAGTGCACGCTGCATACGTCGAGAAGTTCACAGCGATGCTCAGCCCGAGTCAGCGCAGGGCGTATGAGAAGGCCTTGGAAGAGCGCGAGCGTCGCGGGATCGGTCGTGCACTCCGCCACGCGCGTATCGTGCCGCCGCTCGAACGGTAGCGACTGCAGCACCCCAGATCGGCGAAAAGGCGTGGCATGATCGCCGGGGACCGGAGCTCCGGGACCCGGCTGGCGGGGTGGGGATCGGCCGCTCGCTAGGGGATGGCCTCCACCTGGATGTCGTCGTAGAAGTCGGGAGAGCCGGGAAGACCGATGGTCGTGGTCTCCCTGTCCCCGTCAGCAAGCGGATCGAACAGGTGTCCCCGGACCATCTGGACCGTCGCACCGTCCTTGATGCCGCGGACGGTAAACCAAACATCCATCGCGTCGAGGTCGCGACCACAGCGGTTGTACACCTCGATTTCCACCAACACCTGGCCGGGCGCCGACGGTGACAGGCTGGTGTTCCACGACAGGGCCAGGCACTCGGCCAGGGTCAACGTCGGTCTCGGCTGCGGGCGTTGTGGCGCCGGTCGGTCGTAGGAGGGCTCTGCTGCCGAGGAGTCGTCGAGGTCATCGGAGTAGGGGTCCGGAGTCGGTGTTGCGGGCGGCGCGCTCGGCTCAGCGTTGTCCTCATCGACCCAGATTGCCCCGAGCTCGGGAAACTCGAGTGATGGTGTCGGGGTCGCGGTTGGTGGTGGTGAGGTCGGTGTTGCGGTCGGTGGTTGCGACATCGCAGTCGACGAGTCGTCCGTGTCCGACCGTGGTGCGAACACCGCTGCCACCACGAGCAGCAGCGCAATGCCAGCGAGGATCGGTAGCGTCCAGGAGCGTGATCTGCTCCGTTTGCGCGCCGATGACAGCACGGCGTAGCGAGGAGCGCTCGGGGTCGCGTGCTGCCGGGGAAGCGGCTCCGTCTGGTTCGGAGGCAGCGGTGGGGGCGTGGGGTCCATCACATTCTCAGTCCTCAGCGTCGGATACTCCCGCACTCCAGCTGCGACGGCTGGTGGTGCCGGACCATCGTCTCGAGCCAGTGTACTGCGCCGTTCGAGCGGACGTCGAGGGGGCGGAGCTGGTATCCGCGGGGGTTTTCTGAGAAGATCCATGACATGAGGACAGAGTATCGAGACTCTCGGCCGGAGGACGGATCGGGTCCGCCGCACGAGGTCGTGCAGGAGATCGAGAGGCTGTATGAAGCGGGACAGTTCGTCGCCGCGGGACAGCGTGTGGAGGCCTATGCGCCGATCCGGCAGTGGCGTGACTCGCGAAGCAGGCTGATCGGAGGACGGCTGGCACACCATCTCGGTGCGCCGCGGCTGAGCCGACGGCTCCTTGTGGCTGCATGGAAGGCAGCTCCGGACATGCTGGAGGCGCGATACTTCGGTCTCAAGACGTTCCTCGAGCGGCGCGGCCCCGTGTTGACCTGGATCGAGATGCTGCGCCGGCAGCCGCCGGCAGATGCCGATGCCAGGCTGCGTGCCGAGTGGCTGGCGTTCGAGGGCCAGGTTCTGGCGTCGATGCGGGATCTGGGTCGGGCAATGGAACGGATCGAGGCTGCAGAGAGACTTGCGCCAGACCATCCGTGGATCGCGATCGAGCGTTCGCTCATCGAGATCGCGGCCGACCGGTTCGCCGAGAGCCTGGAGTCGGCGCGGCGCGCACTCGAGCTACGGCCGTGGTATGCGGCCGGCGTGCTCGCCACCGCCCATTGTCTTGTTCTCGTGAACCGTCGTGCCGAGGCGATTCAGCTCTTGTTGGATGCAGATCGCCGGTTGCAGTCGGCAGCGGTCGTGGCCCATCTCGCAACCCTGCAAATCGAGCTTCGGCAGCCGCAGGATACCCTGGGATCACTGGATCGGTACCGGCAGCTGGCGCTTTGGATGGAGCCGGAGCTCGAGCAGTGGGAGGCCTCGGTTCGAGCGGAGGCACTGTATGAGCTCGGCGATATCGAGGGCGCCCGGAAGGCGCTGAGCCAGGTGGATACCGAGCTGCATCGGAGGTTTGCAGATCGCTTGGGGCAGCGTGCTGTGACCCTGGATCGGCGTCGCCTTCCGGTGGGGTTCATTCCGCAGTATCACGTCACCTGTGTGCCGGCGAGCATTGCGACGGTGGCGAGGTACTGGCAGCGTGAGGTGGATCAGAACGAGATCGCTGAAGCCATCACCTACGAGGGAACTGCCCCGGCGCAGGAGCGGTTGTGGCTGGAGTCCAACGGCTGGCTCACACGGGAGTTCACCGTCGACTGGCCGAGCTCGCGAGCGCTGATCGATCGTGGCGTGCCGTTCTTGTTGACCACCGTCGGAGTAACAGAAGCTCACGAGCAGGTGGTCATCGGCTACGACACCGTGCAGCAGTCACTCCTCATCCGTGATCCCTCATCGCCGGTGGAGGTGGTGGCCGATGTCCACTCCCTTCTGGAGAGCCAGCAGGCGAGTGGTCCGCGGGGGCTGGCGGTGGTGCCGGAGGGTCATGCCGAGCTGCTGGAAGACCTCGAGCTGAAGGACTCACTTCTGTACGACCGACTGTACGCGGTACAGATGGCCTTGAACCGTCACGATCGGGACGCTGCCACGGTGGAGCGAGATGGACTGGCCCGCATGGAGCCGGAGCACCGGCTGACCTTCGAAGCATCACGGCAGCTGGCGGTCTACGACCGAAACGTTACGTCTCTCGTACAGGGCCTGGACCGTTTATTGGAGATGTTCCCCGGGAACTGCGGCCTCGTGCTGCAGAAGGCTGCGGCACTGCAAGAGATGGCTCCGTGGGCGGACCGCATCAGCTGGCTCGAGCGGGTCGTGGAAGCCGACGGTTTTGACCCGGTTATTGCGACGACCCTCGCTTTGGAGCTGGCGCAGGACGCGCGACAGGACCAGCGCGTCGAGCGGCTGTTGCGACGGGCTGTGGTGTTGCGTCCTACGGATCCGGTCGTTGCTGAAGCGCTGGCAGGTCAGTGGTGGGTCAACCGCGATCGGGCCGAAGCATTGGAGCTGTACAGGTGTGCCGCCTGTCTCGGAGAGTTCAGGGAGGAGATGGCTGGGCGCTACTTCGTTGCCTCCACGCTCGAACACCGTCAAGCGGAGGCGTTGGCATGGCTCGAGGACCGCGCGGTTCGGTTTGCGACGCGGTCATCTCAGCCGGTGCAAACGGTGTTCTGGGCGTTGAGCGCAGCAGGACGCATGGAGCGGGCTCTCGAGCGGCTCGAGCAAGCGCTCGAGGCTCGACCTGAAGATGGAGAGCTGCTGCTGTTTGCTGCCGATGTGTTGGCCCGGATCGGCCATTTCAACCGTTCGGGCGAGCTGCTCGAGCGGGCACGATCCCGGGCTCGGAGCAGTGACTGGGCGCGAACGGCGGCGGCGGTGGCGAGCTACCGGGGCGAGCCGGTGCGATCGCTCGAGCTGTGGCATGAGGTCCTGGAGGCGGAGCCGATGGCGATGGACGCCATCGCCGCCATGTGTCGGCTGACCACCGATCTGGAGGGTCTCCATGCAGCGGTTGAGCGTGCCGAACGGATCGCGGAGGAGCTTCCGTACTTCTGCCCAGTGCACAGCATGCTCGCCGAGATGCTGCGCGATCTGAACCCTGGCGAGGCGGAGCGTGTGGTCCAACATGTGCTGAATGTGAACCCGAATGACACATGGGCCCATCGTGAGCTTGCGCTCCACCTGGCTCGCGGGGGCGATTCCGACGCTGCGCTGGCACAGCTGGATGAGGCGGATCGTCTGGAGCCGGATGGACCGGCCAACCTGCTCCGTCGCGGGCAGGTTCTGATGTATGTGGGGGATTGGGAGAAGGGCATCGATGCATTCCGGAAGGCGGTGGAGCTCGCACCCGACTTCGGCGAGGGGATCCAGCTCCTCGTCGGCGCGTGCGCGGATCATGCATCGAGGGTTGCAGAGTGCCGTCGAGTGTCTGAAGCGCTGCAGCACCAGGTAACTCTCGGCGAAGCGTTGACCGACTTCGCAGCTGCCGCATCCGGGGTGCTGGAGCCGCACGAGCTGCTGGAGCGGATCGACGTGTTGTGGACCGCCCATCCTGACGTCTGGCATGGGTGGTCGATCCGCACGCGCCAGCTCCTGGCAGCGGATCGAATCGAGGACGCCACCGCCGCAGCGACAGCCGCAACGGAGAGGTTCCCCTGGCACGCGATGATCTGGGTCGACCGCGCTGCGGTGGCACACGCCGCAGGCGACACTGCCGCAGAGCGGGAGGCGCTGCACACGGCGTTGACGATCGAGCCGACCCTGGCGGAGGCGGCGCGACATCTGGCGAGAATCGAGAGAGCCGAGGGGAATCGGTGGAAGGCGCGCGAGTTCCTGGAGCAGGCGACCGCTCGCTGTCCGATGGACGTCGAGTGTCTGCTCGAGCTTGCGCTACTTCACGCAGAGGACGAAGAGACCGACAGCGCTCGGTCCCTGCTCGAGCGCGCGGTACGGATGGATCCGTCGCGCATGGACGTCTGGAACCAGCTCGGTGAGCTGGAGCAGAGGCCCGGCGAGACCCTCGAGCTTGCCCGGTCAATGGCTCGCGAACGGCGGGGCAGCCCGTCGCAGTGGCTGGTTGTGGCCGAGCTCGCGACGGACTTCGAAGAGTCCCTGGCTGCCGTCGAGCGAGTGCTCGCGGACGAGCCTCGTTCAGAGGACGCGTGGGATCTGCGAGCGGAGCTGCTCGTCGGTCAGGGCCGCCTCGAGGAGGCTTGGGCATCGTGCGAGCCGGAGCCGTTCAATGGCCAGGTGCCGGCCAGGCTCCGTGCTCGGCAGGCGTGGGTCCAGGCGCAGGGCGGCGATCTGCATGAGGCTGTGGTGTTGATGCGAACGGTTCTCACAGAGGAGCCGAGCTATCCGTGGGCGTGGCTGCAGATGGCGGAGTGGACCAGCGCTCTCAATGATTCGGAGGGCTACCTGGACGCAAGCGAGGCGTTGGTCCGGGTGGCACCGGAGCATCCGATGTCGTGGGCGTACCTGGGGCACGCTCGCGACATGGCTGAGGACACGGCAGGTGCTGAGACGGCGTATGAACACGCCCTGCAGATCGCACCGGACTTCGGCCCGGTTGCCGAGTCGCTCGTCGAGCTGCGGGTGCACGTCGGACGGCTGGAGGCGGCCGAGGCTGTACTGGAGTCGGGTCTCGGCGACCTGCCTTCCGCCACCGTCGCGGCACTCCGGGCTCGCATGAGCGTGGCTCGAGGTGACCAAGAAGGCGTCATCCAGCATCTGTGTGACATGCTCGAGGCTCCCGAGCCGTTGGACGACCGGCATGCGGACGCGGCCCTGTACGCTGCGGACCAGCTGGATCTGCGGAACGAGCTCGTGAGTCTCCTCGACCGGCGGCTGCGGACGAGCCCGACGCCGGCGGTGGCTGCATGGTGGGCTCGGCTGCTGTGTCAGCGCCGGAAGTGGCGTCAGGTCCTGCGACGGATCGGAACTCTGCTGGAGGTCGAGAGCGCGGCGCGAGCTGCGCTGCTCGAGCTGCTGTCCAACGCTGCCGGCAGATGCAAGCGCCGAGTGGTGCAGCTGGCGCATCGGCGGTTCTCCGCACTGTGTCGAGGTGACGATCTCCTGTGGGGACAGATGGGGTTCGCTCTCAACGCGGTCGGCGACCGCAAGGCCACCGTCGATTGGATGCAGGACTGGCGGGAGCGGGAGGGTGCGGAGGGTTGGATGCTTGCCAACCTTGCGTCGTCATTGCGCGTGCTGGGCGTTCTAGAGTACGCCGCTCTGGTGGCGGATCGGTCGGTGGAGCTTCCTCCGTTTGAGGGTGTCAACGCTCGCCTGGCGTGGTCCGCCCTGGATCACGCACTGCTCGATGATGTCGCGACTGCCCAGGATCGGCTGCGTCGGGTCGATGCTCTCGAGCTGGACCCGGCGGATGAGTTCGCGTTCGATCTGGCATGGGCGGTGTGTGTCATGGCGCCGGGCGAGGCTGCGGGCCATGAAGATCCGCTGGCGTGTGCCCGGGAACGCCTTGCCCGGGCGCGTCGTCGCACGCCGGGCTGGGAGCACAGCCCGGATCTTTCGCGGGCATATCGAGCCGCCGGCCGGGCGATCCGTCGCAGAATGTCGGGCGTGCGCGGCTGGCTGTGGTCCGTGTGGCGACTCTAGCTGGTACGATGCGCTGGGCATTCGAGGCGCTCGGACCCGATGACGTGTGGCCGGCCCAGAGGTGGTTGCGGAGCGGTGGTTGACCGGAAGGATGGACGCCACCGGAGCAGTAGGCGGCGTGCACGCGGCGTCGTAACGAGCTTTTCGAGTGCCCGGGTTGAAGGACACCACCCCGATGGAGGCAGAGATGAGCGACGATGTCGAACGGCTGTGGCCGGAGATCGCGTGGATCGAGGATGAGGCGCTTCGTACGAAGGTCACCCAGTGCTGGCAGCGAGCCCTGGAGCTGTCTCCGCTGAGCGCGGAGGACCTGGAACGGATCCCATTCACGTTGAAGGTTGCGGACTGTCCGGTTTCGTTCATGTCCCACAAGCGACTGGTGGTCCATGTGGCACGTGACTCGGCTGTGCAGATGCGCGAGTTCTTCGGAGATGCGCTGCCGCTCGACATGGACACGGTCATCGCCGGTGCGATCCTCGCAGATGTGGGCAAGCTCCTGGAGTACGAGTCCGATGGCTCGGGTGGGTCGCGCCAGAGCGCGCGTGGCCTGTACCTCCGGCACCCGTTCACCGGCGTCAGCCTGGCCATGGAGTGTGGACTGCCAGACGCTGTGAGCCATATCATTGCGACCCACGCGGGCGAAGGCAACATGGTGGCGCGGACAACCGAGGCGTGGATTGTCCACCACGCTGACTTCATGACCTTCGAGCCGTTCGTCAGGCGTCTTCAGATCGAAGGAGGCTGAGCGCAGCTCGAAGGGACGAGGTGTCTGAGACCTAGTTGGCTGGCTCGTGAGCGAAGGACCGGAGAACCTCGCCGATCGCCTATCACGGCATCTCGACCGAGCTTTCGTGGCGTCGCTGATGGCCTCGGTGTGGACTGCGTCGTCGGTCTCACCGTAGAACGTGGCGAGCGGAGAGATCCCGTGGGAGAACCCATAGCCCTCCGGACCCGGTAACAGGCCCCGGCCATCGTCCCCGGGCCTAGCAGCCGGTAGCCGGACCCGGACGATGGCCAAAGAGCGACTTCGGAGCGCACGGGTTGACCTGGGGCGTGGGGCTTTCGCGTGAGGGGTTCGTTTGTGGATACCGCAGCGTTGGCAGCCAGTGTGGTTTCGGGTCAACTCGATGGCCGGGGGCTCCGGATTTCCGGGGCCGGCGGCCGGCTTCCGGGGCGAGGGCCGGGACCAGGACTGGGGCCGGGGAGGCTTCGTTGGGTGGCTGGTGAACGCAGACCCTTCCGCCCAGCCGCCGGCGAGAGCCGGCTTCACTTCCCCCGCCGTGGCCTCACTGCTACCCGTGGCCAGCGCCGGCGCCCACAACTGGAGAGCAGACAGTCCGGTTGTAGTGGCCCGCATCTTGCGGGCCGGGTGGGAGGGGCACGAGCTTCTCGATGACCGAGGCGATCGGCGCACCGCGCGGCGCCGGGGCTGGCCAAGGGCGTGCGTTGACGGAAGGCTTGTGGGGAAGCGAAGCCCGGCTCGCCCTGGAGTCGCCGGGGAGGGCGATTGGAGAAAGCGAAGTCGGGTGGGAATGCGTCTCAATCAATAATCCGTTGCCCGATGAGACGGAGGTCACGATGACGCAGAAAACAACTCTACTGGCAGTGCTCAGCTCGATAGTAGCAGTCATGGCGGCCGTGGCGATGGCCGCTCCGCAGGCGGTCGCGGGATGCCCGTATCTCCTGGGGATGGAGCGCTCGGCGGCAGCTACAGAGTGCCCGTACTTGAGCGGTAACGCCGCAGGAATGCAGGCGACTGGGTCCGACTGTCCGTACCTCGCAGGAAAGACGGCTGGGAGCGAGTGCCCGTATGCTGGCAAGCGAGCGGCTTCAGAGTGTCCGTATCTCAGTGGGAAAGCTCCAAAGGCTACCACCGGAGAGTGCTGTCCGATGACCGGGGGCAGGGACACGCCTGCGGGTGAGACGGGCTGTCCGTATCTAGATGGTCGGGCGGCTCCTGAGGGTGGCGCCGGCAACCAGACCGACGACCCGAAGAAGGCGCCGAAGCAAGTGTAGCGCGCCGAGCGGGGCTGGCGAGAGACGTACAACTTCTGGTGCGTGGCGTAGGAGTTTGCCGGAGGCGGGACGTTGTTATGATATCGAGATGCGATATGAAGGCGTCGTCTATCGTCCGCCGAGTGAGGCGGGTTCGCTGATCATCCAGGCGTCGATCGGCTGCCCGCACAACGAGTGCGCGTTCTGCGCGATGTACACACAGCAGAAGTTCCGCCCGCGTCCCGTCGACGAGGTGATCGAGGATCTCGACACGGCGCTCGAGGTGTACGGCCCCGGTGTACGCACCATTTTCCTGGCGGACGGGAACTCCGCCGCCCTCCCGACCCAACGGCTTGTGGCGATCGGGGAGGCCGCCCAGCAACGGTTTCCCCACCTCGAGCGGATCACGGTGTACGGCTCGGCCAAGTTCCTGGTGAAGAAGAGTCAGGGGGAGTGGCGGGAGATCGCCTCCGCAGGGATCCGGCGGATCCACTCCGGTCTCGAGTCGGGCGACCGGCACACGTTGCGGGACATCAACAAAGGTGTGGATCCGGACGAGGCTGTCGAGGCGTTCCGGCACGTGAAGGGAGCGGACATCGAGCTGTCGGTCTACCTGATGGTCGGGGTGGCCGGCGTTGAGGGGTGGCGCGCGCACGCCGAGGGCTCGGCGGCGGTGCTCAATCAGGCGCCGGCGGACTTCGTCCGCCTGCGTACGTTTGTTCCGATGCCGGGCACGCCGTGGTACGACCGCTGGTCAGACGGCCAGCTCACGCTACCGGATCCCTACCAGGCACTGACCGAGGTCCGGCTGCTAGTGGAGGAGCTGGCAGGACCGACGTTTCTCACCTCCGACCACATCTCCAACTTCTTCGACGTCACCGGGCGGATCCCGGAGGACCGAGGGCGCTTGCTTGCAGAGATCGACGAGGCGCTCGGCTGGCCGCGTTCGAGGTTCCGCCCGCCCACCGAGCACTTCGTCGGGCATATGCTGTGACGACGCCGACTCGCAGCGACGGGGTGTATCGCGACTCAGAGCGGCGCTGCTTCAGGCGGCGGATCATGGGTGCCGGCCGGAGTCCATGGACCGCAGCGGGCGACTCGCTTCAGCGCGAGCCAGCCACCGTGGAGTAGACCGAATCGCTGAATACAGGCTTCGGCATAGACGCTGCAGGTGGGCTCGAACCGGCACCGGACTCCACCGCTGGCCAGGACCGGTCCGGCTGTGTGCCGGTAGACACGGATGCCGGTCACTGCAACGGTGGCGCCGAGCTGGTGCCGTGGGGGCCGCGAGAGGTCCCACGCCAGTAGGCCGAGGACGACCGTCGCACCGGTGAGCCACTGCATGCGGCGGCTACGGACAGAGAACGGCCCGGGCGAAGCAGAGCCGCTCCGTCCGGGCCGGGTGCTCGTCGGATCCGTCAACGTATCAGAAGCGATCCGTGAAGTCGCTGACTCCAGGGACCTTCAGCCGCTCGCCGCTGGTGCCCTTGATCATGCACAGCACGTGGAAGACCACGAAGCCGAGGAACACCACCAGTAGCAGGAGACCGATGATGCAACCGGCTGGCGGGAAGACCGCCGACAGCACGAAGTTCACGATCGTTGCCACGATCCAGAAGATGACCTCTGCAACGGTGAGGACCAGACCGTGCTTGGCGTGCCACTGAACCTCCCGGTCTTCCTTCTCTACGAGAAGCGGGATCAGTGCGAGGAGCCAGAGGTAGGACAGCACGATCATGATGCCACGGTTCTCCGAGACGTTTCCGCCTCCGCCGTGACTCGGCCCGGCGCCAGCCGGTGGCGGTGGTGAGGACGGCGGGGGAGCGGACGGCGGCGGTGGTGGGGGTGCGCTTCCTTCGAACGACATGAAAACAACTCCTTCAATATTGATTCTGCGGATCAGTTCCGCGTTCGCTACCAACCCGACCCCTGCCGGGACGGACGTGCTATGGGTTCGGTCTCACGATTTCCATGGTCCGCACTCATTGTGCGTGTGCGACGCCGCGGCGTCAAGCTCGGACCTGATCTGAGCGGTTCTTGCCGGCGATCTGCACCAATCTCCTGCGCTCCAGACACTTC
>CAZEJK010000087.1:0-8215 GCA_964512045.1 uncultured Thermoanaerobaculia bacterium
TCGGCGAAGGTCAGACGCCTCACCTCCCCGTTGCGGGTGTCCAGCAACCAGACGTCGGTGTCGACCAGGTTGGACTCCAGGTCTGGCACACCGACAGTGAATGCGATCCGGAGTCCGTCGGGGGACGGCCGCGGCTCGTCGACACGGACAACCCGCGCCAGATCCTCGGGCTCGATGGGCCGAACCGCAGATACCTGACCGGCAAGCATCACAACGATCATTGCTGTCATCGCCACTCGCACTGCACCGACCATGTTGTCCTCCTCGGGCTGCACTGCACACATGGTAGCCCGGCCACGGGTGTAACGCAGAGGCACCGGCAGCATCCGTCAGGCCCGATACTCCAACGCCCGAGAGGACCGGGCTCGAAGCATCGTGGCATGAGGCCCTCACAATGCGCATCTACCGGCTCGGTCGCCTGGTCCTCCCTCGCGCTCCGAGTTGACACGGATCTCCGTGCTTTCTACCGTAGAGAGCATGGCGGACAACCGGCGCGGTAACCCACCAAGCACAACCTCCGACAGCCAGCCGGACATTCAACGGGACGACGACTCCCCGAGAATCCTCAAGGTGAGCCGTCGCGGGTTCCTCGGGCGGACGGCTGCGGCAGCGGCGGCTGGTACGTTGGCCTCCCGTGGTGTGGGCGCCAAGCAGGAAAGCACCACGACCAAGCGCGAGGCCACACTGCAGCGGTTCCGGCTCTATGTCGAGCCTCGGGCGTTCAAGTACCCCGTGGATGAGCTCTACCCGGTGCTGACGGGCCCCGATCCGCGGTTGGTGGCGACCTCCACCGACGACTGGCTCGGGATCTGGAAGCTCGAGACGCCCGACCGTCCACAGTTCAAGGGCAAGAAGCGCGGCACGGATGCTGTCCAGATCGTCGACCCGGGCCGACCGTTCCGGCGGCTCCCAGCGACGGTCACGACCGTGTCTGAAGACGGCAACGTGGCGGCCTGGTACGAGCCCGAGCCGCAGCGTACCCAGGTGGTCTGGAGAGACGGCCGGGCAGTGACCGTTCCGCTGCCCGACAACCGCGGGAAGGTCGCGGCGCTCGGCCTCGGACCGGACGGCGCCGGTCTGGCAGTAGCGATGGAGGTCGGCGGCATTCTGCTGTTCGACCTCCGCGGAGAGGGAGCCGAGCTTCTCGGCGAGTTCCAGGACACTGACATCGCGGTCAACCACGTCCTCGAGGTCGGTGAGGAGTCGAGCCGCTGGGACTTCGCGCCGTGCGTCTGCGACATCGTCTCCGCCCAGAGCGACAGCACGGAGGGTGCGACAGTCTCGCAGTACGACCGCACGACGGGCCAGGTGACGACCATGACGCTCCCGTGCGGCTCGGCGATCCCGGCCGGAGCGATCTGTATGTGCAACTGTGTCGCCGCACCGATCTATGACGTTGTGCGCACAATCTGCACCTGCGACCTTGTGTGCACGTGCGACACGGTCGCCACGGGCACGACGTACACCTACACCTACTGGTACCCGAACTGATCAGCGCGATGGAAGCTTCGCCGGAACAACCACGCCGGCGCGGACGAGACCGATGAACGTCGTCCAGACGTCCTCACCTGTACGGCCCCTTGCTTCGTCGTCGTCTGCCTCCGCGCCCACTGTCTGCAGCTCCTCCAGCCGCTGGCAACGATCACACGCGCTGAGAACCGCCTGGGCGGTCTGTGAGAGCTCCATCACACGCCGCGGCGGCTCAGCGTCTCGAACCTCCCAGAGCACCGCACCCATCTGTCGCCACCGGCACGACGGGTTTCTGGCTGGAACGATCTCGAGCGCAACCTCCAGCGGAAGCTCCTCCAGCTCTTCCACGGTGCGGAAGCGGTGTCCGAGCAAGCCGGCGCCCGACTCGACCGCCCGGTCCACGAGCTCGGCAAAGAACAGTCGGCGAGTGACCACCTTCATGCGCTCCATTGTACGGCCCCATGCGCTCTGACGACGCTCGACTCCCGCTCCCGGAGCTGTTCGTGGCCGAGCATCGCGGCCGGTACATTCTCCACGCACCCCTGCACTTCACCACATGCCGGATCAACCGCAGCCTGTTCGAGCAGATCCGTGCTGCGCAGAACGGGGACCTCGGCGCGCAGGAGGTTGTGCTCGCCGAGCTGGCGCCGTGGGGGCTTGCTGAGCCGCGCTCGGCCGAAGCGCTCAGCTCTGACACGGCGACGCGGCCGTGTGCGATCTCGCTCCTGCTCACCGAGCGCTGCAACCTGCGCTGCTCCTACTGCTACGCAGACGGGGGCAGCGGGACCCAGACCCTGCCGTTGGGCGCCGGCACTGCTGGAGTCGATCTGATCGTCCGCAACGCCGTCGACTCTGAGTCCGATCAGATCACCCTCCATCTCCACGGCGGCGGCGAGGTGTCGCTCGTTTGGGACCTGGCCCGGAGGCTCATCGATCACGCGCTCGAGCAGACCAGCCGGCACGGCCTCACACTGCGCGTGACGGCAGGCACGAACGGTGTCATGAGCGCCGCCCGAGCCCACCAGATGGCCGAGGCGCTTGACGAGGCGACGATCTCCATCGACGGCCTCCCCACAGTGCACAACCGGCAACGGCCTGCAGCGAACGGAGCGTCCACCTTCGGCACCGTCGTACGAACCGTCGAGATCTTCGCAGCGAGGGACGTTGCGTCCGGCCTTCGCCTCACCGTGACGCCCGAAAGCGTCGACGAGCTTCCGGCCGGCGTCGCACTCCTCTGCGAGCGCCTCAGCAGTCGCCTCCTCCAGGTCGAGCCCGCGTACCCCCTCGGCCGCCACGCGGGCCACCCGTCCGTCGATGCGCATCGTTTCGTCGACCGCTTCCGAACGGCTCGGAGAGCTGCTGCTGCCGCGGGACGGGATCTCCGCTACAGCGGCGCTCGCTACCCCCACCTGACGGATGTCTTCTGTCGTGCCGTCACCGGCGCCATCTGCGTCACACCCGGCGGCAAGGTCACCGCGTGCTACGAGGCCGGAGAGGACCCGTCTGGCCGGTTCACCTTCGGCCGGTACGATCCGGGCTCCGGTCGGCTCGAGATCGATCCCGAGCGGCAGCGCGGACTGCTCCGTCTGTCTGTCCATCACCTCCCCGAGTGCGATCGCTGCATCGCCAAGTACCACTGCGCCGGTGACTGCCCGATGAAGCGGACATCGATCTCTGCCAACGGAAAGCTCCCGGCTCGCTGCGTCATCAACCGCGAGCTCACTGCTGACCAGATCCTGGACGAGCTCGAGGGTCAGCCGCGCCTCGGCACCGCGCCGGCAGACGGCGCCAGCGGTCTCGGGCGCCTGTCATGAGCACTCCCGCATATCGGTTCGATCTCGGCAGCCAGCATCTGATCTACGCGCCGCTCGTGGACCTGGCGGCCGTGCTCAACCGCGATGACTACCGGAAGCTGTTGACCTCCTCTTTTCTTTCCGGAGAGCTCTCGCGGCTCCGCTCCCTGCTTCTGAGCGACACAGACCGCCCTCGACCGCCCTGCGGAGAGCTACTTCCCGAGACCCTCGGCGTCGTGACCACACGCCGCTGCGCCATGGCGTGCACATACTGCGAGTTCGGTCCGCGTGATGACGATCCCGGCACTCTTCGCACCGACCTCGCCTTCGCCGCCATCGACGACTACGCCGCTCGCACCGCAGCGGCCGGCCGCCACGATCTCCCAGTGCACCTGTTCGGTGGCGAGCCGTTTGACGCATGGCGGCTCGCCCAACGCATCATCGCCCACAGCCGCGCCGTGGCCGCCGAGCACGGGCTGCGACCGTTCTTCGAGGCCACCACCAACGGCTTCTACCCTCCGGAGCGAGCACGCTGGATCGCAGAGAACCTGCACCGCGTGGTGCTGTCGATCGACGGTCCTCCGGTCATCCACAACGCGACTCGTCCCGACGCTCGAGGACGGCCGACGAGTGAGCGGATCGAGGCCAACGCGCGCATCTTCAGCCGAGGAACAGTCGAGCTCAACCTGCGGATGTGCGTCACAGCCGACACCGTCGAGCAGCTCCCGGAGAGCATCCTCTATCTGCTCAACACGCTCGGCCTCCTGCCGACGGTGATCGCAGTCGAGCCGGTGCGGTCGCTGGCACGGGATGCAAAGGGGCCGGGACCGTCCCCTCCTCCGCCTGCGGCCTTCGTGGAGGCGTTCATGAGCAGCCTCGCGCTGTGCGAGGAGCGCGGCGTGCTGCTGCAGTTCTCGGGCGCCGATCTCGGCGCCAAGGTCGCGAGCTTCTGCCCTGTGGGCCGCGACGGGTGCATCGTCCACACCGACGGGACGATCGCCGGCTGCTACCTTCCGCTCCACGAGTGGCGCCGACGGGGGCTCGTCCTCGACTACGGCCGCGTCGACCCCGAGCGCGGCCTCGTTGTTGCAGAAGATCGGCTCGCCACCGTGCGCAGCATCGGGGCGCACGCATACCCCGAGTGCCGCGACTGCTTCTGCCGCTGGCACTGCGCAGGCGGCTGCCACGTGTACCGGGTGGGTCGGCCAAGAGATCGGGGCTGGTGCACCATGGTCCGGGCGATCTCGTTGCAGCTCCTGCTCCGTCAGGTCGGCATCGACGGATCGCAGGTACCGTTGTCCATCGAGGAGCAGTCCGTAGCTCTGCCCGAGGCTTTCCGATGAGCACTCGTCCGGTCTCCTTGCCGTCGACGCACCTTCTGCGATGGCAAGGCCGGACCCTCGTGTACCGTCCGTCCGAGGCGACGGTGCAGTGGGGCTCGCCTGCGAAGACCGGCGAGAAGGAGCCGTGGCGGTCTCCCGATCGGTTCGAGCCCCGGTGCCTGACCGTGGCGTTCCGGGGCCGGTGCACCCTGGCCTGCTCGTACTGCTACGGAAACCACACCGATCATCCTGCCCCGGATACGCCCAGCGCGGCCTCGCTGCCGGCGCTGGCCGCGGCGGGCCGCCTGGTGGCGGCGGCGTGTCGGAAGCTGGGTCTGCCCCTGCTGGTCGGTTTCCACGGAGCCAGCGAACCGCTGGGCGACCGAGCCTACGTGGAGGCCGCGATCGCGGTGCTGCAGAAGGTGTCCGGGGAGCACGGCCTGCCACTCCGCCTCGCCTGCACCACCAACGGGGTGCTGGCGCCGGACACGGTCGAGTGGCTCGCCGCCACGTTCTCGAGCATCACAGTCTCGCTGGACGGCACTCGCTCGATCCATGACGCACACCGGCCCACAGGCAGCGGCGACGGCACCTACGACCGCGCCGCCGAGACGTTGCACCGACTTCTGACCAGCGCCACGCAACCCGAGGACATCGCGATCCGCTCCACCATCACCCGCCACAACGCTGCACGGCAGGTCGAGATGGTGGAGCACTTCGTGCAACGCTTCCCGGTTGATCGCCTGCTGTTCCACCCCGTCTACCACCCCGAAGGAGCACGAACGGCTGCGCCGAACCTCCTGAAGGCGGATCCGGAGACGTTCATCGCGGGGTTCATCGCAGCTCGTCAGGTCGCACGACGGTCAGGAGTGGATCTTGTCCTGGCAAGCAGCCGCGTGGGTGAAGATCACGGCCGGTTCTGCCCGATCCTCCAGCACAACCTGACGCTCACGCCGGGTGGTCACGCCACGGCGTGCTTCCTGGCCCTGAACGATGCGTCAGTCTCCGATCAGCGGTTCTTCTTCGGCTCGTACGACGAGAGGAGCGACCGGTTGGTCCTCGACTCACAGCGGCTCGCCGAGCTCCTGGCTGCGACCGGCTCGATCCCGAGCCGGTGCCGGAGCTGCTTCAACGTGCTGCACTGCGCCCGTGGCTGTCCGGACCGGTGCCCGCTGTCGCTCTACCCGGCGCTCCAGGAGCCCCCGGGCGAGCCCTGCCGGATCGCACACCAGGTTGCGTATGCAACCCTGCTGGAGGCCGCCGGCATCGAGCTGACCGAACGCGACATCGCCGAGATTGCTCGCTCGACCCTGACGCTGGAGGCGTCATGAGCCCGCGCGCTCTCCGTCCGGGGATGTACTGGCTACGCAACGACAGCTGCGTGCACGTCATCGTCCACGACGACCAGCCTGCTCTGATACTCACCGGAGCCGATGCCGACCTGTTCGAGCGGTGGATCAGCGGCATGTCTCCAGACGACGCCATGGCCGAGGTCGCCCTCTGCTATCGGCTTGCAAGCACCGAAGCCCGACGTCGTCTCCACGCGCTGCTGCGAAGGCTCGAGGAGGCCGGAGCGATGCTCAACGACGCCAGGTCCTCACCCACCGCGACGGAGGGTTCATGACGAACCTCCTGGTAACGACCGCGTGCAATGCTGGCTGCGAGTTCTGCTTCGCCCGCTCGTTGATGGGCTCGGCACGCGCCGAGCACATGCCGCTCCGCCGCTTCGAGCGCGTGCTCGAGATGATCCGTGACTGCGACGGCGCCGAGGTCCGGCTCGTCGGTGGCGAGCCGACGCTCCATCCGGACTTTCCGGAGCTGGCGACCATGGCAGAGAGCCGCGGTCTGCGCCTGACGGTGCTGAGCAACGGTCTGATGCCTGACGCTACCGTGGACCGCCTCGCCCGGCTCGCCGAGGACCGCTGCTCGGTCCTGATCAACTGCAACGGCGCCCTCCATGGCGCCGACCCGCAACGCCTGCACCAGGTGCTGGCGCGGCTCGGTCCCAAGATCGTGCTCGGCTTCACGATCGACCGGATCCCGTTCGATCCCGAGCCGATGCTGACACTGCTGGAGGACCACCCCCGTCTCGGCCGGTTTCTGCGTGTCGGCATTGCGCACCCGGCACTCGGGGCTGTGAACCGCCATCTCCACCCGAAGCAGTACCCGGCAGTAGGTGCTCTTCTTGCACCGCTTGCCCGCCGAGCGACAGCACTCGGCGTCCGTCTCGCGTTCGACTGCGGCTTCGTTCGCTGTCAGCTCGACGATGACACCGTGGATGCCTTGAACACCAACGGTGCCCAGACGCGGTTCGAGTGCCGACCGATCGTGGACATCGCTGTCGATGGGTGCACCGCTGTGCATTGTCTCGCCACAGCGGACAGGTTTACGATGGAGCTCGACGGCTCGCTGCACGCACTCCGCAAGGGACTGGCGACGCAACGCCGAGCATACGAGACGGTGGGCATCTACCGTGAGTGTGGGTCCTGCTCGTGGCGTGTCAGCGGCGAGTGCGACGGCGGCTGTCTGGTCCACCGGCTCGCTCGGCTACAGCCGGTTCCAGAGCTTCCGCTGCCGGAGGAGGTTGCACTGTGAAGAGGATCGCGCTCGGCATCTCCCTCGTCCTGACTGCCATGCTGGCTGCTGGCTGCGAGCAGCTCGGATCCCGAGCAGAGGAGCACTCCGAGCAGCCGGCATCCTCCGCAGCACCAGAGCTCCCGCCTCTGCAGCAGTTCGAGGCGCAGTGCACCGGCGAGCAGCTGACTCCCGAGTGCCGAACGCTGCTCACCAAGATCGCGAAAGGGTCGGCGTCCGAGGCCCTGCCGCTCTTCTGTCGTACAGTGCAGAACGCCTGCGCGGATCCGAGCGCACCAGTCTGCACGGCTGTCGTCACGGCGTTGACGGCATCAGGAGATACAGTCGCCGTAGAAGCGCTGCTCGGTCTCGAAGCGCCCGCGCCCGAGGAGACGCTCGCAACCGTCGATCAGAAGCAGCTCGTCAACGCGATGGACACGCTGTGCCTGCAGACCCCTCCGGCCCCCGGCTGTGCAAAGCTCGTGGAGCTGCTCGCTGCCTCCGGAGTGGACGAGGCCATCGAGCACCAGCATCGCAGCACGCTCCACGATCTGGTCGCGTCCGCGGCAGCCAAGCCGGAACCAGAGCAGGTGCCTTTTCTTCAAAAGAGTGTACCGAACGGCGCCGCGTCCATCCCGGACTTGCTCGCACTCTCGGCACGCGGCACGCTCAACGAACGGGAGCGCAGCCTGATCGAGCGGACGGTCCACGCCTACGGGCCAGCAGCTCGGCCGCATCTGGTGGCCGCCGTCAAGGATCGGCCGATACCGGTGAGCCTCCGCGCCGCTCACCTCGGTTGGGATCCAGCGCACCTGGAGCACGACGATCCCGAGCTCCTCGAGGGTCCGAAGCGCAGCGTCGAGGTCACCGATGCCTCCGACCACATCGGCACGCACGTGCGCATCTATCACACGGACGGCTCGATCCGCGAGGGCATCCTCAAGCGGATCGACGACGACATACTGTACGTCGAGACCCGGATCGGAGGCGGGGTCATGACCACCCAGATCAAGCGCTCCCACGTCGAGCGAATCCAGTTCTAACGCGACCGTGGGC
>CAZEJK010000087.1:8315-20149 GCA_964512045.1 uncultured Thermoanaerobaculia bacterium
TTTCCCGTTGGAGCAGTGTTGAAACCACGACCGTCCTGCTCACTCTGTCGCTCGCACTGATCATATGCACGGCCATGCCGAGCACCGCAGCCGCTCAGGAGTCAGAGAGCACGGCTGAGGAGCGACAGGTCAGAGCGTCGGCGACCGGGACGATCAGCTATCAGGGACGGCTCGAGGAGCACGGAGCACCGGTCACCGGAACGCGGTCGATGACCTTGCAGCTGTTCAGTGATTCCAGCTGCACCGTCCCCGTGGACGTGGCCACAACGCTACCGGATGTCTCCGTGACGGATGGCCTGTTCACCGTCGAGCTCACGGAGGATCTCGACAGCTTCGACCAAGACGAACGTTGGCTCCGGATCTCGGTCGAAGGCGTCCAGGTGAGCTGCCACAAGCTCCTGGCCGCCCCGTTCGCTCTGAGCGCGTTCGGCTTCCCTGTTGGCACCACGGTCTCCGGAGACGCGACGGACTGGGACGGCCTCCATGTCGAGAACCTCGCAACGACAGGTCTCTCTTATGGTCTCTACGGCTCCTCGTACTCGAACGACGGACGCGGAGTCAACGGTGTAGCAAACAGCAACTCCGGCGAGACGCGCGGCGTCAGCGGCATCTCCCAATCCATCGAGGGGTTCGGCGGCTACTTCGAGAACACCAACAACGGCACCGCGGTGTACGCGGACGGCAAGCTCGCCAGCTCGGCGCAGACCCACCTCTGGATCAGCGGCAACGGCGCGGTGCCGCACGTGAGCACCCCAAATGTCGTGATCCTCGCGGACTCCACGGGCGCCGCATACCTGACCAGAGGACCCAACACGGGCACCAAGTACGTGGTGCTGCCGATCACGGTCCCGGGAGTACTGCTCGGCCAGAACGTCACGGTCTCGCGACTCGAGATCTTCTGGGCGGCCGAGACGGCCAGCGAGGCAAGCCCATCGTTCCTTCTCAGACGTCAGGATGGCGCCTGCGGAACCTCGAGCTGCTACACCAACATCCTCCATGTCCCGATTCCCAGGAGCTGCGATCCAGCGACCCAACCCACTGGCTGCAAGATCCAGTACGACCTCGACACCAACAACATCCTCACCGCCACCTCCGGCATTCTCTACCTCGCCATCGGCTTCGAGTTCGCCAACGACAGCAACTGGATCCGGCTCGGAGGCGCCAGGCTCACGCTTGACCACGACTGAAATGGGCGCACGCCGCAAACAAGATGTTGACCAGCTGGCGCCGGAGCTCGGGAGGTGTCGTTCGGGCCCAGGTGGATGTCTGGGGGCGTGGCAACCGCTGGTATCGTGTCGGCGATCGCGATCCCCAACATGCTCAACGCCATCGATCGAGCCCGTCAAAAACGGACGATGGCGGATCTGCGCACTGTCGGCATCGCTCTCGAGGCGTACGGCATCGACAACAACCACTACCCGGTCAGCGAAGGCTGGGCCGAGGCCGCGACACCGACCGACGTCCTGCGCAAACGTGGCAGAGTACTCGGCAGGAGATTCAACGCAAAGGCGCGAAGGCGCAAGGACGCAAAGATATAGAGATGTTCATGACGCGGCGGTATTTGCGACTTCGGGGATCAGGACGAGGGATCGAAGTTTGAGGCCAGCGAGCGCGACAGTTCTGCCAGCTTTGGTGAGGTCATATGTGGAGGTCCGGCCCACTCCACACGAAGCTGGGTCTCCAGCCGCTTGCCCTTGGAGAACACTGGCACGACTCGCTGACGCTCCACCGTCATGCCCCGCAGCTCTCGTAGGCCAACGCCTCCTCATACACGCTCTCCAGCAGCCCTGGACCACTAACGCCGCCCCCACGACCACCTTGCTGATCTCGTTCTCGGTCATTCAACATCTCCTTGCGCCCTCGCGCCGTGGCGCCTTTGCGTTGATTCTTCACTCTCAACTTTGCCACGCCTTTTCGACGATATGAGTCGTTGATCTGCGACCTTCGTAGGACCTTCCGGCCACCGACACTCTGCGCTTTGGTCGCAATCTCTCCTCAAAGCCGGTACACTGGTGCCCAGGAACAGAGGATCCAGCCTGTCGTTCTGTGCTCGTCGCCACCGTATCCGTACTGAATGGGAGTCCAGTGCCCAAGAACCTCACCTTCTCCGTAGTGTCTCTCGTCATCCTTCTCGGAGCGCCCGGTCTCGCTCACACCCAGAGCTGCGAGCCATCAGAGACGACACTCTGCCTGCAGGATGATCGGTTCCAGGTCCAGCTGGACTTCAGCGGCGGCGACATCAGTCGCTACGCACAGCCTGGGGGAACGGCCGCGGGCGCCGGAACCGCCATCGACCTCGCCATGGACGACACCGGCGCCTTCGGGATGACAGATCCGCAGACCCCCGATCTCCTGATCAAGATACAGGACGCGGTCGTGGTCAACGACCACTTCTGGGTGTTTGTCTCGTCCACCAGCGACCTCGCCATCGAGCTTCGGGTGGTGGACACCGAAGCCGACACCGAGAAGACCTACACCAACCCGCTCGGACGTGCGTTCGCAACGGTTCTCGACACCAGCGCCTTCCCCGGACCCACCGATCCGACAGCAGACGCCCATTCTGCGAGGCTCATCGCGCCCAAGTTGACCGGTACGATCGAAGGCGAGGCGCTCGCGCTCGGCAACGACCGCTTCCAGATCGACGTGACATGGGCTGCACCGGACGGGCTGGTCGGGCGCGCATCCCCGGTGGAGTTCAATGAAGGTGCCGGGTTCTTCTCGTACTTCTCGCCGAGCAACCTCGAGCTGCTCGTGCGGGTGGTGGACGGCACCTCGGTCAACGGCACGCACTGGGTCCTTCTGGCCGGGATCACCAACGTGCGAACCACCGTGACCGTTACCGATCTGGAGACCGGCGCAACGACCTCATACCTCGCGCCTCAAGGGCAGGCGATGCCGACGGTGCTGGACGACGATCCGTTCGATCACGTTGACGACGGAGCTCGAGTCGCCAGCCTCGGCGCCGTCCGTACGGCCGGGCTCCAGGGAAGCGACTGGCACGATCGCCAGCTGATCCGCGCCACCGACGATGGGGCGACCGCCACGCTGTATCTCACGCCCCGAGGACGGCCGTTCACACCGGGCTCCGATCCGAGCGTGCGGGTCGAGCTCGACCCCGGGCAGACCCGAGTGATCGAGGACCTGCACGAGCTCGTGCTCCCGGGTGTTAACGGCGCCGCGACGGTTCGCCTCGTTCCAGATCGCGGCTCGACCGCACCGCTCTGGCGCAGCTGGGTCTACAACCTCGCCGACGCCGGCGAGCTGGGCATGGTCACCGAGCCGTTCGACGTTGACAGCGACGGGTGGTTCGGCGCCGGGACGACGCTGGCTGTCATCCTGAGCCCTGATGGCTACCGGGACAATCTGGATCCAACGGCCGGGCCGGACGGTCTGGCGGGGATGTGGCGCTACCGGGAGACTCCGGAAGCGGAGCCTGTGGAGGTTGGGCTGACGCTCGATGCCGACACGACGACACAGCTCTCGGTGGCCAGCCTGCTCGGCCTCGAGCCGGCGCCTGGCGCCACACTTGAGCTTCGCATCACCGGCGGCTCGGGCAGGGTCCTGCTCAGTCGCAACCACAACGGCACGAACGATCCGGCGCGCGACGAGATGATGCCGGTCTCACAGCCGTAAGCCGTAGAGGCTGCGGCTTCCGGGGTGCCCGGTCGCGACGGCGACAACCCGTTCGTCGTGGCGTCGGAGGACGTCACCACCGCTCGAGCGATCGCATCAGCGCGGGCACATGCCCGGCCTCGAGAGCCGCACCACCTGCCTCCCCAATCCCCGCACCGACACCAGCCGTCACCGTCAGCACCAGCAGACTCGCCGACCAGCACCTCATGATCAGCCCCCGAGACGGGACATCAGGAAAGTCGTCGTGGAACCGTCACGGGTCGAGCCAGCAGTCACCGAGCCCAGATGCGCGGCTACTCGACGACAACCCATATCAGGACGATACCGCGAGGCTCCCCCACGAGCAGCTGACAGCTCCTGGTGCCGCACTTGTGCTACACTTTCGAGCTGGGGGTGCGGATGACGGCCAAGAACCCAAGGATCAGCGCGGTCGTGGATCAGGGCCTCTTCGCGTGGCTACGCGCAAAGGCAGCGCGTGAGGGGATCTCGATATCGCTGGTTGTACGCGACCTCCTGATGCGCGCCCGGAACGACGAGGACGAGCGGTACTGGACTGCTGCCGGCGAGGAGCGTCTCCAGACCTTCTCTCGGGACCAGGCCGAGACTCACGACGACGTGTGGGGCTGACACGTGCCGGAATACCGAGTCCTGTACCACCCACTGGTCCGCTCCCGCGACATTCCCAGACTGGATCCCCCGGTTCGCAGACGGATCAAGGCCGCGATCGAAAGCAAGCTCTCGGACCATCCTGAGGACACAGCGAAGCCGCTGGCCCACACGACACAGCGGCTGTGGTCTTTGCGCGTCGGTGACTGGCGGGTGATCTTCGCTCTTCGCGAGGACGAGGTCTGGATCCTGAGAATCGGTCACCGTCAGGAGGTCTACTCCGGCGGCGCGTATCGGGCTCCTCCCGGAGAGGACCTCGTGTCAGAACCGTGAGCAGTACCGAGGTCACCGCGTCCGGCTGCACGGTATAGCCAGCGGCGCGACCACCGTAACGTCGTACGTCCTCGTCTCGAAGGTCATCGCCTCATCACTGGCGCAGCAGCAGCTCGTAGCTCACGTTGGTGATCGGGTACCGCTCGCCGTTGAAGGTCACCGTGACGTTGCCATCATCGCACTTGACGATGACCGATCGGCCATCGGCCAGGCAGAGGTAGAAGGTAAATCGGGTCTCCGTGCTGCGAGGCGGGGGGAGGTTCGGTGGTATCTTCGGCCGCTTCTGCTCCGCCAGGTGGTCACTCAGGGACCGAGCGGCATCGCACACCCCGGCGTCGTCATCCGCCATCGTGGTGACGCCGATGAGGTAGAGCACCGGCGCCGACCCGCCCGCCTTGGCGAACCGGAAGGTGAGCAGCTGGTACGACTCCAGGTTGGCCGCACCTCGACGGACGCTGATCTCACCGTAGTGCACGCCGTAGTTCGGAGTCATGCTCGCCAACAGCCTCAGAGTTCTCGATGAAGCGCTGCGCGCGGGGGCTTTGCTCGGGATCGTCGAACGTGATGTACCGCAGCAGGACGTTGGTGTCGACGCCACGCATCATCCGTCCCTGCGGACGCGTTCGTCGTCCTCGGCCAGAGCGGTCATCACCGACCGGTCGAGGTCCTCGAACGGTACCAGAACCGCACCCTCCCGGCGCAGGAAGCCACGGAGCTCCCGCACCGAGCGCCCCATCGGACGCAGCACCACTTGACCATCGTCCAGAATCACGAACGCGACGCGATCACGAGCCGCAAGGTGGAGGTGCTCACGCACCGCCTTTGGCAGCGTGATCTGTCCCTTTGACGTGAGTGTCGCTGCTGGCATCCTTACTCTTCTCCTTCTTCTTACAAAGGGTAGGTCTTGACGCGATCGGATCCAACCTGAGCTGAGCGGTTCTGCCGGGTAGGATGTGCCAAGATCCTGATGCTCCAGTGCTTCGGAAAGGCGCAAGCCTACCCTGAGGTACGTCGAGCATTTTCCGAAGTCGCTGGAGCGCAGGAGATTGGTGCAGATCGCCGGCACGAACCGCTCAGATTCGGTGCAACCAGAACAGGACCCGGCTCCAGCCAAGGCCGCCTCCCGGAGCTCGGCGATCCCGCCATTGCACCTCGAACCAGGGATGAGCATGATAAACTCATGGCATGAGTACGAGGCTCCAGGTGGTGATGGACGAAAGTGAGCTGGCCGCGATCCGCGAGGCCGCACAGCGACGAGGCATGACAGTCTCGGAGTGGGCTCGAGCCGCGCTGCGGGAGGCTCGCCGGTCGGACTCCACCGGCGACGCCGAGCGCAAGCTCGCCGCGATCCGAGCGGCAGACCGCCACTCATACCCGGCCTCGGACATCGACTCGATGCTGTCCGAGATCGCCCTCGGCTACGGCGAGGCGACCGAACCGTGATACTGGTCGACTCGAACGTCCCCATGTACCTGATCGGCGCCGCCCACCCGCACAAGGTCGACGCCCGCCGGCTGCTCGAGCGCCTGGTGGCCGAGCGGCGTCGCCTGGTGACGGACACCGAGGTGTTTCAGGAGATCCTCCACCGCTATGTCGCCATCGGCCGGCGGGACGCCATCCAACCATGCTTCGAGGTCGTGCTCGACATCGTCGACGAGGTGCTCGGAGTCGACCAAACGGTGATCGAGCGTGCCCGTGACATCGTGCTCGCCAAGCCAGCGCTCACCGCTCGCGATGCGATCCACCTCGCGGTCATGCAGCTCCACGGCATCGCCGAGATCGCCACCTTCGACCGACACTTCGACGGGCTTCCGGGGGTGACCCGCCTGTCGTAACCCGGCGTCCCGGCTCGAGCGACCTGCCAGCTCTGCTCCGTATCGGAGCACCCGCGCACCCGGCCGCCGCCGCCCGCTCGGCCTCCCTACTGACGAAAGGCGTCTCGGACTGCACCGCGCCCCGTAGCTCGCTCACCTTCCGGCGATGCAATGCGCCACCCGCAACCCGTCCTCCCCCGCCGGGACCAGGATCCGCGCTGGTCCCCGCGCTCGATACCCTGGGCGGGGAGCTCGCTGTGAGTGGTTGCCATGCGCGGTGTGAATGTATAACATTCACGCCATGAATAAACATCTTGAACCGCGCATGGTTGGCCAGAGCCTGTCCGAGCGCCTTTCGGTGATGCCGGCCGTCGTCGTCACCGGCGCACGGCAGACGGGCAAGAGCACGTTGGTTCGAGATCTCCTGCCGGGAGAGCGGAGCTACTTCACCCTTGATGATCTCGACATTGTCGATCTCGCTCGGCGCGATCCAGAGTCGCTCGTCGGGAGTGCACATCCCGTCACACTCGACGAGGTCCAACGGGAGCCCGGGCTTCTGCTGGCGGTCAAACGCGCCATCGACGACGAGCGGCGCGCCGGTCGGTTTCTCCTCACGGGTTCCGCCAATCTACTGCTGATGCATCGGGTGTCCGAGTCGTTGGCCGGTCGCGCCAGCTACTTGACCCTGTGGCCGATGACGAGGAGAGAGCAACTGGGCATGGGGCGGTGCGGAATCTGGGAGGAGCTCCTCGCGGCTCGCGACAACGACTGGCCCGAGATCGTCGCTCGCCAACCTGTTGAACCCGAGGACTGGCGAAGCCTGGCGCAGCGAGGTGGCTTCCCGACCCCCGCCCTCCAGCTCGACACCCACGACCAGCGCGAGGTCTGGTTCGAAGGATATGTCCGGACCTACCTCGAGCGTGACCTTCAGTCGCTGTCGGCGATCTCGGGCCTGCCTGACTTTCGGCGTCTCATGCAGGCGGCGTGTCTTCGTCTCGGACAGGTCGTCAACCAGACTGAGCTCGGCCGCGACGTGGCGCTCCCACAGCCGACTGTCCATCGATACCTCAACCTCCTCGAGACGTCGCACATGTTGACGCGTCTCGCGGCCTACTCTGTCAACCGGACCAAACGCCTGATCAAGTCACCGAAGCTCTACTGGAGCGACACCGGCCTTGCTCTGCATCTGGCGAGCGCTGAACGACCCAACGGCGCCCATCTGGAAAACCTTGTCCACCACGATCTCGCTGCCTGGCGAGACGGCAGAGTCGGCCGGGTGGAGGTTCTCTACTGGAGGACCACAACCGGCGAGGAGGTCGATTTCGTGATCGAGACGCCTGGCGAGCTCCTTCCCATCGAGGTCAAGTCGACCAACAGACCGAGCGCGAAGGACGCCCGCCACCTGAGAACGTTCAAGACCGAGTACGGTGGGACCGCCAGGTCGGGTCTTCTTCTCCATACCGGCGAAACCGTGGAGTGGCTCCCCGGGGGGGTGCTCGCAGCTCCGTGGTGGAAGGTGCTGTAGCCCGACTGAGGCCAGGTCGAACCTCAGACCCGTGCAGTCGGCGGGCTGGATGAGCTGGCGACTGACCTGGTGGTCGAGGGTTGAGCTCACGGCACCGCCCACTGGCCTTCGTCATAGACCTGATGGAGCGTCCCGAGGTACGGCTCGACGTCATAGCCGTGCTGGTCGAGCCACTGATCGTCAAAGCAGGTGTCGAGGTAGCGGCCGCCGCCGTCGCAGATCAAGGTGACCACCGAGCCGGCCTCGCCTGAGGCGTGCATCTCCGCCATGAGCTGGAAGGCGCCCCACAGGTTGGTGCCGGTGGAGGGGCCGCACAACCGGCCGAGCACGCGCTTCAGGAAGTGCACCCCCGCGAACGACGCCGCGTCGGGCACGCGGATCATCCGGTCGACCACCTCGCGCATGAACGACGGCTCCACCCGCGGCCGGCCGATCCCTTCGACCATCGGCGCAGCCTCTGAGGTCACAGCCCTGTCGCCGCTGTGCCAGTAGTCGAGGAACACCGAGCCATCGGGGTCGACCACGCACACCCGGGTGGCCAGCCCCCGGTAGCGCACGTAGCGACCGATGGTCGCCGACGTGCCGCCGGTGCCGGCCGGGCAGACGATCCACGCCGGCACCGGGTGGCGCTCGCGCGCCATCTGCTCGAAGATCGAGTCCGCGATGTTGTTGTTGCCGCGCCAGTCGGTCACCCGCTCGGCGTAGGTGAATTGGTCCATGAAGTGGCCGCCACACTCGCGCGCCAGCCGCTCGGCCTCGGGATGCATCTCCTCCGCCCGCTCCACGAAGTGGCACCGCCCGCCGTAGAACTCGATCTGCGTGATCTTCTGGGCCGACGTGGCCCGCGGCATCACCGCCACGAACTCGAGCCCCAGCAGCCTGGCGAAGTACGCCTCCGAGACTGCCGTGCTCCCCGAAGAGGCCTCGATCACCGGTGTCTCCGGCCCCAGCCAGCCGTTGCACAGCCCATACAGGAACAACGACCGTGCCAGCCGGTGCTTGAGGCTCCCCGTCGGGTGCGACGACTCGTCCTTGAAGTAGAGTCGCACCGCGGGCATCGACGGCACCTCCAGCGGCACCAGGTGCGTGTCCGCCGAGCGCACGAAGTCCGCCTCGATCCGCCTCAGCGCCTCCGTCACCCATTCACGGTCGTGCATCTCCACCACCTCCGACGGCAAGGGCACTATCGTACCGCCGTCCCGCGGCCTGGTCAGATCTCGAGGTCGTACGGCGCCACCGACAGCAGCTCGCAACCGTCCTCGGTGACGACCACCATGTCTTCGATCTTCATGGCGCCGGCGCCGGGCTCGTAGATCCCGGGCTCGACGCAGAAGGTCATGCCGGGCTCGAGCAGGGCCTCCTCGGTGTCGAGGCTCGGCCACTCGAACGAGGTGCCCAGGCCCACGCCGTGGCCGATGCGGTGGATCAGCCGGAAGCCGGCGTCCTCGATCGCCGCCTGCGCGACGCGGTGCAGCTCCTTGCACGGCACGCCTGGCCTCGCGGTCCTCATGACCGCGTCGTACGCCGCATTGACGGCGCGCCAGACCCGTCGCTGCAGGTCATTCGGCTCGCCAACGACGAAGGTCCGCGCCACGTCGGACATGTAGCCCCGGTGCTCGGCGCCGATGTCCATCATGACGGTGTCGCCGGGCTCGATCGGGCGGCCCCGCGGCGCCCGGGCGATCACCGCGCTATCCGCATCGACCCCCGCCTGCACACCCGGGCGGAACGCCGATCCGGCGCCGCGCAGATTGAACACGTAGAGAATGCGTGCAATCAGCTCGTTCTCGGTGAGCCCCGGCTCGAGATGCGACCGCACCTCGGCGATTGCCTCAGCGACAATCGCAGCCGACTCGCGCAGCAGCCGGATCTCGAGGGGGCTCTTGATCCGCCGCATCTCGTCGAGGATGTCGCCCACGTCGGTCAGCTCCGCCTCAGGCACGGCGGCCTTCACGGCCTCCAGGGCGACCCACGGGATGCGGTGCATGCCGACGACCCCGATCCGCGAAGGTCGTGCCCCGTGCACCGCCTCGGCGAGAAACGGGACGGGGTCGAAGTGCCCGTGCCAGTCGCCGAGCCCGGACCGCTGCTCGGCCTCGCGCAGCTCCCAGTGGAAGTTGAGGACGCAGGTCACGCACTCGGGTCCGGTCATCGCCGCCCACATGTCGCCGAGCACCGGCACGAAATCGGTGATGTACCGCAACGGCTCGACGTGCTGTGGGCTGCTGTAGAGCAGCAGCAGGTCGCAGCCGCGCTCTTCGGCGGCTCGCCACAGCCTGGCCCGGCGCTCCGAAAGCTCCCGGTGCCAGTCGGTGTCAACAGTCATCGAAAGATCCCCCCCTCGTTTCTCCAAGAGGCACGTCGTGCTCACTCCCGTTCCGTCCAAGGAGGCAGAGCACCTCGTACGGGATCGTGCCCCAGCAGTCGGCGAGCTCCTCCGCACTCACTCCGCCGGGGCCTCCCCCGAGCACGCACGCCTCGTCGCCCGCAGCTACCGACGGCACCGCGCTCACGTCCACCGCGGTCATCTGCATCGACACCCGGCCGACCACGTCGACCCGGGATCCGCGGATCACCATCTGCGCCCGGTTCGACAGACTTCGGCTGTAGCCGTCGGCGTACCCGACGCCGACGATCGCGATCGTCATGTCCCTTCGGGCGACGAAGCTCAGGCCGTAGCCGATCCCTTCCCCGGTCCGCAGGGGATGCACTGCGATCACCGGCGCCACCACGGTCATCGCCGGCCGCAGCCCCGCCCCGCGTTCCTCCCACGGCGTGCCGCGGAGCGGATTGACGCCGTACAGGGCGATGCCCGGCCGCTGGAGGTCGAAGTGCAGGTCCGGCCGTGCGAGGAGCGCGGCGGAGTTGGCCAGGCTCGCCTCGAAGGTGAAGCCGAGGGCGTGCAGCTCGCGGCAGACGGCGGTGAAGCGTTCGGCCTGCCGCTGGATGCTGACGTGGCTCGGCGCATCCGCCGTCGCGAGGTGGGAGTACACGCCGACCAGCCGAAGACCCCGGGAGCTTCGCAGGACCTCGACCGCCGCGCCGAGCATCTCGGACTCGAGCCCGAGTCGGTTCATCCCGGTGTCGAGCTTCACCACGATGTCCTGGCGACAATCCCCGGACCGCGCGTGCGCGCCGAGCTCGAACAGCTGGTCGAGGCGGTGCACCACTGGAACCACGCCGAGCGCGTAGACGCGCTCGTAGTCGAGGCGGCTTGTGGGTCCGAGCAGGGCGGTGACCCGGCCGGCGAAACCGGCGCGCCGGAGGGCCGCCGCCTCCGTCAGCGTACCGACGGCGAGGTGGTCCGCTCCCGACCTCCCGAGGCGGCGCGCCACCGCGACCAGCCCGTGGCCGTAGGCGTCCGCCTTGACCACGGGAACGATGGTGGTTCCGCGGACGCGAAGATGCCGATAGTTGTGCTCCACCGCGTCCAGATCGACGCGGACGGTCGGTCCGTCGAGGGTGCCGGACCGGCACCGCACCGCCGGTAACACCGCCGGAGCTGCGGCGGGACAGGGGAAGCCGGCCACCGCCCTACCGCCGTACGACGAGGTCCTCGAGCGCTGGCCGGGCCGACTTGATGCTGCCGATGGCGGTCCAGCCGACGGCGATGTGCAGGTCGACCACCCAGTGCTCCGGCAGGCCATAGCGCTGCTTGAAGAGCTCGCCCGTGTCCTCGGTGTGCTCGGTCTTCTTCAGCTCCGACAGCCACACCCCGCCGAGCCCCAAAGCGTGGGCCATGAGCAGCATGTGGTCGCCGGCCGCGGCAGCGTCGAAGCCAGGGTTCTGCGGCACAGCGGTAGCCTGGCCCACCGCCTCGGCGATGCGAGTGTCGTGGCAGATGACGATGATCACGGGGACATCTGTTGTCTTGATGTCGCTCCAGATCATCTTCTTCTCTTCTGGGTCGGTGAGGACCACGA
>CAZEJK010000088.1:0-19961 GCA_964512045.1 uncultured Thermoanaerobaculia bacterium
GGTTTCCACCCACCCGGCCCGCGAGACGCGGGCCGCCACAACCGAATTGCGTGGCTCTCCAGCTGTGGCAGAAGGTGGGTGCTCCTCCGTGTGACGCCGACAGACCTTCCTGCAACCCCAGTTGCTGGAGCGCAGGCTTTCCGCCTGCTCCGAAGGCGTATCGGCCGTGACATCGGCAATTTCGGAGTACCGTCGTGGCTGCGGACCACGACCGCGTCGGGTCACGTGGTCGGACAGTCCTTCGAGGGCGCGGGAGGGCCGGTGACGGAGTCGGGTAGCGGGATGTGCTCGTCCTCGTCCGGCGGCAGGGCAAACCGCGAGCCGCTGAAGCCGGCATCGATGGAGGCCTGCCAATCGCGCGTGGCGAGCTCGATCGCCTTCGGGTCCGAGGCCACCAGGTTCCACCACAGCGTGCGGTGCCCAACCGGCTCGTCTCCGAGGAGCATGGCGTGGTTGGACCGGGCCCCCGGGATTTCTCGGGCAGCGCCATGTGTTACGTGAACGTCAGACAACGTGAGATGTACCGAGAACGATCGAAGGGAGGACCCTATGTACGCTTTTCCTCGTGGTTGTGCCGTTGCGGTGATCGCGGTTGCGGCCCTCATGGTGACCTCGGTGGCCCCGGCACAGATCGTGTCGCCGTTTCATATCGTGCCGGTCGTGGCCAAGGTCTCCGGTCAGGCCGGTACCGACTGGATGACAACTCTGTCGGTGTCGAACCTGTCCGAGAGCACAGTCCAAGCGCAGGCGATGTTTTTCCGTGAGAACACTGCGCACAGCTTCCCCGTTGGGAGCTATCCGACAAAGACGTTCAGTATCGGCCCCGGCGCGACCATGACCGTTCAGGATGTGCTCGGCGAGTGGTTCCCGGGAGAGGGCAACACCAAGGGCGTGTTGGTAGTGATGGCTTCCGATGTGATGGGTGGCGACGACGGCGGGAAGCTCGCCGTGAACGCCCGCGTGTTCAACAATGCGAACCCGCAGGCCACGTATGGACAGACCGTTCCGTCGAGCCTGGTGAACATGGTTCTCGGGCTTGGAACATCGGTGTTGCCCGGTGCGCAGCAGGACAGCCGCGCGCGCTCGAACATCGGCATCGTCAGCTTCTCGGCGCAGCCGGTGCAGATGCTGATCACTGTGTATGATGCCAGCGGCGCGCAGGTGGCGCAAGCGACGCGCACGGTGCAGCCGTTCTCGATGTCGCAGTACTCGCTGTCGAGCCTGGGCGCTGGCACCTTGTCACCGCCGGGCCGGGTCGAGGTGCAGGTGGATCCGAGCATCATCACCTGGGACCCGTGCTCGGGGAACCCGTATGACCTGTTCGGAGGGACCGCCGGGCTGTTCACGGCGTACATGTCCAAGGTGGACGAGGCCACTGGCGATGCGGAGTTCTCCTTCGGTCAGGTGGACTGGGAGGAGTTCGAGGACACCTGCGGCGAGGACCCGGCTGAGTGCTGCCCATGCGACTGAGCACTCTTTGAGCTCTCAGCTCTCAATTCTCAATGTCGCCCGCCCTCCCGTGACACCTTTTTAGGGAGGGCGCGGGGATTGAGAGTTGGGTGGTCGGGCGGGGTTACAGTCCGACGCGAAGCCACAGCCAGGCGCGGCGGCCGGGGAGCGGGAACCCCGCTTCCTGCTCGACATTCTCATCCAGCGCGTTGGTGATGTCGGCGCCGATGACGAGCCCGCTGCCCTCGAGCAGCTCGTGCTCCAACCCGACGTGGAGCAGCGTGTACGTCTCGAGCTCCCGGCGAACACCGAAGTCGTAGAACACCCGTGACCCGGTATAGACACCAGTCATCCGAGCGGACGTGCGCGGGGTGAGCTGGGCTCTGACGGACAGATCGAGCGCGTGCTCGGGCGCGAATGGAATCTCCCGCATCCCTTCCACGGAGTCGCTGAACTCGGCGTCGAGCCATGCCCACGCCAGGCCCCATGTCACGGGCCCTTCCGTTCCGGAGAGCTGCAGCTCGAGGCCGCGCAGGTCGGCCTCGTCCTGGTTGGCGTACGGGTCGTTGCGGCTCGCTCGCGAGATCAGGTCCTCGGCGCGATCGGCGAACACATGTGCGGACAGCAGTAGCCGGTTCCTCACGATCGTCGCATCGATGCCGAGGTCCACGCCGGTGGTGCGTTGTGGATCGAGATCCGGGTTCGGTGGATCGGCGCCGTACAGCTGATTCAGCGTCGGGAACCGGTGACGGCGGTAGACCGTGGCCGAGGCGGTGAGACCGTCGTCCAGGTACGCGAGCAGGCCGGCTTGAGGTGAGACCTCGGTGGTCGTCTCGAGCGGGTCCTCAACCAGCACCGAGGCTCCGGTGTCGGTGCGCCGGAGGCTCGTGGCCTCGTGGACATCGTGTCGCTCGGCGGCGACGCCGAGGACGGCCGCGAGCCGTTGGCTCAGGGCGATCCGGTCCTCCAATGAGATCGTGAAGACGTCGGCTCGGTATCGTTCGGTGGGGCTGGGTGCACCGGCGGCGTCCTCCTCCCAGCTGCGGTGCAGGTCGCGACGCAGATGGACCGCGGCCGCCAGGTTGTGCCGGCCCGCAGTTGTCCGAGCGACGGACGACAGCCCGGTGACCTCATCGTTGAAGGTCGAGCGGACGCGCAGCGTCTCCAGCTCCGGATCCAGGTAGCTGTCGAGCACGTTGTCGAACGTGTGGTGGTAGGCGGAGGCGACCAGCTGTACGTTGCCGCGCTCGAGCTGATAGCCGACCGAGCTCGTGGTCTGCTCCCACTCCGGGAAGCGGGCGAACTTGGTAAAGCCGGAGGGACGGACCGTGTTGAAGGGGATGCCCTTCTCGGCTGAGGTCCACTGGTAGCTCGCGTCCAGTCGGGCGTTCTCCGTCAGGTCCCAGCCAACCCGCAGAAGGGCCGCGTCGCGCTCCAGATCGGAGTTCACGCGGCGGCCGCCGTCCTCGTACTCTGTCGCCTGGAAGTCGTCGGAGAGGGGAAAGCCGTCGGAACGGTCACGGGTGGCGCCCACGTACCAGTGGATGGGGCCTTCTCCGCCGGAGACGTTGGCGCTCGCGTTAAGGGTGCCGTGCTCGCTTCCGCGCACGTCTCCGCGGACGGCGAGTCCGGACTGGCCCTGGAAGGTGACGATGTTGATCACGCCGCCGAGTGAGTCGCCACCGTACAGGGTGGAGGCAGGTCCCCTGGCCACGGTGATCCGCGCCACGTCGGAGAGCGGGAGCTGGGAGAGGTCCACATCGCCGTAGTACGGGTCGGAGATCGGCACGCCGTCGACCAGCACCCGGACAGTGGACTGCTGGTAGCCGCGCGACCAGACCTTCGCCTCGCCTCTGCCGCCGGTGGACACGAACAGGCCGGGAACGTGCTCGAGCGCCTCGGCCACGTTGGTGGCGCCGGTGGCCCGCAGCTCGTCATGGTCGATCGTGGTGATGGCGGCTGAGGAGACCTCCTCGGCGGGCTCGGTCTCGCCGGTGACCACCAGCTCCCCGACGAAGTACGGTCGGCGTTCGTCGCCGGGGGCCTGGCCAGAGGTTGGCGATGGGGACGTTGCGGAGGCTGGCGTCCCAGCGATCACGGTCGACAGGAGCACAGCAGTCAAGCAGCTCATGGCTGGGTCCTTCCAATCGCGTTACTCTTCCGCCTGCGGTCTACTGAACCTGAGTGCCGCCGTCGGCTGCGCGGGGCAACGCTCGAGGCACTTGCCGCAGTTGGTGCAGCCATCGTAAAGGGAGAGATGCCGTGGGTCGAGCCCCCAGGGGCACACCGATACGCAGCGGACTCCACAGGCCACCGGATCGCAGGTCTGCTCGTGGTAGTGGACCTGGAGGGTACGTGGGGTGCGGAGCGCTGCCAGCAGGCTGCCGACGGGGCAGATTGCACGGCACCAGATCCTCCGTGGAGCGAGCAGCTCGACGAGCAGAACGCCGACGAGCAGCGCCACGCTGGCGTAGGCGATCGAGCCGATCAGGATCGCCTCCAGCGGGATGACGGTCATGGCTCTGGGCGCGGAGATGAGCACGACGAGGGGCAGCCCGGTGACTGCTGAGAGTGTCAGGATACCGATGAGGACACCCCACCGTAGCCGTCGGGTTCCTCGGTTGATGTGAGGTCGCTTTCCGCCCCGAAACCGGTCGATCAGCTCCGACACGAGACCGTAGGGGCACACCCAGGAGCAGAACACGGGCCCGGCGATCAGTGCCAGGAGCACCGGCAGGATCAGGCCGGTGACCAGTGTGAGGCTGAGACCCGCCGCTGCGAGCAGCGTGGAGACGCCGCTGGCTGGATCGACAAGCGAGATCGGGCCGAGCTGCAATGAGGCCAGCGTGCCGATGACCTCCCGCTGCCAGAGGAGGTTGGTGACGGGCAAGAGCAGAAACAGGAGGAGAAAGCCGATCTGTGCCACGCGTCGCCAACGCGTCCAGTGGAAGCCTCGGCGATCCGGGAGGGCAGCGGTGCTAGCGTTTGCGATAGACACGGATCGCCTCCGGCTCTGGGGGACACGCCTTGACGCACAGCCCACAGCCAACACAGTGCTCGGGGTCAACGATCGGCAGAAGGGAGAGGCTTTGCGTGATCGCCGAGCCCTCGAACGGGCAGATATCGATACACGCGCGGCAGAGGATCCCCTGGTGGGCGTAGCAGGTCTCGGTGATCACCTCGGCCACGCCCATGGTGACGTCCTCTTTGGCCACGGGCTCCAGCGCACCGGTGGGACACACCGGTGGACACTCCATGCACAGGTAGCACGGTACGGTACGTGGGTGGATCACCGGTGTGCCGATCGCCAGCCCCGAGCGCCAGTCGGCCGCTACGATGGAGCCGTACGGGCACGATGCAGTGCACCGGTGGCACTGGATGCACCGGGCGAGAAACTCACTCTCGGAGCGGGCGCCGGGAGGCCGCAGCACGTCGGGGAAGAATCGGGTCAAAAGCTGTCGTCGGTCCATTGGGTTCCTTTGCATCGCAGCACGCTCAGTCGAGGAGAGAACGGCTCGCCGGGAAGCCGCCGACGTGTGAGGCCGACGGAGATCGTTCTGTAGCGGGGTGCCTCCCCGCCGGGCGAACCCGTGTCGCCAGGTTTGGCGGATGCGTCCGAGAGCCGTAAACGTATGTCTCGATCGATTCGCATCGCCATCCCCGCGAGCGACGCGTGGGGATCATGCACGTCGAGCTACTCCGAGCCGATGAACGTCGGGAACACTCCGATGACCTGCTCGTCGTCCCGAACGAGTGCGTCCACCGCTCTTTCGAGAGCCTTTCCGGACGGTGCGGTCCAGACGGCCGCCAGGCGCGAGCTCCCATCGCCGCCGACCAGCTCCAAGCCGTCGATCGAAGCCAGGCGGCAGGCGACCAGCGGCGCCTCGCCGGGGACGGTCTCGATCACGACGCCGGCCACGACCTCGCCGGGCTCGGCAAAGAGGGCCCCGAGCCCTTCGCAGGGCTCGGGGCCGTTGGAGGAGGAGTTGCGAATCACGCCTTCTCCATCTTGACGGCGCAGATCTTGAACTCCGGTTGCTTGGAGCCCGGGTCGAAGGCGTCGATGGTGATCTCGTTGCACAGCCGGTCCTTGTCATGCATGTGCACGAACACCATCCCTTCTCTCGCACCTTCGGTAACCAGAGCCGGGAACACCACACTGGCGCGCCGCGAGGTCACACGGACCTCGTCGCCGGTCCTGACCTTGAGCCTCTTGGCATCGGCCGGGTGCATCTCCACCTCGGCAACCGTCTTGGTGTTCGCCAGCTCCTTGCACTTCATGGTCATCGTGCCCGTGTGCCAGTGCTCGATCAGGCGACCGGTGGTGTAGTACACCGGGTACTCCGCATCAGGCACCTCCTGCGGATCCTGCTGTGGTCGCATCCACACCACCGCGCGGTTGTTCGGCTTGCCGTAAAAGCACATCCGGGTCGGCCAGTCGTCCGGCACGACCGGGTCCTCGCCCGTGACGTAGCGTCGCTTCGTCCCCGGGTGGTCCTCGGTGGGGCACGGCCAGAGCACGCCGTGCTCCTTCTTGAGCCGCTCGCGGGTAATCCCCTGGGTCTTGTACGGCGTGTCCGCGGCCAGAGTGGCCAGCTCCTCCCACGCCTCCTCCGGGTGCTTCCACGGCAGCAGCTTGCCGTGGCCGCACCGGCGTGCGAGGTCGCACAGGATGTAGAAGTCGCCGCGGGACTCTCCCCTCGGTGTCACCGCCTGCTCGTCGAGCTGGTAGCGCCGCTCGGAGCACCCGAAGACGCCTTCCTTCTCCGACCACGCTGCGGCAGGGAGAACGACATCAGCCAGCTCGCTGGTACGGGTGGGATGGTACGCCTCGGCGACGACCACGAACGTGTCCTCGCTGGCCATCGCATCGCGGTACGGGTTCACGTTCGGCAGCGACTGCCCGGGGTTGGTGCACATGATGTACAGGCACTTGATGTCGCCCGTTCCCAGCGCGCGGAACATGTCGATGCAGTGCTTGCCAGGCTTGGGCTGGATGGTGCCCTCCGGGACTCCCCAGAGCGTCTCCATCTCCCTGCGGTGGTCGGCGTTGGCGATGACCCGACCGTATGGCAGAAGGTGCGAGAGTGCGCCGCCGTCGCGGACGCCGCCGCAGGCGTTCGGCTGGCCGGTGAGCGAGAACGGCGTCGAGCCGGGGACCCCGATCTTGCCGGTGATCAGGTGGAGGTTGGAGACCAGGTTGTTGGCCCACACGCCCCGGGTGCGTTGGTTGAGGCCCATGCACCACATGGACATCACCTGACGGTTCTTCCTGCCGAACCACTTGGCGGCCTGGATGATCTGCTCCTTCGGACAGCCGGAGACCTTCGCGGCATACTCTGCAGTGTAGGGCTCGAGGAACGCCAGGTAGTCGTCCCACGCCTTGTCCGCCGAGGAGCCCTCACCGAATGCGACGTGGTCTGAGATGAAGTCCGGGTCGTGCCAGCCCCAGTCGATGATCAGCTTGGCCATGGCGTTGAGGATCGCCAGGTCGGTGCCCGGGTCGAACTGCATATGCAGGTCCGCGATCCGCGCCGTGGGCGTGCGCCGCGGGTCGACCACGATCACCTTCACATTGTCCGGATCGGCCTCCTTGCGGCGTGCGATCCGCTGAAACAGGATCGGATGGGCCTCCGCCGTGTTGGTCCCGACGAGGAAGAACACGTCGGCGGCGTCGATATCCTCGTAGCAGCCCATCGGCTCGTCCTTGCCGTAGGTTGTGACGTAGCCGCCCACCGCAGACGCCATGCACAGCCTCGGGTTGCCCTCGACGTTGTTGGTCCGGAAACCTGCCTTGAACAGCTTGTTCGCCGCGTACGTCTCCTCGGTGTACCCCTGGCCTGAGCCGTAGAACGCCACCGAGTCCGGCCCGTGTTTGGCGATCGAGTCGGTGAACCTCTTTGCCACGAAATCGAGGGCCTCGTCCCAGCTGGCCGTGACGAGCTTCCCATCCTTGCGGATCAACGGATGGAGCAAACGGTCCTCGGCATCGAGGATCTGCGGCAGCAGGAAGCCCTTCAGACAGAGAAACCCTTTGTTGTGATTGTCCTTGTCACCCTTCACGGCGACCAGCTTGCCGTCTTTCACACCCTTGTACAGACCGCAGCCGGTGCCGCAGTAGCGGCACACGCCTTTGGTCCAGGTCATACCGCCGGAGGCGGTCTGGGCGAAGGTCTCCGTTGGACGTCCTATGGCCGCGAGCGCCGAGGTGGCGGCAGCGGATGCGAGGAATCCGCGACGTGAGAGATCGATGCTCATTCCGTGCCTCCTTCCTCCACCTGCGCATGCGGGTTGAGTCGGTGCGACGGGTGGCAGCTGGAGCATGTCTTGTCCTGCATGTGCTCGGCGTCCATGCTGGCCACGGCGTCGGCGTGGCACGCGAGACACCGTTCGGCAGTCGGCACGGGCATGAAGTCGGCGCCGGTGGAGCCGTGACACACGAAGCACTTGACGTTATTGGTTCCGTGCGGGCTGGCGTACCAGTCGTCGACAACCTGTGCCGAGATCGTGCTATGGCAGCCGTCGCACGTGGCCGTGGCGATATCCACCTCCGGGTGGCTGGCGGGTTCGGAGTGCGTGTCAGCCATGACTGCCCCGGCGAGTACCAGGAGGATGACAGCCACCCCAATCCAGATCGGTTTCATCGGTGACTCCTTTCGTTCGACCGTGCTGCGGATCACGAGCCGAGGCGCAGCCCGCCGAACGTGAACTTCACGGTCGTGCGCAGCTCCCACGCGTCGTCGTCGTACAGGTCGGTGCCGTTGATCAGATAGCCGGACGCGTCGCCAGGCATGAAGATGCCGCCACGGAAGACCCAGAGCAGCTGCGGCGTGATCTTCCAGTTGAGGCGGGCGTCGAGCTCGGTGCCGAGGTCGTCCGAGCTCTCCGGACCGAACTCGCCCGGTCCGATCGCGCCGTCGCCGTTGAGATCCGACCACGGGCTCAGCTCCTCGGTCGCCTGCAGCCAGGTGCCGGAGACGAACGCCGACAGCTTGGGGCTGATGGTCCAGCTGTAATTGAGCTGGAGCATCGTGGTGTTCTCGAGCTCGCGGTAGCCGCGCGAGGCGGGCGAGCCCAGACCCTGCGGTGTGATCCCTTCCTCGTCCGGCATCACGGAGTCCTCCCAGACCTCGGTGAGGTAGAAGAAGCCGTTGGTGCGGATCCGGTTGATGTTGCCGTCCCCGGACATCGGATCGTCGTCGCCGGAGCCCATGCCGGCCTTGATGCCGAACGTCCCCGGGCCCAGGGGCACGGTCGCGTTGACGTACAGGTTGTAACCCTCGAGATCGCCGTTGTTGACGTCCAACAGCTGATTCGGACCGGAGTTCGGGTTGGCGATATCGTCAGAGCCGGTGAGATAGTCGATCTCGCCCGACAGCTTCCAGCTGCCGGCGGTACCGGAGAACGCCAGGCCGAGGGCGGTGGCGTTTGAGACCTGCGGGGTGAACCTGGCGCGGAAGTACTGAAGACCCTGGGGGATGTAGGTGGACATGTCGCCGTCTCCAGCGTCGTTGTAGTACGCCAGGAACGGGTTGAGCGACCAGCCGTCTCCTGTGTAGTCGTAGCTGACCAGATACAGGTCTGCGTCCTCGGTGTCGAGACCGCCGACGTCAGAGACGTCCTCGTCGGACAGGGAGTCTGCGCCCTCCGACATCTTGGCGTAGGCGAAGGTCAGTGCGGCGTCGTCCATCGCCTTGGTGAGCTGGAAGCCATCGGCGTCCTGATCGAGGACGAGCAGGTTGCCGAGGGCGTACTTCATCCGGCCGAGCTTGGCGTTGAGATCCAGGGGAGCGTGGGTGTAGTCCACGTACGCCCAGTCGACGTGCACCGTGAAGTTGGTGTCCTTGTTGTTGAACAGGTTGGAGAAGCCGGGCCGATCATTGTCCCGCTGTGAGTTGTCGATCCCCCAGATCCCCTGAGCGAGATCCGTGCGAACCACCGCCTTGAGGTTGTCGTTGTAGGCGAACTCGGCCATCAGTCGGAACATCTGAATGGCGTACTCGTCCTTGTCGGAGACGCCGCCCACGTTCCCCCGTCCCAGGAAGAAGTTGTTCTGACTGTATGCGTTGAACGCATAGAAGCCCGACAGGTCGAGGTGGGGCCCGGAGCTGTCGTCGGCGTCCTCGGCCCAGGCTGTGGGTACTGGCGCCGCGAGCACCATCAACAGCAGTGCTGCCCCGATTGCAATCCGTTGGTTCATGACTCCTCCTCACGCACGCTCGATGTCGCAGGCGTCGTCCTGCGCAACCGCACGCTTCGCAAGCGTGATGCCAGTGCGCGGTGTCCGATGAAGTCGTTGCAGTATAGCTATTTGAAAGTTCAGCTCATGGGCGTGAGATGCGCCCGGTCGGCATCCGACTTCCAGCTACGAGAATCGGTCTCAGGAGGGCTCGGAGAAGCGCGAACGGTACGCCTCGGGAGCGCGAGACCTCGGTCGGCAATGCGTTGCCGGCCTCACCTGTCGACCGGTAGGCAGCGAGTGGTTCTCGAGCTCGCTGTGCGTGGCGGCCATGACATTGGATGTCGAGTGCACGGCGGTACTGGACGCTTCAGACCGGTCGAACGTGGCGATGCGCAACGATGCAGGGCTCCGAAACCAGCGCATGGCGTTCCAGCAGCAGATAGCGTCGCGCTGCGACGTTGTGTTGACCGCTGTGGTCTCATACTCTTGAGAAGCTGTCCACCTCAAGGAGTAACGGCCAGCTCGGCGCTGTGGGGACGCTTTCGAGCCGAGGAGTCAGTGTGCGAGAGAGCGGGAGGGACTGATGAGAGTATCGACGTTGTTGATGGTGTGTGCCGTGGCTCTGACCGTGGTCGCCGTTGCCGGAGCTGCCGATCACGGCACGCGAGAAGAGGGAGCGAGCGACGGGGCGACGCGTCAGCCAGCGATCAGCCGCGATGCCTATGGCGTGCCATCGATTGTCGCAGCGGATGACCTCGAAGCGGCCTTCGGTCTCGGAGTGGTGCACGCCGAGGACCGGCTGTTTCAGATGGATCTCTCTCGGCGTCAGGCGTCCGGCACCCTCGCAGAGGTGCTCGGCGCTGGAGCGCTTTCTTCGGACATCGAGCTGCGGATGCTCGGCCTCACCCGCTCGGCGGCTGCGTCGGAGGCTGTACTGGAGCCGTCCACCATCGCCTGGCTCGAGGCGTACGCAGACGGGGTGAACTCGGTGCTGGCCGATACCTCACGCCCGTTGCCGCCGGAGTACGCAGAGCTCGAGCTGACACGGTCGTCGATCCCGCTGTGGACGGTGCGGGACAGCCTCACCGTTCTCGAGCTGATCGTGTTCGGCTGGTCGTTCGACATCTCCGAGATCTCGAGGACGTTCGTTCTCGAGTCATACCGCGCTGCGGGAGTCGCCAACGGCTTCGATGGCGAGGCGCTCCTTTATGACGACCTGTACCGGGTGGCACCGATCTCGGACGAGATCGTGCTCCCACCCGGATCGTCCCGGTCTTCGCCCTCTTCGACAGCAACGGAGACCGAGAGCTCGGCAGCACCCACGGGTGATGCAACCCGGTCGCCTGAGCGTGGAGGCCGGGCCTCCGTCGGCGTGAGAACCAACCGAGCGCTGCTCCGCGGTGTCCAGGAGCGGTACCGATCGGTTCCGTTGCTCGCGGCAGCCCTGTCTCTGGATCCCTCGCCTCGAGGCAGCAACTGGTGGGCGCTGGCTGGCAGCGTGACCTCCTCCGGCGTCCCGATTCTGGCAAACGACCCGCACCTTGCTCTCAACACACCCGCAGTCTTCCACCAGGTGGCGCTCGAGGTGCTCGCCGGGGTCGATCCGACGATGCGGGTGTCTGGCGTGACGTTCGCGGGGGTTCCGGCGGTGCTGCAAGGGTGCACGCCCCGCGGATGCTGGGGTTTCGCCGACAACCCCGTGGACGTGACGGATGTCTACCAGGAGTCGGTGGTGATCGACGGCAGCACCGGCCAGGTGACCCACACGATCTATCAGGGGACTCCAGAACCGGTGGTCACGTTCACCGAGACCTATCGGGTCAACCATGTGGGCGATGGGGTCGACAATAACGTGGTCGACTCGGGGATCGGACCGGGCGATCCGGGTGGCACCGTCGTGGTGGTGCCGCGGCGCAACAACGGGCCGATCCTCCAAGTGGATGCGACCTCCTCGCAGGCGCTGAGCGTGCAGTTCACGGGGAGCAGTGCCACCCGTGAGATCGAGGCGTTTCTTGGGCTTCGTCGCGCCTACACCGTCGACGACGTGCGGTCGGCGATCGCGAGCTACGACACCGGGAGCCTGAGCTGGGCGTGGACCGACATCGACGGCGCCGTGGCCTACCTCACCAGCGGCGAGATCCCGTTGCGCGAGGACCTGCAGCAGCTCGGAGCCGCCGATGGTGGTGTGTCCCCGATGCTGATCCGTGACGGGACCGGTGCTCTGCGCCATGAGTGGATTGAGACCGTTCCGACCGATCCGACCCAGGCGATCGCCTACGAGATCCTGCCAACGGCCGAGCTGCCGCAGGCGACAGGCTCGGGACGAGGATGGGTGGCCGCGGCCAACAACGACCCGACCGGAGCGTCTCTGGACAACGACCCGTTCAACCAGCTCCGGCCGGGAGGCGGGATCCTGTACCTCGGCTCTGAGTGGGCTTTGGGGCTCAGAGCCGATCGGATTCGCGACCGGATCGCAGCCGAGCTCGCCGGGGGTGGCCTGCTGTCCTTCGAGGAGGCGCGGGCGATCCAGGCGGACCACATCATGCGTGATGCCGAGATCTTCGTGCCGTACATTACGGGTGCCTGGAGCCGGGTCGGTCCCGCGTGGACTGGGGCGGACGCTGCGGCGATGGACGAAGCCGTGTCGCGACTGACTGCGTGGGACGGCAGCACGCCCACGGGACTGACCGCCGGGTACGACCCAGGTGATGACCCCGATGCCCTGGCGCCGCCGTCCCAGGGGGAGATCGACGCCAGCGTGGCAGCGACGATCTTCGCCGCCTGGAGAGAGCGCATCATCTCGCGGACGGTTGACGACGCGCTTGCCGGGCTCGGAGCTTTGCCCGAGCCGGGATCGACGCACAGCCTGCGTGCCGTGCACCACATCTTCGAGCGCTTTCCGGTGGACGGTGGCGTGGGAGCATCGGGAGTGGTGTTCATTCCGGGAGGAGATCTGGACGCGCACGTGCTGCAGGCGCTCTCCGAAGCGCTGCAGCACCTTGCCGGGCCGGACATGGCACAGGCGTTCGCGGGCTCGACGAACCAGGATGACTACAGGTGGGGTCTCCTGCACAGGATCGTGCTCGACCATCCGCTCGGCGGGAGCTTCAGCGTGCCGCCCAGCGGCGGGTTCTCCGACCTGGCGCCAGAGCTGCCCGGCATCGCACGCTCCGGAGGCTTCGCCACCGTGGACTTGGCGTCGCACTCGGCTCGAGCCGACTCGGCGCAGGACTTCATGTTCGGCTCCGGCGCCACGCGACGGTTCGTGGCCCGCCTGACCCCTGACGGGATCGAGATGTGCGACGTGATCCCGGGTGGGGCGAGCGGGGTCTCAGCGGATCCGAACGCCACGGATCAGCTCGGGCTCTGGCTGACCCACCAGTGCCGGGGGACCGTCCTCGCGCCTTTGACGCAAACGCTTTCAGTGGTGTTGACCGGGGATGGCTCGGGAGCTGTCCGCAGCAACCCGGCTGGCATCGAGTGCGGGATCGACTGCGACGAGACGTACCCGTGGGGGGAAGAGGTGGAGCTGGTGGCCACGCCGGCGGATGGATCCGTGTTCGTGGGGTTCGGCGGGGATCCGGACTGTGCGGACGGGGTCGTCACCATGGATGCGGATCGCCAGTGCACCGCCGAGCTTGCACTGGCTTCGGTCATCGTGTCGGCGAGCAAGACGGCTTTCGGTACCTTCCGTCCGGGCGGCACGGTCACGTACACCATCGTGCTGACGAATGCGGGACCCGAGGATCAGGCGGACAACCCGGGCGACGAGCTCGTGGACGAGCTGCCGCCCCAGCTGCAGCTGATCGGTGCCACGGCGTCCTCGGGGACGCTTTCGCTCGACCTCGCCGCCGATCGTGTCGTCTGGAACGGAGCCATCCCCGCAGGAGCGACGGTGACTATCGTGATCGAGGCGACGATCACCTCGGACGGGCTCGATATGGTCAGCAACCAGGGTTTGCTGTGGGTGGATGCCGATGCCGATGGTGTGAATGAGCGGCCCGTCGTCACGGACGATCCGAGTGTGCCCGGTGACGAAGATCCCACGGTCTTCCGGGTCTCAGCACGGGCTGCGGTGCCAGCGGCAGCTCCGTGGAGCACGGCCGTCTTGGCGTTACTGTTGTGTATCGCCGCGTTCTGGCACCTGCGCGTCTGGCGCTGAGATCGCATCGGGAGGTCTGCAACGGCAGGGTACCGCCCTCGCCCGTGCGATCATGGTCATGGGAGGTGCCGTGATCCAGATTCTGGTGAGCCTCACGTTGGTTGCGCTGATTGCTGAGCCTGCTGCAGCGGATCCGTCCGCGCCCCCGACCCCGGGGCCGGAGACGGTGATGGAGGCGTGGACCGAGGACCGGACGCGGGGTCTGGAGGCTGTGCAGGACGAGGCGACCGCTGTGGCCGTGATGCGCCGGGACGACGACACGACGGAGACGGTGGCGACCGTCATGCTGCCGACGGCGGTCTCCGGTCTGGCGGTTGCCTCCGGTGGAGGTGCCGGCGTGGCCGTCGCACCCGGTGGAGACGACGGGATCGCCTGGATTCGGCTGTCCGATGGGACCGTCGCTGCGACGTTTCAGTCCGCTCCCGAGATGACCTGTCGGCGCTGTGTCGCGCTGGCCGCCGACGGCAGTCGGGCGGTGGTGGTTGGTGCCGCTGACCGTCGGCAAGCGGTGACCGTGCTCGGCGGAGGCCCTCCGCCGTTCATTGTTGACGAGGTCGCTCTGACCGCCATGCCCGATGCGGTGGAGATCTCCGCTGACCAACGCTTCGCCGTGGTACATACAGCCGACGGCAGCACGACCGTGCTCCGTCTCGCCGACGGCGGAGTCGTGGGCAGCTATCGGGATTGAGCGACCTCGAGCTTTCTGACACGGCGGCGAGCACCCGGGTCGCTGGCCGGAGGCGGTGGGATGCTGGGCGCTCTGTTCCCACCTTGATCAAGAGCTGGGTGTACCCTCCGGCAAGAGATCGGCGGTGACAGCGAGCTATCGCCCCGGGCGCCTCGTGGGGCGGGCTGTGCCCTGCTCCACCGGTATCTCGACCCCGGCAGCGCGAACGCTGACATTATCGATCGAGCGACCGCGCATGCCCCAGATCCGGATCTTGGTCGTGGTGAACTCCCCGGTTTCCACCCAGGCCGTCGAGAGATCTTCGCCTGCCTGGTTTGCGAACTGCATCCGTACACGCTGATCGGCGTAGGCGAAGGTGATGGTGCCCTGGCGTGGACTCCCGGGAGCGAGGGTCTTCAGATAGGGTGAGACAGCCACGCCGGCCGCAACACTCGAGCTCGACGGTGAGGGCGCTCTTCCGATATTGATGGCGTGATAGTTCTGGTTGCCGTACTGCCCTCGATAGATTCCGGCCGTGTGGTGACCGGCGTCCGTCAGGGCAACCAGCTCCACCCAGAACTCACCCAACTGAACACTCGATGGCCCCGCTTGGTAGTCGAACTCGATCGTCAGGTTGTTGCTGAATGAGGCCTTTGATTCAATGTAGTTCCAGTTCTGCGACCACTTGAGCTGTCCATTGTCTACGGACACGGCATGGGTTCCGCCGCCCACATTGGCGGCTCTCCCCGGAACCCAGTTGTCGGCCAGGCTGCCACTGAAATCATCAACCACTTCCGTCAGATTGGGTTGTCCGTCGCTCACTTCGTCCCGTGCTTCCTCCCCGGGTGCATATACCCTCACATTGTCGATGAAGCGACCGCGCATGCCCCAGATCCGGATCTTGGTCGTGGTGAACTCCCCGGTCTCCACCCAGGCCGTCGATAGAACTTCGCCTGCCTGGTTTGCGAACTGCATCCGTACACGCTGATCGGCGTAGGCGAAGGTGATGGTGCCCTGGCGTGGACTCCCGGGAGCGAGGGTCTTCAGATAGGGTGAGACAGCCACGCCGGCCGCAACACTCGAGCTCGACGGTGAGGGCGCTCTTCCGATATTGATGGCGTGATAGTTCTGGTTGCCGTACTGCCCTCGATAGATTCCGGCCGTGTGGTGACCGGCGTCCGTCAGGGCAACCAGCTCCACCCAGAACTCACCCAACTGAACACTCGATGGCCCCGCTTGGTAGTCGAACTCGATCGTCAGGTTGTTGCTGAATGAGGCCTTTGATTCAATGTAGTTCCAGTTCTGCGACCACTTGAGCTGTCCATTGTCTACGGACACGGCATGGGTTCCGTCGCCAACATTGGCGGTTCTTCCCGGAGCCCAGTTGTCGGTCAGGTTGCCGCTGAAATCATCAGACAAGACAACAACACGGGACGAGCCCGCTGCGGCCGCGGTCAACTCGGAGTCGACGTCGGCGAGACGGATGGTGGACTTCTTGTCGGTCTCAGCCTGGACTGGCTTGCCTGGTAGCAGCACGATCATCAGGTTCGCTGCTACTGCGAGTGCGACCACTCCGGTGATGCGCGAAGGATTTTGACGGGTCATGTGATTCTCCCTCAGGGAGGGAATAGTGTATTGCACTCCGCGGGTCCCGGCAACTGAGGTCAGTCACGGGCCGTGTCGAGGCTCACGGGAGAAGCGACCACCGCCATCGAGCGCCAGGACGTGGCCGGCCTCCTTAAGCTCGGACCTGTCGTGCACCTTCACTGCCCGCCCCCTCTCCGTTGCGGCGTCGCGTCCTTGCGTCTCTGCGTTGAATCCGAGAACCCACCACGCCCTGTCGCCAGAGTGAGGCGGAGACCGGCTTATGAGCTGCGCTTCAGCAGATCGCGGCCGAGCGCACCTCCGTCCCCGAGGCAGGCGCCAAGGCCGTGGTACTTCTGGGCCTCTGGAGAGTACACGTACGGCCGGACCTTCTCGGGGTCGGGCCGGCCACCTTCGTCGAGCACGTCAGGGTCGGCCTTGATGTCGAGGATCTCGCCCACGAACAGCGTGTGCAGCCCGATCTCGAGAGTGTGTCGGAGAGTGCACTCGAGCACCAGGGGAAACTCGGCCACGTACGGGGCGTCCACCACCTCGGAGGCGACCGGCGTGAGGCCGCTGGCCGCGAGTTTGTCGGTACGCCGGCCCGATGCCCGACCGAAGAAGTCGGCCTCCCGAGCGTACTGCTCCGACGGGACGTTGACGGTGAACGCCGCGTGCTCCACGAGGCCGCCGTAGGTGTAGGTCGCCTTGCGCAGGCAGACGTTGATACACGGTGGCTCCGAGCAGCAGATTCCGCCCCATGACGCGGTCATCACGTTCGGTCGGTTGTTCTCATCGTACGTTCCGATCACCCACACAGGGGTCACGAAGACCAGCGGCTTGGCACCGATCGACTGCAGCATGTGCGCCTCCCTGTGTCCAGTGTACGCTGCTCTTGAGAGCGCTTCCGTTCGGATTGAGCGACGGAGATCACGCCGTCTTCATACCGGTCTTGGTACTATCGCGTGATGAGAAACCTCCCGTCAATCCTGGTCGCTGTCGTCCTCCCGTTGCTGGTTTTCGCAGGGCTTGCGGACGCCAGACCCGTTGCGTTCGAGAGGTGCCAGATGAGCGATGACCTCGGTGTCCCCGAGGATCTGGCGCTCGCGGACGTGGACCGGGATGGCGATCCGGACGTGGTGGCAGTTGCTGGCGACGGCACCGTCGCCTGGTTCGAGAACGCCGGTTCGTGCGCGCTCACCCGGCACGAGATCGACACGAGCCTCAGCGATCCCTCCGCGGTCGCGATCGGCGACATCGATGGGGACGGCGACCCGGACGTGGTGGTGTGCACGTACACCGGGGGACAGCTGGTGTGGTACGCCAACGACGGCGCCGGGGCGTTCGGCGGCGCTCAATCCATCGGTACTGGCACGGGCCCGAGCGATGTGGCCCTGGGCGATCTCGACAACGACGGCGACCTGGACGTCGTGCTCGCCACCGACAACGACGATGGCGTGCGTTGGTACTCGAGCAACGGCGATGGAACGTTCGGCAGCTCCGGGATGATGATACCGCTGACCGTCTACAGCGTGTCGTCGGTGCTGCTGGAGGATGTCGACCGCAGCGGGACGCTGGATGTGGTGTTTGCAGCCGAGGCGGCGGAGTCCATCTACTGGTGCGATAACTACGGTGGCGGTTTTGGCACCGAGATGTTGATCAGCGATGCAGCCCCCGGAGTGGGGGATCTGGCAGCTGCCGACCTGGACGGCGACGGCGATCACGATCTGATCGCCGCATTGCTGGGCTCCGACTCGGTGGTGTGGCACGAGAGCACCGGCGCTGGGTTCTCTTCGACTGTCCAGACGATCGATGCTGCGGCCACCGGAGTGACGGATGTCGAGGTCGGCGACGTCGACGGCGACGGCAACCCGGACGTCATTGCAGCGGTGCTCGGAAACGACCAGGTGGCGTGGTACGAGAACGATGGCGACGGAGGGTTTGGGGCGGCCAGCACGGTGCCCTTCGACAGCCTGGATCCGAAGGTGGTGGCGTCTGCAGACCTGGACGGCGACGGCGATACGGATGTCGTGGTGGGTGTTGCCACCGGACCGGCCCTGGGTCTGATGAGCAACATGACGTTGCACCGGTCAGCCGTGTTCGCGGTGCCGGGGCCGGTGGCGATGCCGAGCGACGTCAGCTCGTTGGCGCTCGGCGATATCGACCGCGACGGCTGGCTCGATGTGGCGTGGACCTCGCCGGTCGACAACGAGGTCGCATGGAACCGGAACGCCGGCTTCGGCTCGTTCGATCCCGTCACGCAGATCTCCCAGCTCACGAGCGCCGGCACCTCGGTGGTCCAGCTCGGCGATCTGGACGGCGACGGTGATCTCGATGCGGTGACCGCGGATACCGGGCTCGGCGAGGTGGCGTGGCACGACAACCAGGGCGGCGCGCCGATCACCTGGGTTCGCACCGAGATCGGGACCGGTCTTTCTGGTCCCTCTGGAGTGTGGCTGGCTGATCTCAACGGTGACGGGCACCTGGATGTGCTGACGGCCGAGTCTGGCGGTGCAGTGCGGTGGTACGACAACGCCAACGGCAATGCGACGGCATGGACGCCGGGCTCGGTGGGCTCGGTCACGGGCGCCAGCTGGATCACTGCGGCGGATGTGGACCGCGACGGAGACCCGGATCCGATCGTCTGCGACGAGGCTGGCGACCAGGTGCTGTGGTTCGAGAACATCCTCCCGACCACGTTTGGCGCCGGAAACGTCGTCACCTCGTTGCACGACGCTCCGCAACGAGCGGTGCCAGCCGATCTGGACGGTGATGGCGACCTGGATATCGCAGTGGCGTCGTACGGCGACGACACCGTGGCGTGGTATGCGGGCAACGGCGACGGCACGTTCAACAGTGTGCCCACCGATCTCACCACAGCTGCTGACGGCGTTCGGGATCTGGCGGTTGCCGACCTCGACGTGGATGGTGACCTGGATGTCGCACTGGTGGTCGAGCTGGGCCAGGAGGCGGTGTGGTTCGAGAATCTGGGCGCCGCGAGCTTCGCGGGCGCCGTACGGGTCGACAGCTTGCGGAAGATGACCGCGGTAGCGGCCGGGGACCTCGATCGGGATGGCGACTTCGACCTGGTGACCGGCGCGGATGAGAGCGCTCGTACGGGCCGTGCGCCGGACGCCCTGTCGTGGCAGGCGAACCTCGGCGGCCAGTACCGACTGGAGGCGACAGGTGTTCCTGGAACCTCGGTCACTGACGGGGCGATGGCCGAGGTGCTCGCCGTCGATCTGTCCCACCGTGGGAACCAGGACGAGGGCGACATCGCGCTCCGGACCCTGGAGCTGCTGTTCGAGGCTGCGGGCGGCGGTGCTCCACTTTCCTCGTCCGAGGCCAACGCGCTGATCGACACCATCTGGGTGTACCGCGACGACGGCGACCTCGCGTTCGATCCGCTGGCGGATGCAGTGGCAGCCTCGGAGTCGTCGCTCACTTTGACCAGCGGATTGCAGACCATGACCTTCGGTCTTACAGACGACCTGCGGATTCGGGTTGCGGCGGAGAGCACGGCACGCTTCTTCGTGGTCGTCCAGCTGACCGCCACGGCCTCCGCTCAGGTTCCGAACGGGTTCATCGTTGCCCACACCGGGGTTGGGGATGTCGAGGACGCTGACCGGGCCGTTCCCTTGCTGCAGGAGGAGCCCACCTACGTGGCCAGCGGCGACATTACGGCGACGTCGCGGACCTGTGATCGCAGCTGGACGAGCCTCGCCGGCGGCTTGTGGTCCGACTCCAGCAACTGGAGCGGCAGTCAGACGCCGCTTTCTGGCGAGTCCGTGTGCCTCACACTGGATGGGACCTACACCGTGCAGCTGGACGTCGTCACGCCGGCACTCAACAACCTGTCGCTCGGAACGGGCACTGCCAACACCGCGACCCTGGAGGTTTCCGGGGCGGGCGAGCTG
>CAZEJK010000089.1:0-3759 GCA_964512045.1 uncultured Thermoanaerobaculia bacterium
CACAGGTCTCTGGTGCGACCTCGCCGGTGCGGAACGCCGACGGCGTCCAGGCGAAGCCGCGCGCGTCGCCGAGATCGAGCGCCCAGGTCGCGGCCCAGTCGCCGGTATCGCGATCCTGCACCACCTCGAGCACGCCAGCCTCGAGACCTGCTGTCACCAGCACCCTCGTGCCGCCGCCCAGGTCGCCGGCCCAGACGTCACGGGCCTCGCCCGGCAGCGGAACGGTGGCGAGCGACCCGGCAGCCAGGTCGCCTCGGTCGTGAAGCTCCAGGCTGTCGCCCTCGCGAACCACCCACAGGGCGTCGAGGTCCCGTGCCAGGATCGCCTCGAAGAACGTGGCGCCGTCCAGACCGGACGGCTCGGCGCCGGCCGGAAGGTCGGCACTCTGGAGCACCGTGAGGCTCGGGAGCGCCGTTGCGTCGAGCGCGATGAGGCGCGCCGGGTCGCGGGCCAGCACCCACAGCCGGTCCTGCGGGTCCAGATACAGGTCGACGACCGTACCGGTGTCCCCGGCAAGCAGCTCCGTGGCCGGGGTCTCGACCCACGGCTCGAGAGGGTCGACCAGGTTGACGACCGCCAGCTCGAGGCCTTCGGCGGGCGCTACGAGCACGTAGTCACCGATCACGATCGACCTTCCGGCAGCCTCGCCCGCGTACACCTCCACAGTTGTACGAAGCGGTGACTGAAGATCTGCGCCGGCGTCGAGCTGGAAGATCTCGACGGCGTCGGCTCCGACCAGCAGCAGGTCCGGACGGGCCGACAGCGCCTGCACATTGGTGACGTTGTGATCGGTGAAGAACCAGTCCGCACCGTCAGTCCAGCGGATCCGGACCGTGTCGCCTCCGCTGGCTGCGCTGGCTCGCCACCCTGCACCCGCCGCCGCGAGATCGACGGCGCACGAGAACACGCCGGCGTAGCAGGCCACGTCGAGGAACGGCGGCCCGGCCTCGACGAGCCCGAGGTCGGTGGTGAGGGTGTTGCCGCTGTCCAGATGGGTCAGCGTCACCTCGTTCCACTGGATCTCGGAGACTCCGTCGACGGTTGCGGGCAGCTCCACCGTCACCGGCAGCCAGTGATCGTTCACCTCGACGGCCGTCGAGACGGAGGCCGGATCACCGAGCCCGTCGGTCCCGGTCCCGTGCACCCGGACCTCGGTGCCAGCGTTCGCCCCGAACATCGCGTCCTTGCGCAGCGACAGGCTCTGGCCGTTGTATCGAACCGCCTGACGGTGCAGCTCCGGTCCGGCGTCGACGTGATCCCACACGAACGAGCGCACGTCGGTCTCGTAGGCTGCGATCACCGCCGTGAACGTCGATGTGAGATCCACCACGCCGCCGTGTCGAGACGGCAGCACCCCGTCGGCAGCCGGCGAGCTGAGGACATCGGGGTACGGGTAGCGCACGATGGTGCCGTCACCGTACCCGACGAAGACCCAGCTCTTGAACCGTGTCAGGGCGGTCGGGGCGAAGCCGTCGTGGGTTCCCACCACCAGGCGCTGCTGCCAGAGCGCTGGTCCGTCGTACCGGTAGAGCAGCACTTGACTGTCGGCTGTGAACACCGACAGGTGGTCATCCTCGAGCGTCGCCGCCACCGGTGCTGCGGTCAGACCCGGCAGCTCGTAGGCGGCGGCCGGGTCCACGACCGGCGAGCGCGGATCGTGGATTGACACCGGGACCACAGCGGTCATCGTGCCGTCGATCTCCACCAGCTGATCCACCACCACGCCGACATGACCCGGTGCGAGCGGGATCAGGGCCAGCGGCTCGAGCCCAGCCGTCCCGCTCAAGGACACTACCTGGGTCGGATCGCAGACTCTGCGACCGTCTCCCTGGCCCGGCCAGTGCAGCACTGTCGCCGCCATGGCGATGTCGCTGCCCCCGCTCGGCTGACCCGTCACAAGCAGGTGGTTGCCCACCAGCAGCTGGCTCGCGAGCCGGACACCGCTCAACGGCTGGCTGTCTGAAAGAACGCCGTTGCCCTGGTCCCAGGCCACCAGGTGCGAGCCATCGAGGTAGACCGCGCCCCACACCGACTTGAGGACCATGCCGTTGATGTCGCCGTACTGCGCCGGCGGCGGCGGCATGTCGTCCAGCGGGTCGTGGACGGCCCGGTTGGTCAGCAACCGTCCCTCGTCGCCGAGATCCAGGAGAATACCCCAGGTGGAGCGCCACATGCCGCCCACCTGAGCTCCGCCCAGGTCGTACTCCACCGGACGCGCGAACGGACGGTAGTCGAGGACGACCGGATCGGAGCAGGGGGTACCGCCACCAGTGTGGCACGCCTCGAGCATCACTGGCACACCGACATCCACCGGCATGTCGAATGTCACGGTGGCAGGCCCACCTGCGCCGCAAGGGTCGCTCAGGTCGTATGTGTGAAGGACGCCTCCCTCGTTGACAGTAACCGTCAAGTTGATGAACACCAGCCTTCGTGTGACCGCCTCGGTTGGCAGCTCCACTGTTCCTGTCTGGGACACGAAATCCCAGTGCACATCCACCAAGCTCGCATCGATCTCGGGCGCAAGGCCTTCAACGGAACCGACTGTCGCGGTCACTGTCTCCGGTGTGCTCCCGCCATCCACCGCAACGAGCTCAATCGTGGAGCTCGCGAAGTAAAGCTCAGGCAGTGGGATCTCGAAGGAAGCGCCCGATGCTATCTCGATCTCCGGACTCGTCCAGCTATTGTTGACCACCCAATGCCGCGCTGAGACCCGAATCGGAGCATCAGCTGCCGTCACCGCGCCAGTCGATCCGACGAGCAGCGGCGTGCAGCCGGTCAGGTCCAAGGTGACCTCCGACGGGTCGATGACCGGCGCACCGAAGCCCGGGATGGCCCCGACGTCGGCAGTCGCGATCAGCGGCTCCGGATGGCCGTCGGTGACCGACAGCTCGAACCCGTCTCCGCTGTCCCCGTCGACCACGAGGTCGAACGAGCCATCTGCCGCTGCCGCTGTTGACCACGCAGCAGCGCTGACCAGGTTGGTGGCCGTGACCTCGAGCGGCGGGTTGGGATCGGCGTCGCTGACGGCGCCGGCGGCGCCGACCAGATGGATGGCATCACCCACCTCGGTGAACTGGATGAGGCCAGCGTCAATCACCGGCGCTGCCGCGTTGGCCGGCAGTGCCGGGATTGCGACCGTCGTGCTCAGCGGATCGGCCGAGTGACCATCAGTGGCTGTCAGCTCCAGGCTGTCGCCCGACGCGCCTGCGACCGCCACCTCGAACGCTCCATCCGCTGTGGGAACAGTGGACCACGACTCGCCCGAGACCGTGCTCGTGACCTGAACCTCGGCGACTCCGTCCGGGTCCGACACTGCGCCGGCGGCGCCGTGCACCCAGAATGCACCGGAGTGTGCGGAGACCGTGACCAGACCAGCCTCAACCGCCGGAGCGCCGTGGTTCGCCAGCACGAGCCTCGAGCCATCCGCCACGGTCACATCGCCAGTGATCTCCTCGACATCTCCGATCCGCAGATCCGCCTGACCCTGCACCGTCACCGAGTCGAACCGGTACACTCCCTGCCACGAGTCACCAGCCAGCACATCGATCGTCTCGCCACCGTTCGGCGCCAGGGTCACCAGCGCCCCATCGACTGACGCAATCCGCCACGTGCCCTTCACACTCCCATCCGCCGCCGATACCTCGACCCAATGGCCCACAAAGTACGCCGGTACACCCTCGGCCAGATCCGTGTCGAGCACCGCTCCGGCGCTCTGATCGCCGGCAACACCGCCGCCCAGCGACGGCAGCACCGTCCACC
>CAZEJK010000089.1:3859-19835 GCA_964512045.1 uncultured Thermoanaerobaculia bacterium
CGGTCGCCCCTGGATACGTCGCGTCCGGACCGTAACCCCGACCCGAAACATCGATCGACCCTCCGGACTCCACTACCGCGTCACCGCTGACCGTGATTGTCAAGCTCTCTGCCAAGCTCCCCGTCGCCGGATGGCTCAACCGACCGCCGTCACGCACCGTCAACGACGGCGCCGTGATCTCGCGTGCTGCTACCGCGCCCACGACCTCAATAGAGCCAGAGACCTCAATCGGTGAGTAGGAGACGCTCTCGACGGAGCCGCCTCCAAGGGTCATCTCCACAGTCTCATCCAGCGGCAGGTTGACTCGACCGCCGTTCAGTGCGCTGAACTCTGGCGTCCGGACTGGATCATCACTGAGGAGCCTTGCACTCCCCTGCACCGTCACCGAGTCGAACCGGTACACGCCCTGCCACGAGTCACCAGGCAGCACATCGATCGTCTCGCCGCCGTTCGGCGCCAGCGTCACCAATGACCCATCGATCGCCGCAATCCGCCACGTGCCCTTCACGCTCCCGTCGGACTCTGACACCTCGACCCAATGGCCCACGAAGTACGCCGGCACGCCCTCGGCCAGATCCGTGGCGAGCACCGCGCCGGCGCTCTGATCGCCGGCAACACCGCCGCCCAGCGACGGCAGCACCGTCCACCGGCCATCGACCCCACCGTTGTCCACGACCAGATCGCCGTAGGTGCTGTCGGGTCCGAGCAGGTACACCGTCCCGGCTCCACCGGCGCGGTCCCGGCTGCCGCCCTCTGCACCGAGCCGCTGCAGCACAGTGCCGCTAGCCAACCCATACTCAACAGCAATCGCACCACCGCCACCGCTGCCGTTGCGTTGCGTCGCTCCTCCACTCGCTGCAACCTCGCCGGCACCGCGCAGCTCGCCTGCACTCAGCCAGACCGATCCTCCTGCTCCGCCCTGACGGTACTCGCCCCCCGACACACCGTTTGCACGTATCGCACCGTCCAGAACCAACGCACCGCCAACAACAACCCGCACAGCTCCACCACCACGCAGCCCGTATCGTGAGTCCTCACCCCCGCCTCCGTTCTCCAAAGGCCGATACACACTGCCGTACGTCGTGGCGATTGGGTCGTAGCGTTTCCCGCCTTCTCCAAGGTGGCTCCCACCCGTCTCATTACCGGGCGCGGTCGCCCCTGGATACGTCGCGTCCGGACCGTAACCCCGACCCGAAACATCGATGGCAGATCCACACGCAACTTGCACATCGCCGTCAGACTCGATCCGAAGGAGGGTCAAGTTCGGCGCGGTGAGCGTTGCGCCGCGCACGAGCGTCAGCGAAGCGAGCTCGAGGGGCTCGGTGGCAGTGAAGGTGCCGCCGGCGAGGACGAGGTCCTGGCCGGTCCAGCTGTTGGTGACGCTCTGATCGCCGGTGAGGATCGTGCCCACCGGGACCTCAAGGTGGATGGTCGTGAAGCCGGTGTTGCCGGCGTAGTCCCGTGCCTCGATGCGGAGCTCGAAGATGGTGCCTGGAGCGCTGTCGGCCGGCGGCGTCCAGCTGACGGTGACGGTCGCCGAGGTGGCATCGACGGTGGCCGGAGCGCCCTGGGAGACACCGTCGACATAGAGCTCCCAGCTCTGGATCTCATCGTCGTCGTGGAGCTCCGCCTGGAAGATGAGCGGCACGCCTGGCGCACACGGGTCGCCATCCAGCGGGCACGCCACGGTCACGGTGGGCGCCTCCGGGTTGATCAACGGCTCGACGGTGAGCATGCGCTCGTTGCGGCCCTCATTCCCGGTCGGGTCCTGCGCGCTGAGCACCACGTCGACGTCGGTCGGCTCGGTGACCTCGGGCGCTCGCCACTGAGCCTGCACGGTCCCGGTCCAGCCGGACCCGGGCAGACTCACGTTCACGAGCTCAAAGACAACCGGCTCGCCGTCAACTGTCAGCGAGATCGACGTCGCCTCGACGATATCTGAAACCTGGTACTCCAACGCCACCAGGTCCCCGGAACGGATGGTCGTACCCGGCGCCGGCGACACCGCATCCAGCGCGGGCGGATCCGTATCGGCCAGCACGGTCACGGTCTTCGGTGACACCGGCGTCCGCTGGCCGAGAGAGTCCTCGACCTCGGCCGAGACGACAACCTCGCTGCCGGCGGCAGCGGTGGCCGGGACTCGCCAGGTCACCTGCCGGCTCGCAGCAGTCCCGGACAGGCCCAGCTCCCGCTCGTCGACCACGGCGCCCTCGGCGCGCACCCAGGCCCGGTCGAGGCCGCGATCATCGTTCGCGGTGAGCGTCACCACCAGCTCATGGTTGGCCAGAATCTCGCTCGAAGGCGCCAGGACCAGACCAGCGGTCGGCGGGGCGTCCTCGGTGAGCAGCAGCATATGGGCCACCGAATCCGAAGGGTTGCCGGACACGTCAGTGGCGCGGACCGAGAGCTCCACCTGGTCGAGGCCCACCGGCGCGGTCACGTCGCGGGCCCAAAGACCGCCACCCAGGTTCGTGGCGGCGGGCAGCGGCGCGCCGTCCACGGCGAAGACCACCCCTGCCACCGGATCGTTCGAGCTCACCTGCGCTCGCACTGTCAGAGCGGCGCCCTCGACCGCCGTCCAGGTGTCGCCGTCCACCACCGCACCGTCCGGCGGCAGGAGCGTGACCGCCGGCGGCTCGTTGTCGCGCACACGGAAGCTGGACGTGAACGGGCTTGCCAGGAAGTTCCCGGAGGTGTCGGCGACGCCGTTGACCTCGATGGTGTAGGTTCCATCGAGGTCCAGGGCCGCCAGCGGGCGCAGCCGCACCACGAAGTCGTCGTCGGCCATCTCGCGCACGACCTCGACCGCAACCCCGCCTGAGGTCGACAGCCGGATCGTGGCCTCGTCGATGGTCCCCGGATCGACCGGCTCGGAGAATGTGACCTCCGGCTCCACGTCGGGACCGACTGGCGCCGTCCCCGTCGGATCGTCGGCGGGAGTCACCGCCACCACGCTCGGCGCGATCTCGTCGCGGGTCCGGAAGGTCGAGTGCCGGTCTGCCGAGAGGGTTCGTCCGGCGAGATCCTCGACGCCGCGCAGGACATCGATCACGTACAGCGTCTCGCTGGACAGTGGGCCTGGCTGGAGTGTCACGCGGGTGAAGAGACCGTCGATCGGGTCGTCGACGTCCTCGATCGAGATCGTGACCGGCAACGGGCTGCCCGAGCCGGCTGCTCGCAGCAGGAGACGGTCAGCGGTCAGCGTGTCGTGGCGCATCGGCTCGGAGAAGGCAAGCGTCACTGGAGTGTCGACTGCGACCTCCTGTGCGTTGTTGGCCGGCTCGAACGACGTCACCATCGGGTTGGCATCGTCGAGGACGATCGCTCCCAGGTGGTACACGCCGTCCGTGTCGAGGTTGGCGGAGGTCACGGCCAGGCCGCTGGCGTTGTACCGACCGGGTCCGCTGGCCGCCTCGACGATCGATAGGTCGTAGCCGTGACCCACCGGCAGCGCCGGGAAGACGATCACGCCGTCCGCCTGTACGATCGCCTGGAACGTCCGCCAGCCGGCGCCACTGTCGAACCGCATGGTGGCGAGAGCCCCTGCTGCCGGCGAGCCGTCGGGACGATGGACCGAGCCAGAGGCCGCTGCTGCGTCCTCGAGCTCCACTGCGACCGGAATGGTGGTCCCGTGGTCCGCCTGACCGATCTCCACTCCCGAGGCGCCTCGCAGGGTGTTGCCGAAGGAGTCCGTCCAGGTTGCGGAGACAGAGTACGCGCCGATGCCGATGTTGGCGATCGGATCGGTGGCACCGTCCACGTGCACGGTCTGGGTCACGATCCGCTCGGATCCGTAGAAACCGCTGCCCTCGACCGTCACCTCTGCACCGTTGACCGGAGCTCCGCTGCCTCCGTCGACGACGGTGACCTGCACCGCCGCGCGGCCAACGAGCTCCAGCACCGCGAGCTGCGCCTGCGGCGGGCTCGGCATGGTGCGCCGGACCGTGGCCCCGAGCGCCGTCCGAGGGAGGTTCAGCCTCAGCAGCTCTCTGGTCTCTGCCGGGCAGTCTCCGAGGCACGTGGCCACGTCGTACCTGCCGTCGACGACACCACCAAAGGTGACCGCCGCACCGTTGGCAACGGTCGTCAGCCGCGGCCAGCTGCCAGAGGGCGTTCCAAAGCGGTCGGGGTTGCCTTGATCCAGCACCACGACCGGCTCGTCGTCCGCGCCGAGCGCCATCCCGTCAGGCGCCAGCACATCCACCGCCACGATCTCCGTCGCCGGCAGCTCGAGCTCGATCGGCGCCGGATCTCCACTCGCCGGAACCGTGACCGTCGCTCTACTGAAACGAATCGAGTCAGTGTCGAAGCCGCGGACCTCGGCCCAGCCCGAGGGGACACCTTCGAACGCGAAGCTCCCTGCCGCGTCGGTCTGCACCCGCCACTCCTGCTCGCTGCTCACGACCTGGCCTTCGCCGCTGCTCACCACCGACGCACGCAAGAGCACGGTTGCGCCCGGAACCGGCTCACCGTCCTCCTCGAGCACGACACCGCTCACGCGCGAGAGCGCCGCGATCGGCACCGTGATCTCGGCATCCGTCGTACAGGTGGAGCCGAAGCCCGGGTCGTCCGTTGCGCACAGACGCAGACGATCCGAGATCCCCCCGCGGTTGCTGGGGGCGTGGTGCGCCGCCACCGAGTACGATCTGCCGACCGGCAGACCGTCGAACAGGAAGCTGCCATCTGCGGCAGAGGTCTCGGCTGTGACAACGTCCACTCCAGAGCCCGGGTAGGCAAGAAGCTGGACAGTCGCTCCCTCGACGGGGGTCCCGTCCTCAGGTCGGATCACCTCGCCAGACACGGAGCCGGTGGGGTGGAGGCAGAGGACCTCCGCGAGATCCCGCACACTGCCATCGCCCGGCGCAACGACCGACGCAGCCGCGCTGCCGTAAACACCCGCATTGGCGCGGATCGACCACGTCGTGTGGCCAAGACCGGTGACCACGAACGGCTCTCCAGAGGCGAGGTCGATGTCGAGGGAGCGCTCCGCCAGCGCTGGCACCGAGAGATCACCGCCTTGAAGCTCTGAGTCGAAGAACGGACGCGGAGGTCCGAACGGCTCCAGCGTCAGGTGGACCTCATCGCCTCGCGTCGCCGCCCGGGAATCGAAGCAGATCGCGACCTCACCGCGCACGCCGCCGAGGCCACGCAACGCCAGCTCGAGCCCGTCCACCGTCTCGCCCGCCGAGACGGAGCCGTTGATCCAGCCGAACCAGCCGCTCTGAGGATCGTAAGCTCGAACGCTGTACCGTCCGACCGTCACGAGCCCGAAGTCGAACACACCGTCGGCCTCGGTGACTGCCTGCCCGATGGCCGTCAGGCGCTGGTCAACGGTCCCCCAGAGCTGCACCACGGCGCTCTCGACCGGTTGCGCGACGCCATCTCCATCCGCGTCCATCGTCACGACGCCGCGGACTGTGGACGGCGTGCTTTCGGAGAAGCGGATCACCAGCTCGCGGCCCTCATCGGACAGATCGAGGTCCTCGCTGACGGTCTTTTGACCGTAGAAGCTGTTGTCCGCCATCACCACGAGGCTGCCGACGCCCTCCGGCAGGTCCTGGAGATGCGCGACGCCCTGATCGTCCACCCAGCACTCCTCGGCTGGATCGGAGCCGCAGCGGAACCACCCATCGTGCGGGACCCGACCGATGCCACCTTCAGAGTTGATCCCAGGACGGCTGTAGAAGATGGTGGAGATCACATCGACGATCTCGCCGGCCTGGGTCTCGGCCTCGGTACGCGCCGTCAGGCTCACAGTACCGCCAAGCACCACCGGGACATCGGCGACGTCGCCGTTGTAGCGGATCGTGGCGATGGTCTCGCCGAACCGCCGCTGCCCCAGAGTCGCCAGCACATCGTGGGTTCCGGGCTGGAGCCCGCCGATCGAGAAGCTTCCGCTGCCATCCGACTCCGTCTCAAACGCCGAGTAGAAGCGGTTTACGGCAACGCGCGCGCCGGCAACGGCGACGCCGTCGCGGTCGACCACGGTGCCCTCGATCCGCCCGGAAGCGGTCACCAGATCGAGATCGACAACGATCTCCTGACCGGCCGCGGTCAGCTGCGCCGTGCGTTGGGCATCCTCGCCGGTTGCGGGGTCCTGCGCCCGCAGGGAGTGGCTGCCGAGCGGCAGGTCCGCCAGGACATAGGCGCCGTCGACGTCGGTCACCGCGTACCGCCCGAGGTCCTTCGCGATGACGTACGCTCCCTGAACCGGTGTCCGCACTCCGGCATCGCTTCGGTACACCGTGCCGCGCACCGTCCCCAGCTCCTGCTCGGAGACCAGGATCTGCACCGTGTTGGTGGCATCGCCGAGCAGCTCGACCAGCTTCTCTGCAACGTAGCGACCTGCTGCCGGGTCCCAGACCTTGAACGACACGATACCGGCTGGCAGATCGGACATCACGAACCCGCCGTCAGCGTCGGTCGTCGCCATGTCGATGGCCCCGCTAGCGCCGCTCGGGACCACGAACACCTGCACGCCAGCCACAGGAGCCGTCGTAGCGCCGTCGATGACTGTCCCGTCAACCTGGGCTGGCGGCGTGGCGCCCGAGCCCTGAATCACCAGCTGGACCTCGGCCTCCTGGCCGGGCCCCGGCACCTCGGCCGACGCGTACACGAACTGATCGCCATCGCGTCCGACGAGCTGCACCGGCCCGACCGGCAGGTCCTGCAGCCGGAACGAGCCGTCCGGTCCCGGGACGACACCGGCGCCCTCGATGGGAAGGCTCACAGACCGTGCGGTGACCCACGGGTCCACCAGCGGCGAGCCGTCCGAGCGCGACATCGTGCCGACCACATCGCCCCGTCCCAGCATGACCACCGTCAGCTCCCGGACGTCGCCATCGCCTGCAAGCCGCGCCGAAAGGCGTGCATCCCGTCCGGTGGCCGGATCGATCGCTCGCACCAGAAAGGCGGCGTGGCGGTACGGTACCGTGTCGTCCCTGAAACGGACCGCGTCGAAGACATACGCGCCGGTAGAGTCCGAGATCACGACATCCGCGCGGGAAAGGAACCACCCATCCAGTCCCGTGGCGTCCTCCACCTTCGTCGCCTCATACAGCTCGACGGTGGCGCCGGGTATCGGCTCGCCGTCGCCGCCGATCACCAGACCTCGCACCGCGCCGGACGGCATCTCTCCGACCACCTCGACGGGCTCGTTGATCAGCACCACCTCGCGGCCGCCGACGATCGGGACGCCGCGAATCCCGGTACTCAACGTTAGCTCCGCATGAGGGTTGAGCGGTTGCGCAGTGGAGACCACGAGGAAGGTGGGGGCGATCTGGTCGACCAGGTGGGCCACTGACCGGTCGCGGTCGAGCTGCAGCGGGCTCTCGCTGCCGGGCTCCAGCTCCAAAGAGGAGGACACGACCCAGTCGTCTGCCGTGATGCTATCGAGTGCAGCCGTGTCCACCGGTTGGCTCAGCAACAGCACGATGCGCCGGTACGCTCCGGACTCCGGAGCGTTGAGACGGTCATCGAACCGCGCAGCGAGAAGGCTCGGCTGCGGAGACTGACGGTGCGTCGGCGTCACCGGTCCACTGTGGTCGACAGCACCGTCACCGTTGAAGTCGGCGTGCAGGAGCCCGCTCCCGATTCCACCGCTCTCGGTACCGGTCACATCCAACACAGCCACGCTTCCTGGTGCAGTGTCGATGCCCGTCGCGGGCGACAGTCGATCGGTCGAGCCGTCCGGCCGAACCAGCACCACCTCGAGGTCCACCGACCCGACAGCTGTACCGTGGAGCTGAACCTGGTAGCCCGTCTCGTGCCACCCACCTTCGTCCGTGAGCGGGAGCGCGACAGCTGCGACCTCTCCACTCCAGGAGGCAGCGTCGACGTGAAGCACCGAGGCCCCGGTCAGATCGCGGGTGAACAGCTCGTCGTCGGTGCTCTGCCCCGCCGCTCCCTGGTTGGAGCGATGACCAGAGAGGACGAGGCGAGCCGAGCCATCGGCGCCCGCGCCATCCGCCATGACAAGCAGCATCGGCCGGCCGGTGATGGCCAGCTCCTCGAGCTCGTCGAACGCTGCGGCGGCACCGAGCTCATCGACCCGACGGCCGAGCGCGAGGCCGAGCTGCTCCTCGAGCTGCGCTCCGCGTGTCGACATCCTTCGCAGGCGATCGAAGCCCTCGTTGAAGAACGTCGCGCCCTGCCAGCCGAGGCCCAGGGAGACAAGGGCACGATCCTCAGGCTCACCGTGCGCCACTCTCCGGGCCACAGCAGCCAGCTCCTGACCACGAACCCGGACCACACCCTCACCTACCGGCGGCAGATCTGCCTCGGCGCCTTCGGGAGCTGTGGCGATCGAGTACGCCAGACCCAGCAGCTCGATCGCTGGCCGCGTCACGGCGTCCGGCAGGCTCTCGACACCCTGTGGCAGTACGAGAGACTCTGGAGACAGTGGCACGCCGAGCTCACCGACACCGACTCGCATCTCGAACCGTGCCGTGATCGGGTCCGAGCTGTTGAATGCGCTCGCCACGACCCGTCCAGTCTTCAGCGACAACAGCTCCCAGCTCACCGTGACCGAGCCGCCCGAGAGCAGCTCAGGGACCTCGACAGTGGCGTCGGTACCGTCACCAGCAAAGACTGCACCCGTGATCTGACTCTCGGGGAGGGTCATCTGGAGGTCGTACACCGGGCGTGCCGACGTGTTGGTGATGACCACCCGAAGCTCGTACCGCTCACCCGCGCGGACTGTCCAGGGGTGGAAGAACGTCATCGCAAACCGTGGATCCCGCACCACAACCACTCCCGGCACGGTGGTCTCGAACACAGCGGGCTCTCCACTGGCCAGGCCGTGGATGGCTCCCCGCAGCTGAACATCGAGCCGATGCTGTCCCTCGTTCCGGCCTTCAACCAGCCAGGTTGCCTGCCCAGAGGCCTGCGCAACGATGAACACCAGGTCGTCGCTGGTACCAGCAGTGCCATCCGGGCCAGGATCGACCAACGGAACCGGCTCGCCTGACACCGTCGGTGGCTCGGTCTCCGCCAGGCGGAGCCCATCACCGCTCAGGCGGAGCTGAGCTGCAAGGTCGCGAAGCTCGATGCCGCTGCCGGCGAGGGCGCCGTTCTGGACAACGAGGATCGCGGAGAAGTACTGATTGAGAAAGGCGATGTCCGTCGGCACGACCAGGAAACCCGGAATCGTCGTCCCTGGCTGAACTCCTGGCACCGGAGGTGGTGCACCGTTGTCCGAGGTCTGAGGGATCTCGATGAAAACCGGCTGGATCTGCGGTTGGGGGAGGTCCAGCTCGGGCGCCGATGACGGTGCGGGCATGGAGTACGGGTCTGGCTCCGCCAGGGGCGTGAAACCCTCCGGACCCGCCAGAAGATCGAACGGGATCGCGTGCTCGCCCCCCTCGGTGGCAAAGCCCACGGTGTACCGCCAGACCGTGTGGCTATCGTCGCCAATGACGATACCGTACGCGGCCATCTCCTCTGGAGTGAGCGGTCGTGACGTGATCGAGGAGATCACCAGACGACGGACGATGATCTCGACAGACTCGGGTTGGGCCGCCATCAGCACTCGGCCGCTGTCGACCAGGCGCAATCCGGTGAGAACGTACGTTCCTTCCCGGTTGAGGCCGGGAATCTGGAACGGCTCGCCCGGCGCGGTCGTCAGGTGCTGGGCGGGGTCGATGCCCGGACCGGAGAGCTCACCCTCGACCCGAAGCCCCGGCGGGACCTCGCCCGGGGCCAGATCACCGAGGGCGGTGTGGACCACTGTGGGTCTGCCGGGATCCACCTGCTGGCTGGCTGGCGCAACCTCCAGCGTCGCACCTCGAATCACCAGATCGGCACGGGTCAGCTCCTGGGCTGAGACCATGCTTGCACAGGTGGCAGCCACACAGATCGCCACCACTACCAAAGCCCGATCGGGTCCCACCATGCAGAGTCGGGTCGTCATGATCGCTCCCGGAGTGTCAATCGCCTGAGTTTCCTCGCGGCTGTCAGTCACATCGACGAGGAACATGTACCGACATTGGCGATCCATGTCAAGAAACTGTCAAGCGCGAGAACGATTCCGAGTAACAGTGACGCTCTCGCGCCCGTGCCAAGATTGCTCATCGCCGGAACACTACTGAGCATCCGTCCGGTTGAAGTATGAACCCAACGCTACACCACAACGCTAATCCGATGCCGGTTGTGACACCCGGGGGTGTTGCGCGTCACAGTAGTGTAAAAATAAATCGGAGAAATTTTACATTGCAACGTTGGTCAATATATCGTGCAACAATTATTTTTTGTATTATTGACCCAACTGAGCCCCGCTGGTGAGCTTGTGCTGGCTCCGTAGAGAAGCGACGTCTCAGGCCCGACCTTTTCAGCTGGCAGGGCTGTCGGTGGCGAGCGCATCCCGGACAAAGCGGGAGACCACCTCCAGGTACCGCGGCCCACCGACGATCCAGGTGTCGTTGTGGGTGGCGCCCTGGACCGGGTGGAGCTGCTTCGGCTCGGGGGCGGCGTTGAAGAGGGCCTCGCCCATGTCGTACGGGACGATCTCGTCGTGGGTGCCGTGAATGATGAGGACCGGGCAGGTCACCTGACCGATCCGGTCGATGGAGCTCATCTTGGTGCGCACCAGTGACTGGGGGACGAATGGGTAGTGGCGGGCGGCCATCGCGGGGACCGAGGTGAAGCTCGACTGGACGATCAGCCCGGCGGGCTCGACCTCGGTGGCCAGCCGCACGGCCACCGCGCCACCCAGCGACTTCCCGAAGAGGACGATCCGCTCGCCAGCGACCGCGCGCTCCTCGACGAGGCACCGCCACACGGCGCGCGCGTCCTTGGCGAGCCCCGGCTCTGACGGCCGGCCCTCGCTGCGGCCGTAGCCGCGGTAGTCGAGGATCAGCACCCGGTGCCCGCGCCGGGCCAGATCCACCAGGAGCTCCACCCTGTCGAAAAGGTTCCCGGCGTTGCCGTGGAACCAGACGAGCACGCCTGCAGAGGGCTGATCGACGGGCTCCGCGAGCCACCCGTGCAGCCGCACGCCATCGTCCGCGGTGCACCAGGCGTCCTCGATCCGCACACCGGACCGATCGGCGAACGCACGAGCGGCCGCCTCACCAGCAGTGGACCGCGATGGGAAGAAGATCAACGACCGTTCGAACAACATGGCTCCTCCGATCAGCACCACGAGGGCGCCACCCGCCACTACGACCACGGTGACACTCCGCTTCAGCAGCGACCCTGGACGTGCTCCGAGCCTCGCCATGCCGCCATGGTAGCGAAGCTCGACGGCCAACGGCCCACACCGGTACAATCGAAAGGTTCGTGCGAACGCGGGTTGCACGGGACGGGGGGGATGCCATCGCAGCCGATTCGAATGGTCGCGACGCCACGTCAGCGCCGAAGAGGAGCCGGAGGCCTGGAGGTTCGTCTGCCTCCGACACCGCCTCGAGCCGGCCCGACGACCCGCGCCGCCTCACGATCCTGCTCGTCTCCGCCGATCGGTCCATCAGCACAGAGCTCCTGACCCAGCTGCATGCGCTCGGGTACGACGCCGCTCGAGCCCACAACACGGTGGCCGCCAGATTCGAGGCCGCCCGGATCCGTCCGCAGCTGGCGCTCGTCGACATGAGGTTTCGCCCCAGCAGCCATGATCGCCTCCTGCGCTCACTGCGAGCCCTTGACGTGCCGCTGGTGTTCGGTCTGGTCCGGTCTGCCAAGCCGAAGGAGCTGGCCAGGGCGTTGAAGACCTCCATCGACGATGTGCTCGAGCTCCCGGCCGCTCCCGCAATGCTCCAGCTCCGGCTCCGCGCTGCAGCCGATCGCCTGGGCCACCGCACAGCACCCGAGGTCATGAGCGACTCCGACGAGGACGCACCGCTGCAGCTGGATCTCAGCGTTCTCGATGGGAGCGACGCGGCCTGGACATGGGACCTGCATGAGAACACCTTCCACGCCGGCCCCTCGTGGAGCACGCTGCTCGGTGAGGACGCCTCTGCGCCGGACACAGATCCCGAGAGCTGGCTGCAGAGAGTCCATCCCGCCGATGCCGAACGGCTCCGGGGCGCCGTGTACGACCATCTCTTGGGTGTCCTCCCGCAGTTCCACTCCACATTTCGCGTGCAACATGGCGACGGCTCCTACCACTGGTACTTGGCCCGGGGCCGTACCCAGCAGCCCGCGAGTGGACAGGGCAGCCGGCTGAGCGGGCTCCTCACCAAGATCACCGACGCGAGACGCCACACGCTCATGGATGCGGATGAGGAAGGCGTCGACCCGCTCACCGGGCTGATCGGACGCACCCGTCTGCTCGAGCGGATCAACCGCGCAATGGCCAGAATCCGCCGCTTGCGCCAGGGCTCGCTCGCGGTGCTCGCCATCGATCTGGACCGCTTCCGCAGGGTCACCGACAGCTTGGGACCAGCGGCTGCAGACCGCCTTCTTCGGGCAGTGGCCGATCGGCTCCGGCCGGTTCTGCGGGACAGCATCACGTGTGGTCGCTACTCTGGCGACGAGTTCATGCTGCTGGCAGACGACGTGGGATCGCTGCAGGAGGCGATCCAGGTGGCTCGCGCGCTGGAGGACGCGCTCTCGGCGCCGTTCGATGTCGAGGAGATGGACGTGGTCACCACGGCGAGCATCGGGCTGGTCACGCTCCGCGACGACCACCAGCACGCCGAGGATCTGGTGCGGGATGCGGACACCGCAATGCACCACGCCAAGCGGCTCGGCGGCCACCGGCTGACCGTCTTTGACCCGGAGATGCGAACCCAGGAGATTCAGCGTCTGGTCCTCGAGAGCGACCTCTATCGAGCGATCGAACGCTCTGAGCTGCGCGTCGCCTTCCAGCCGATCGTGCGGCTCGCCGACGGCCGCATCGTCGGTTTCGAGGCGCTGGTCCGGTGGTATCACCCGGACCGCGGCCCGATCCCGCCAAGCGAGTTCGTGCCGATCGCCGAGGAGACCGGGCTGATCATCCCGATCGACCGGTGGGTGGCCGAGACCGCCTGCCAGCAGCTTCGGAGCTGGCAGACGCGCTACCGCCAGCCGGAGCTGAAGGTCAGCGTCAACATCTCCTCGACGCAGTTCCTACAACCGGACCTGGTAGCCCAGCTCGACCACACCGTCCGCAAGGCGGGCCTGTACGGCTCGAGCCTGAACGTGGAGGTCACCGAGAGCCTGATCGTCGAGCACGCCTCGCACGCGGCCGCCATGCTCCGCGAGCTGAGGAAGCTCGACATCGGCATCTCGGTGGACGACTTCGGTACGGGCTACTCCTCCCTCAGCTACCTCCGGCGCTTCGACATCGATACGGTCAAGATCGACGCGTCGTTCGTCAACACGATGCTGGTGGAGGAAGACAGCCTGGAGATCGTGCGCGCCATCGCGACCCTCGCCCGCCGCTTGGGCAAGACGACCGTCGTGGAAGGCGTCGAGATCGGCACGCAGATCGAGCTGGTCCGCTCCATGGAGGCAGACTGCGTCCAGGGGTTCTACGTCTCGCCACCGCTCGAGGCGCAGACACTCCAGCCGGTGCTCGACGCCGCGTTCGACTGCACACCGCATCTGGACGCACTGCTCGCGCTGCGTCCGCAGATTGCCGAGGAGCTCATCGAGTTCGACGACGAGGACGCCGACAGCCACCCATAGTAGCCACGGACACGATCTCTGAGGACCATGCGCACCACGGCCCGCACGCCGATCTTCCGGCCCCTCCGCAGCGAACGAATCTCAGGAGCGGGAATATCCTGCCATCTCTTCGCGATACCTCACGCCGGATAGCAACTGCTGAGCCGGACCATGCAGCTCGGCGAGCCGCGCGAGGCTGGGAGGCGTTCCATGATCGTTGCCGTTCCTTCCGAAACCTACCCTGGAGAGCTACGGGTTGCGGCGGTACCGACCACCGTCGGCACGCTGGTCAAGGCAGGGCTTGACGTCCGCGTCCAGGCCAAGGCCGGCGCCAGTGCCGGGTTCTCTGACGCCGCATATGAGGAGCGCGGCGCCACGGTCGTCACCGATCGCTCCGAGCTGCTGTCGGGCGCCGACGTCATCCTCCAGGTCCGCGCTCTCGGGGCCAACCTGGAGGCTGGCGCCAGCGACACGGAGCTGATGAAGGAAGGTCAAACCGTCATCGGCATGGCCGAGCCGCTGAGTGAACCAGACGCCGCCGAGTCCCTCGCGGAGCGCGGCGTGAACCTGTTCGCCATGGAGCTGATCCCGCGGATCACTCGCGCACAGAGCATGGATGCGCTGTCTTCGATGGCCACCATTGCAGGCTACAAGGGCGTGCTGCTGGCCGCAGAGCAGCTCCCGAAGATGTTTCCGATGCTGATGACCGCCGCCGGCACGGTTGCCGCAGCTCGAGTGTTTGTCGTCGGCGCCGGGGTTGCCGGGTTGCAAGCGATCGCCACGGCGCGCCGGCTCGGCGCCATCGTCCACGCCTACGATATCCGCCCCGCCGTCGCCGAGCAGGTGCGATCGCTCGGCGCGAAGTTCGTCGAGCTCGAGCTCGAGGCGGGCAGCAGCGAGGACGCGGGCGGATACGCCGTCGCGATGGATGAGGCGTTCTACCGCAAGCAGCGGGAGATGATGCTGGATGTCGTGTCCAGCTCGGACGTCGTGATCACCACTGCGGCGGTGCCCGGCAAGAAGGCACCGATCCTGGTGACCACCGAGATGGTCGAGGGGATGTCGCCCGGATCTGTCGTGCTCGATCTGGCGGCAGAGCGCGGCGGCAACTGCGAGCTCACCACCCCCGGAGAGACGGTCACCCACGACGGGGTCACGATCCTCGGACCCATGAACCTCCCGTCGACGGTCCCGTTCCACGCCAGCCAGATGTACGCGAAGAACGTCTCCACCCTGCTCCAGCACCTTGTCAAGGACGGCGAGCTCGTGCTCGACATGGACGACGAGATTACTCGCGAAACCCTCATCACCCGGGACGGGAAAGTGGTCCATCCGCGCGTCCTCGAGGCCGCTGGGAAAGGAAGCTCCAATGACTGATCTTGTGACGCTGCTGACTGTCTTCGTGCTCGCCATCTTCGTTGGCTTCGAGGTCATCACCAAGGTTCCGCCGACACTGCACACGCCGCTGATGTCAGGCTCCAACGCCATCTCCGGCATCACGATCATCGGCGCCTTGCTGCTCGCCGGAGCGATCGGCAACCCGATGCTCTCGAAGGTGATGGCCACCGTCGCCGTGGTGTTCGCCACCATCAATGTTGTCGGCGGGTTCCTGGTGACCCACCGCATGCTCAAGATGTTCCGGCGGTAGGAGGCGATCATGCTCTCTCAGCAGGTCATCAACCTCCTGTACGTTCTCGCCGCTGTACTCTTCATCCTCGATCTCAAGTGGATGTCCCACCCCCGAACTGCCGTCCGTGGCAACGCGGTCGGCGCCGCCGGCATGGCGATCGCCATCGTCGCCACCCTGCTCAGCGGACGGTTCGACTGGCGCCTGATCCTGATCGGCGTGGCCATCGGCGCTGTGATCGGCGCCATCGCCGCGTTGCGCGTCAAGATGACCGCGATGCCCGAGATGGTCGGGCTGTTCAACGGCTTCGGAGGTGGCGCCTCGGTGCTCGTCGCAGGGGCGGCCCTGGTGGCTGCCGTGGCCGCGGTGGACGAGCAGGCGACGCTGCAGATGCGGGTCGCCACGGTGCTGTCCGGCCTGATCGGCTCGGTGACCTTCTTCGGCAGCTACGTGGCGTTCGGCAAGCTGGCCGAGTTCCTCGCGGTCAAGTGGAAGCTCTACCCGTGGCAGCGGGTCATCAAGTACACCTTCTCGCTGGCGGTGCTTGCCGGCAGCGTGGCGTACGGCCTGAGCGTCGGCATCTCCGTCCTTTCGGTGGCACTCATGCTGTGCGGCCTGGCGATCGCCGGCATCCTGCTGCTGAAGAGCGAGCGGTTCCCGGGCATGAACGCTCTCAAGGTCGTCGCGAGCCTGGCGGCGATCGTCCTCGGTGTGCTGGTCGTCCTGCAGCCCCACAATACCCTCCTGTTCTGGGTCCTCGCCGGTGTC